>JAUVWV010000090.1 GCA_030603925.1 Thauera sp. | reverse complement strand
TCAAGGCGCAGCACCCGGACACGCTGCTGTTCTACCGCATGGGCGACTTCTACGAGCTGTTCTTCGAGGACGCCGAGAAGGCCGCGCGCCTGCTCGACATCACGCTGACCACGCGCGGGCAGTCGGCCGGCACGCCGATCAAGATGGCCGGGGTGCCCTTCCACGCGGTGGAGCAGTACCTTGCCCGCCTGGTGAAGCTGGGCGAATCGGTGGTGATCGCCGAGCAGGTCGGCGAACCGGGTGCGACCAAGGGGCCGATGGAGCGTGCGGTGAGCCGCATCGTCACCCCCGGCACGCTCACCGACGCGGCGCTGCTCGACGACCGCAGCGATTCGCTGCTGATGGCGGTGAATCTGCACCGCGGCACCCTGGGGCTGGCCTGGCTGAACCTGGCCAACGGTGACCTGCGCATCATGCAGTGCCCCAGCGAAGGGCTGCAGACCCAGTTCGAGCGCCTGCGCCCGGCCGAGGTGCTGGCGCCCGACGGCCTTGCCCTGCCCTTGCTGCAGCAGCTTGCCCCGGTGCTGCGCAAGCTGGCCGACTGGCAGTTCGACGGTGAGACCGGCGAACGCCTGCTGACCGGGCATTTCGGCACCCGCGACCTGGTCGGATTCGGCGTCGAGGACATGCCGGTGGCGCTGGGCGCGGCCGCGGCACTGTTCGACTACGCCAAGGCCACCCAGCGGCAGAGCCTGGAGCATGTCACCGGCCTGCGGGTGGAGCGCGAAACCGAGTACCTGCGCCTGGACGCGGCCACCCGGCGCAATCTGGAAATCACCGAGACGCTGCGCGGCGACCCCGCCCCCACCCTGCTCTCGCTGCTCGACCACTGCGCCACCAGCATGGGCTCGCGCTGGCTGCGCCACGCCCTGCACCACCCGTTGCGCGACCGCTTCGAGGCGGCCCGCCGCCACGGCGCCATCGCCGAACTGCTGGGCGAAGGCGACGGTCGCGTGCTCGGCGGCCTGCGCAGTGCGCTGCGCGGCATTGCCGACGTAGACCGCATCACCGCCCGCGTGGCCTTGCGCTCCGCCCGCCCGCGCGATCTGGCCGCGCTGCGCGACAGCCTGGCCCGCCTGCCGGAGCTGCACGGCGCGCTCGGCACGCCGGCCGATGAATTGCTCGGCACGCTGCGTGCGCAGCTCGACATCCCGGTCGACATCCTCGATCTGCTGATCCGCGCGGTGGCGCCCGAGCCGGCTGCGGCCCTGCGCGACGGCGGGGTGATTGCCCCCGGCTTCGATGCCGAACTGGACGAGCTGCGCGGCATCCAGAGCAATTGCGGCGAGTTCCTGATGGCGCTGGAAGCGCGCGAGCGCGAGCGCAGCGGCATCGCCAACCTGAAGGTCGAATTCAACAAGGTGCACGGCTTCTACATCGAGGTGAGCCGTGCCAACGCCGAAAAGGTGCCGGACGACTACCGCCGCCGCCAGACGCTGAAGAACGCCGAGCGCTACATCACGCCCGAGCTGAAGGCCTTCGAGGACAAGGCGCTGTCCGCGCAGGAGCGCGCGCTGGCGCGCGAGAAGCTGCTCTACGACGAGCTGCTGGAGACGCTCGCCGCGCAGATCCCGGCGCTGCAGCGCATCGCCCGCGCGCTGGCGCTGCTCGACGGCCTGGGCGCGCTGGGCGAAGCGGCGCTGCGCTACGGTTATGTGCAGCCGGCCTTCTCCGACCAGCCCGGGCTGGAGATCGCAGGTGGGCGCCATCCGGTGGTCGAGCGCCAAGTGGAGAACTTCATCGCCAACGACTGCGTGCTGGCCCCCACCCGCCGCATGCTGATGATCACCGGCCCCAACATGGGCGGCAAATCCACCTTCATGCGCCAGGTGGCGCTGATCTGTCTGCTCGCCCATGTGGGCAGCTTCGTGCCGGCTGCTGCTGCGCGCATCGGCCCGCTGGACGGCATCTTCACCCGCATCGGCGCCTCCGACGACCTGGCCTCCGGACGCTCCACCTTCATGGTGGAGATGACCGAGGCCTCGGCCATCCTGCACGGCGCCACTGAACACAGCCTGGTGCTGATGGACGAGATCGGCCGCGGCACCTCCACCTTCGACGGCCTCGCGCTGGCTTTCGCCATCGCCCGCCAGCTGCTGGAAAAAAACCGCTGCCTGACGCTGTTTTCCACCCACTATTTCGAACTCACGCGGCTCAACGCCGACTACCCGGAGTGCGCCAACGTGCACCTGGACGCGGTCGAACACGCCCACCGCATCGTCTTCCTGCACGCGCTGGAAGAAGGCCCGGCCAGCCAGAGCTACGGCATTGAGGTGGCGGCGCTGGCCGGCATTCCCGCGGCGGTGATCCGCGACGCCAAGCGCCGCCTGCGCGCGCTGGAGAACCGCGAGATCACCGGCGGGCCGCAGGCCGACCTGTTCGCCAGCCTGCCGGACACCGACCCGGAACCGCCCTCCCACCCGGTGCTCACCGAACTGTCCGACATCGACCCGGATGCGCTCAGCCCGCGCGAGGCGCTGGAACGCCTGTACCAGCTCAAGAGACTGGCCTCGTGAAGCGCGGCCTGATCCGTAGCCCGGATGGAGCCCGCAGGGCGGAATCCGGGAAGCAGCCGTGCAGACACCGGGCGCAGCCCCCGGATTGCGCTGCGCTCCATCCGGGCTACGTCAGCGGGGGGCTGCAATGAGCACGCCGATCGACATCAGCGAAGCGGCCGGCGTGCGCTACCTGCACTTCGGCTCCGAGTGGATCCAGGGCGCGATGCGCATCCGCAAGCCCAATGCGCTGGAACTGGCCTACACCCGCGAGATGATGGCCGGCCTGCTGCTGCGCGATGCCGACGCCTGGCCGAAGACCGCGCTGGTGATCGGCCTGGGCGCGGCCTCGGTGACCAAGTTCCTCTACCACCACTGCCCGCAGGTACGCATCCAGGTGGTGGAAATCGAGCCGCGCGTGGTCGCCGCCGCGCACCAGTTCTTCCGCCTGCCGGACGAAGACGCGCGGCTCGCCATCCACATCGGCTGCGGCGCGGATTACGTGCTGAACACGCAACGCCGCTTCGACTACATCCTGGTCGATGGCTATGACCGCAACGCCCGCGCCGGTGTGCTCGACACCCTGCCCTTCTACCAGGCGGTGCGCAGCCGCCTCTCCGATACCGGTCTGATGGCGGTGAACCTGTTCGGCCGCTCGCGCGGCTTTCGCGCCAGCCTGGAGCGCATCATCACGGCCTTCGAGGAGCGCGCGATCGCCTTCCCATCCTGCGACAGCGGCAACGTCGTGGCCTTCGGCGCCAGCGGCGAGCCGCTGGAACTGAGCCTGAGCGAAATGCGGGAACGCGCGACCGCCCTCAAGGATCGAACCGGGACCGATCTTCTGCCCACGGTCAGCCGCCTCGAGCAGGCGGGCAGTCTGCCCGGCGGGCGGCTGATCCTCTGAGTGTGGTGGTTTTTCCGTCCTGCGCTTGTATCATGACGCCCTGAACCCGCAAGCCGGCGTGGCACCGCACCGAGGCGGCCCGCCGGCGCAACGACCAAACGCGAGATTCACATGACGATCTATCTGCTGACTTTCATCATCATCGCCATCCTCGTCGTAGCCATGGCCGTCGGCGTGCTGGCCGGCCGCAACCCGATCGCAGGCAGTTGCGGCGGGCTGGGCAAGCTGGGCCTGGAGTGCGAGATGGGCTGCGAGAAACCCTGTCCGAAGCGCCTTGCTCGCCAGCAGGCGCAGGAAGAAGCCGAATCCCGGAACAGCTGAGACAAGAAGGAGAAACCATGCTGCAGTCGCTGCTCGTCAAGGACTACATGATCGGGGATCACCTCGCGTTCCGGCCGGACACCAACGTCCTGGATGCGATTCACATGCTGATCCACCACCAACTCAGCGGCGCACCGGTTGCCGACGGCGACGGTCGCCTGGTCGGCTTCCTGTCGGAAAAGGACTGCCTGCGGATCGCGCTCAACTCGTCCTACTTCGACGGACGCGGCGGTCTGGTGCAGGACTTCATGGCGCGCGACCTGTGCACCCTGAAGGCCGACTCCAACCTGGTCGACGCATTCGAACTGTTCATGTCCAGGCCCTACCGCTGCCTGCCGGTCGTCGACGGCGAGCGCCTGATCGGCCAGCTCTCGCGCCGCGACGTGCTGAAGGCGATGGAGAAACTGCGCCGCTGAGCGGTTCCCGGCCCGCCGGAGCGCGTCCCGCGCGCGCACCGCGGGCCTTTTCTTGCCCTTTCCCGGAATCCACCGGATGCCATCCACCGTGGAACGGATCGACTGTGTCGTGATCGGCGCCGGCGTGGTCGGTCTGGCCTGCGCCCGCGCACTTGCCCGGGCAGGACGCGAGGTGATCATCGTCGAAGCCGGCGAGCGCTTCGGTGGCGGCATCTCCAGCCGTAACAGCGAAGTCGTGCATGCCGGGCTGTACTACCCGCCCGGCTCACTGAAGGCCTCGCTCTGCGTCCGCGGACGCGAACTGCTCTACCACTACTGCGCGCAGCGCGGCATCGCCCACCGGCGCTGCGGCAAGCTGGTGGTCGCCACCGACGCGGCACAGGAAAACCGCCTGCGGGAAATCGCCGCGCGAGCGGCGGCAAACGGCGTAGACGATCTGCGCTGGCTCGACGCCGATGCCGCGCAGCGCCTGGAACCCGCGCTACGGTGCAGCGCCGCCCTGCTCTCCCCCTCCACCGGCATCGTGGACTCGCACGCCCTGATGCTCGCCCTGCTGGGCGACGCCGAGGCGGCCGGCGCGCTGCTCGCCTTGAACACGCCGGTAGACGCTGGCGAAGTCGTCACCGACGGCATCCACCTGCACACCGGCGGTACCGCGCCGCTGCGGATCCTTGCGCGCTGCGTGGTCAACGCCGCCGGCCTCGGCGCGCCCGCCCTCGCCGCGCGGATCGACGGTCTGGCCGCGGAGCATGTGCCACCGGCACACTTTGCCAAGGGCAACTACTTCGCACTGCAAGGGCGCGCACCGTTTACCCGCCTGGTTTACCCGGTGCCGGAAGAAGCCGGGCTGGGCGTGCACCTCACCCTAGACCTGCAGGGCCGTGCGCGTTTCGGTCCCGACGTGGAATGGCTGGACCTGCCGCCGGATGCGCGGGATCTCGACTATCGGGTCACCGAGCAGCGCGCGGCGGCGTTCTACGGTGAGATCCGCCGCTACTGGCCGGCGCTGCCCGACGGCGCGCTGGTGCCGGACTATTCCGGCATCCGCCCGAAGATCTGCGGCCCGCAGGACCCCGCAGCAGATTTTCGCATCGATGGCGCGGCGCGCCACGGCGTGTCCGGCCTGGTGAATCTCTTCGGCATCGAATCGCCCGGCCTGACCGCTGCACTGGCCATCGCCGAAAACGTCGTCGAGATCGTCGCCGAACGCGCGCACGCCGCCTGAGCAGTTGCCGCCGAGCAGAAGACGTAGCCCGGACGGCGGCCGAAGGCCGCAATCCGGGGGCTGCACGTGTCCTCGGCCTGCACCTCCCCGGATCTCACCCGGGCTGCCCTCACAGCTATCGCCTCCGCCGCATTCCCGCGGATCAGGCAGCGGCTTCGACCGCCTCCACCGGTTCGGGCGGCAGCCACAGGCACGCCCCCTTGTTCGCCTTGGCGATCTCGCCCAGCACCTTTTCGTGCTCGACCAGTTCCTCCGCGCTTGCGCGCAGCACGGTCAGCGGCGGACGCTCGCCCAGCGCGGCCTCGGCCTCCGCGCTGCCCGGAGCGGGTTCGTCGAGCGCCATGATCAGGCTCTCCTGGCCACGCGTCATCGCCAGATAGACCTCGGCCAGGATCTCGGCATCGAGCAGGGCGCCGTGCAGCGTACGGCGCCCGTTATCCACCTGGTAGCGTTCGCACAGCGCGTCGAGCGAAGCCTTCTTGCCGGGGTTCTGCTCCTTTGCCATCTTCAGCGTGTCGATCACCCCGCTGCACAGCGTGTCGAGCGCCGCGCGGCCGAGCAGGGACAACTCGTGGTTGAGGAAACCGACGTCGAAGGCCGCGTTGTGGATCACCAGTTCGGCATCGCGCACGAAGGCCTCGAAGTCATCGACGACCTTGGCGAAGCGCGGCTTGTCCGCAAGAAACTCCTCGGTGATGCCGTGAACCGCCACCGCCTCGGCGTCGATCCGGCGCTCCGGGTTGATATACACGTGGTAGTGGCGGCCGGTGAGGCTGCGATTGACCAGTTCCACGCAGCCGATTTCGATCACCCGGTCGCCGTTGCGCCAGTCCAGGCCAGTGGTTTCCGTATCGAGAACGATTTGTCGCATCAGTCCTTGCGTCCTGCCGGTTTCAGTTTTCCACCGCGGCGCCGGCCCTGCGCACCGCATCCACACCGCGCCGCGCCAGTGCGTCGGCCCGCTCGTTCTCCGCATGCCCGGCGTGGCCGCGCACCCAGATCCAGTCGACCTTGTGGCGCCGCGCGGCGTCATCGAGCGCCTGCCACAGGTCGGCGTTCTTCACCGGCTCCTTGGCGGCGGTCTTCCAGCCGCGCGCCTTCCAGCCGTGGATCCATTCCGAAATGCCCTTCTGCACGTACTGGCTGTCGGTGTGCACCCGCGCGTCCACCGGGCGCTTGAGCGCGTTGAGCGCGCGGATCACCGCCAGCAGTTCCATGCGGTTGTTGGTGGTGTGCGGCTCGCCCCCCCAGATCTCCTTCTCGTGCCCGCCCGACCGCAGGATGGCTCCCCAGCCGCCCGGGCCGGGGTTGCCGCTGCACGCGCCATCGGTATAGATCTCTACGACTTCCATCTTTACTGGGTTGTCCTTGTTCCGGGCGCCGAGCGGCCGCGCTGGGCGATCGGCGCCATGCGTTTCGATGCGGCGCGCTTCTCGCGCCAGTTCGGGGTGATCAGCCGCATCCCCTGTACCCGCTTGATCCCATGCAACAGATACACCGCGCCGCATACCGGCCACCAGCGCGGACCGGCGCGATCCATCGGCCGCCAGCGCTCCAGCCACTTCTCGCTTCGTACGGCGGGCGCAAAGCAGCCGAACCCGGCCGACTGCATCTCCAGGCCGAGCAGGGTCAGCCAGTCCTTGATGCGGAACGGCGACAGATACTGCCCGCGCCACGGAAAAGCCCCGCGCTTGCGTGCGATCGCCCGGCGCAGCCCCCACAGACTGTATGGATTGAAACCGGCGATGATCAGGTTCCCTTCCGGCATCAGCACCCGTTCGACTTCACGCAACACCTGGTGCGGCGTGGCGGAGAACTCCAGCACGTGCGGCAGGATCACCAGATCCAGGCTGGCGCTGGCAAACGGCAGCGCTTCAGCACGCGCAATCACCGCCGCCTCGCCGAAGCGCGCCGAGCGGAAACGGAACGGCATCCGGTTGGCACGCAGGAAATCAAGCTCCGGCAAGCCGATCTGTGCCGCGTTGTAGCCGAACAGGTCGGCCACCAGGCGGTCGAACTCCGCCTGCTCCCATTCGAGCAGATAGCGTCCTTGCGGTGTATTGAGCCAGTCTGACAGACTGAGGATTGACATGAGCGATCTGCGCTTCAGAATCTGCGGCATGGACATTATCCCTCTTCCCGCCTTTCGGGATAACTACATCTGGCTGCTGCGGAGGCAGCGCGCGGCCGTCGTGGTCGACCCCGGCGACGCTGCGGTGGTGGAAGACTACCTGCAGGAACAAGAGCTTGCGCTGCGCGCCATCCTCATCACCCACCACCACGCCGACCACATCGGCGGGCTGAAAGAATTGCTGACCCGCCATCCGGTGCCGGTGTACGGCCCCGCCGGCGAAGCCATCGAGGGGGTCGACCATCCGCTGCGCGACGGCGACGCGGTGCCCCTGCCGGAACTTGCGCTGCGCCTGACCGCGCTCGATGTTCCCGGGCATACGGCCGGACACATCGCCTACCACGCCCCCGGCCTTCTGTTCTGTGGCGACACGCTCTTTGCCGCCGGCTGTGGCCGCCTGCTGGGCGGCACCGCCGCTCAACTGCATGCCTCGCTGCAACGCCTGGCCGCCCTGCCGGGCGACACCGCGGTGTATTGCACGCATGAATACACCCTGGCCAATCTGCGCTTCGCCCAGGCCGCCGAGCCTGACAACGCACTGCGCGACGCCTACCGCCTACGTTGCGAGGCGCAGCGCGCCCGTGCTGTGCCCACGCTGCCGACCACCATCGCCGAGCAATTGCAGGTAAACCCCTTCCTGCGCACCGCAGAGCCGGCGGTGATCGAGGCGGTGACCCGCCACTGCGGGCAGTGCCCCGCCGACGCTGCGGCGTGTTTTGCCGCACTGCGGCGCTGGAAGGACGCGTTCTGAACGAAGCCGCGTTGAATGCAATGCGGGACTCAAGTTGGCTGGGCCGGTCAGCGCGGGCGGGTGCGCGCGACCTTGGCCGCGATACGGTCGGTGCGGAATCGAGGCCACTCCTGCCGAAGTGCCGTGCCGGAGCGGGCAACACGTTCGGCGCGCTTCAAGGCCGGCATGCGCCCGTGCCGCGACTTCTTCGAGGCGGGCGAGGACTGCCGCTATTTCACCATGCGGCTGGACGATCCCCCCGGGGAGGCGGCACAGTGAACCGTCGGCAGGCAGCAAGCGCCATCGGCCTCATCGACCTCCGCCCCTCCCCCATTTCGGCACTGGAGCCCGCATGATCAGCATCGAGTATCTCGTCACCGCCCTGGTGGTCGTCCTGATTCCCGGCACGGGGGTGATCTACACCGTTTCCACCGGCCTGGCGCAGGGGCGGGCGGCGAGCGTGTATGCCAGCCTGGGTTGCACGGCGGGCATCGTGCCGCATCTGGCGGCCACCATCCTGGGCCTGGCTGCGGTGCTGCATACCAGCGCGCTGGCCTTCCAGTTGCTCAAGTACGCCGGCGTGGCCTATCTCTTCTATGTCGCATACGCCACATGGCGCGACAAATCGGCCTTTGCGGTGGATGGGGCGATCTCCCGCAGCAGCGCGTCGCGCATCATGACGAAGGCCTTCCTGCTGAACATTCTCAATCCCAAGCTCACCATCTTCTTCCTGGCCTTCCTGCCGCAGTTCGTCGACCCGGCCGCTGCATATCCGCTCGCCCAGTTGCTTGCGCTCAGTGCCGCCTTCATGGCGATGACCCTTGCGGTGTTCGTCGCCTACGGTCTGGTGGCGCATGCCTTTCGCCGTCTGGTCATCGAATCCGCGGCGGTGCAGCGCTGCCTGCGCTACGGCTTTGCGGCCACCTTTGCCGCGCTGGGTGCGAGGTTGGCGAGCAGCGAGCGCTGACGGCCGCACGGCTGCCCTGACTCAGACGCGGCCGCACCCGCTTCCTGCCCACCCTTGCCGCGCGATGCACACGCCATGATCCGAGACCGCAGCATCTTCCCCATCCTCGCCGCCAACATCGCCACCATCGTGGCCGCAATCTGGGCAGACTGGGGGCTGGGCCAGTTGCTCTGGCCTTACTGGATGCAGAGCGTGATCATCGGCTTCTATGCACGCCGGCGCATCCTGGCGCTGCAGGACTTCTGCACTGAGGGCGTCAAGATCAACAACCGCGCGGTTGCCCCCTCCGTGCAAACGCAGCGCCAGACTGCCAACTTCTTTGCGTTGCACTATGGCGGTTTTCACTCCTTCTACCTGTTCTTCCTGCTCGCCTTCGCCGCGGCGGCGGACCCCAGCGGCCATATACCGGTGACCAACACCGAAACCGGCGAGGTCAGCATGATGCACATCGGTCACACCGGCGGGCTGGACGTACTGGTCTACCTGACGCTGGGCGTGGGCTTCTGGCTGAGCCACCGCGGCTCGCACCGCGAGCACGTGCAGGCCGACCTGCGGCGCAAGCCGAACATCGGCACGCTGATGTTCCTGCCCTATCTGCGGGTGATTCCGATGCACCTGACGATCATCTTCGGTGCGGTACTGGGGGGCAGTCTCGCACTGGCGCTGTTCGCGGTGCTGAAGACGGTAGCCGACGTGGCGATGCACAAGGTGGAGCACCGCTGGCTGCAGCAGGCCGGACAGGCCGGGTAGACCGCGCGGAGTCAGCGCAGCGTGAGCCCCGCCACCGCTCAGCGGAGCGGCCGGATGGCGTTTCGGCGCGCAAGTGCTAGCGTGAATGATCGGCGGCCACTCGCTCGACGCGCCCCCGACAGCCCGCGGCCCGCCGCGGCATCTCCCTCGGGCGTCAACGCCCCGCCGGGTGACGCCCTGTTCCCCTGGAAGACCATCATGAACACCCCCAAACTCGGACTGATGTGCGTGAAGGCCGTCGCGCTCGCGGTCAGCGATCGCGCGCGTGCCGAGCGCTTCTATGGCGAGGCCCTGGGCCTCCCGCCGGCAATGGAGAATGGCGTACAGGTGGGCTACCTGCTCGGCGACACCGCACTGATGCTGAAGGAAGACTGGTACGGCAAGCCGACCGCGGAGCCGAATCCGCGCATTACCGTGCTGTGCGCCGACGCCCGTGCGACCGAAGCGGAACTGCGCAGGCTCGACGTGCGGATTGCCGACCCGGTCGAACGCTACGATGGGCGCTATCTGGTCGGCAGCTTCCTCGACAGCGAGGGCAACAAGTTGTGGTTCTGCTCTGCCGACTGAGCGGCGGTGCTCCCGAAACGCCGTTTCCCCCGTAGGCGCGGGCAAGCCCGCAATGCGATCCGCGGAACAACGCTCGCCGCATCGCGGGCAAGCCCGCTCCTACAGATATTACGGCGCGCGGGGGCCGGAGCGGCTCACCCCGCGCGCACGAAGCTCAGCTTGCCGCCGGCCGCGTCGACCTTGATGCAGTCCTTCGCGGCGAACTGCCCTTCCAGGATGGCCTTGGCGAGCGGGTTCTCGATGCGCTCCTGGATGGCGCGCTTCAGCGGCCGCGCACCGAATACCGGATCGAAGCCCGCGGAGGCGATCTCGGCCAGCGCGGCGTCGCTCACCTCCATGCTCATCTCCAGGCGTGCCAGGCGCTTTTCCAGGTACTTCAGCTGGATACGGGCGATGCCGGCGATGTGCTTTTCGTCGAGCGCGTGGAACACCACCACCTCGTCGATGCGGTTGATGAATTCGGGGCGGAAGTAGGTCTTCACCTCGGCCATCACCGCCAGCTTGATCACCCCGTAGTCGTCGCCGGCCATCTGCTGGATCATCTGGCTGCCCAGGTTGCTGGTCATGACGATGACGGTGTTCTTGAAGTCCACGGTGCGGCCCTGCCCGTCGGTCATGCGGCCGTCGTCGAGCACCTGCAGCAGCACGTTGAAGACGTCCGGGTGGGCCTTTTCGACCTCGTCGAAGAGGATCACGCTGTAGGGCTTGCGGCGCACCTGCTCGGTGAGATAGCCGCCTTCTTCATAGCCGACGTAGCCCGGAGGCGCGCCGATGAGCCGCGCGACCGAGTGCTTCTCCATGAACTCGCTCATGTCGATGCGGATGAGGTGCTCTTCCGAATCGAAGAGGAATTCCGCCAGGGTCTTGCACAGCTCGGTCTTGCCCACGCCGGTGGGGCCGAGGAAGAGGAAGGAGCCATACGGCCGGTTCTCGTCGGAGAGCCCTGCGCGCGAGCGGCGGATGGCATCCGACACCAGGCGCACCGCCTCGTCCTGCCCCACCACGCGGCCGTGCAGTCGCTCTTCCATCTTCAAGAGCTTGTCGCGCTCGCCCTGCATCATCTTGCTCACCGGAATGCCGGTGGCGCGCGAGACCACCTCGGCGATCTCCTCGGCACCGACCTGGGTGCGCAGCAGCTTGAACTGGCGCTCGCCGCTGCCGGCGGTTTCCGCCGCCTTGAGCTGCGCCTCCAGCTCCGGCAGCTTGCCGTACTGCAACTCGGCCAGCTTGTCGAACTGGCCCTTGCGCTGCATTTCGGCCATCTGCGCGCGCAGCTTCTCGATCTCTTCCTTTATGTGCTGGCTGCCCTGCACGCTGGCCTTCTCGGAACGCCAGATCTCGTCCAGGTTGGCGTACTCGCGCTCCAGCTTGTCGATCTCGTCGCGGATCAGCAGCAGGCGCTTCTGCGAGGCCTCG
>JAUVWV010000369.1 GCA_030603925.1 Thauera sp. | reverse complement strand
GACGTCGCGCGCGCCCGGCATGCGCGCCACCTCGGCGAGCAGGGCATCGGCCGCGGCGCGCAGCTCGACGTAGTCGTCGGCCTTGACCTTGACGCTGATCGGTTTCGCGGTGGGCGGACCGCCCTTCATCTCGAGGAAGGCCAGCTTGCCCTCGCCCTCCAGCGCCATGATCGCCGGGCGCAGGCGTTCGATGATCTCGCCGGTATCGGCCATGTCGCCGCGCCGCGGTTCGAGCGAGACGATGACCTGGCCGTACTGGTCGCCGTACAGCGGCTCGGTGTCGGTGAACTTGATCCCGGCCGAGGCCACCACCGAACGCAGCTCGTCCGCGCCGAGCTGCTCGCGCACCACGCGCGCCGCGCGCTCTGCCTGCGCCAGGGTGCGCTCCAGGGTCACGCCGGCGGGCATGTCCACATGGATGTAGAACAGGCGGATCGAGTCGAAGGCGAAGAACTGTGTCTTCACCACGCCGCCGAACACCGCGGCCAGCGCCCCGGCGATGGTCAGCAGCACCACGCCCAGCGCGATGCGCGGGCGGCGCATCACCGCGATCAGCAGGCGGGAGTATTTCACCCGCAGGTCGTGGGTGAGGCGCTCGCGCATGACCTGCGCGCGGCTGGGCGCGCGGCGGTAGTCCGGGCGGATCGCCAGCACATGCGCCGGCAGGATCCAGAACGCCTCGAGCAGGCTGATCAGCAGCGCCACGGTGACCACGAAGGGCACCACGAACATGAAATCGCCCACGATGCCGGGCAGCAGCATCAGCGGCAGGAAGGCGGCGATGGTGGTGAGGATGGCGGACAGCACCGGCGCAGCGACCTCGACCACGCCGCCGACCACCGCCGCGAGCGGCGGCTCGCCGCGCTGCAGGCGATAGTAGATGGCCTCCACCACCACCACCGCATCGTCCACCACCATGCCGAGCACGATCACCACGCCGAGCAGCACCGTGAGGTTGAGGGTGGAGCCGATGCCGTCGACCACCAGGAAGGCGCCGGCCAGCGAGAACGGAATGCCGATCGCCACCAGCAGGGCGATGCGCGTGCCGAGGAACAGCCAGCACATGCCCAGCACCGCCAGCAGGCCGATCAACGCGTTGGACTCCATCACGCCGATCGCGCTGCGGGTCTGGTGGGTCTGGTCGTCCAGCATCACCAGCTGCGCGCCCTGGCCGTAGAGCAGCGGATTGCGCGCTTCGGCAAAGGCGGTCAGGCGGCTCACCAGCTCCAGGGTATTGACGCCCGGCTGCTTGTTCACCGACAGCATGATCGCCGGCATGCCGTTGTAGGCCACCAGCTGGGCGGTGCGGTCGTGGCCGCGCGCCACCCGCCCCAGCTCACCGAGCGCCACCCGCCCGGACGGGGTGACGATGGCCGCTTCGGCGAGCACCTGCGGATCGGTGGTCTTGCCCTCCATGCGCACCAGCCATTCATGGTCCTGCACCCGGATGCGCCCGCCCAGGGTGTTGCGGAACCAGGCCGCCACCCCGTCCGCCACCTGGATGGGCGACAGGCCGGCGGCGGCCACCCGCTCGGGGTCGAAATCGACGTGCAGTTCCGGCTCGTCCAGCCCCAGCGCCAGCACCTGATCCACCCCGGGCAGCTGCTCGATGTCCTTCTTCAGGCCGAACGCGGTGCGCCGCAGCACCTCGCCGCCGCCGGGCGCATAGACCGCCAGGATGGCGGTGGGAAAACCGTTCGACGAGGTGATCTCGAGCACCTGCGGGTCGGTGGCATCGAAGGGCAGTTCGGCCGCCGCCTTGTTCTGGACCTCGCGTCGCAGGTCATTGATGCGCTTGTCGAACTGGCGCTCGCCGAGTTCCTCGAAGCGCACCAGGATGGAGGACACCCCCTCGCGGCTGGAGGACGACACGAACTTGATGTCCTTCACCTGCGCGATCGCGTCCTCCAGCGGCGCGGTGAGCTCGCGCTCGACGTCTTCCGCCGACGCTCCCGGCAAGGTGGTGACGATGCTGACCCAGTTGAAGTTGATCTCCGGGTCCTGCGCACGCGGCATGGTCACGTAGCTGGCGATGCCGCCCAGGATGACCAGCACGAAGGCGATGTTGGCGAGCGGGTGATTGGTGATCAGCCGCTCGTACCAGCCGCTCACCGGCCGCTCCCGGGCGCGCCGCCGGCCCCCGCGGCATCGCGCGGCGGCAGATCCAGACTGAAGCGCCCTTCGTCCACCAACACCGTGTCGGGCGGCAGATCCACCGCCACCGGACGCCCGGCCTCGGCCTGCGGCAGGGCCTCGAACACCGGCCGGCCGTCGCGCACCAGCCACACCCCGGCACCGCCGTTGCGTTGCTGCACCCAGGCGGGCGGCAGATGCGGG
>JAUVWV010000137.1 GCA_030603925.1 Thauera sp. | reverse complement strand
GACGATGTTGCCGGAGCCCGGCTTGATGAACACACGGGCCACCGCGGTCTTGCGGCGACCGGTGCCGTAGTTGTAAGTCACGGCCATTTATCGGCTCCTGTCAGATCTCGAGAACTTTGGGCTGCTGGGCGGTATGCGGATGCTCGGCACCGGCATAGCACTTCAGCTTCTTCAGCATGGCGTAACCCAGCGGACCCTTCGGCAGCATGCCCTTCACCGCCTTTTCCAGCACGCGCTCGGGGAAGCGCTGCTGCAGCTTGGTGAAGTTGGTCTCGTAGATCCCGCCCGGATAACCGGAGTGGCGATAGTACTTCTTGTCCAGCGCCTTGTTGCCGGTCACACGCAGCTTGTCGACGTTGACCACGACGATGTAGTCACCAGTGTCGACGTGCGGGGTGTAGATGGGTTTGTGCTTGCCACGCAGGCGACGCGCCACTTCGGCGGCAAGCCGGCCAAGCACCTTGTCCGTCCCGTCAACAACGAACCAGTCGCGCTGTACTTCGTGCGGCTTGGCAGAAAACGTTTTCATTCGAATCCTCGATCTTTGTCAGGCCTGGCGAACCGGCCACCAAACGGAAAGCTCGCAATCTTAATGCGTGACCCACCACGATGTCAATCACGCGCAACGCGAAGCGAGGGAAACAAGCAAAAAAAACGCAGTCCGCTTGGGACTGCGTTAAATCCACACCAAAGGAGGAGGGTGGAGGAGACACCGTTTGGATCGCGGAGACGTTTGCGATCCGACTGGGATGAATTACACCAAACCGCCCGATGCGGTGCAAGCGTTTTTTGTGCATTGCACTATAAATGTTTTGATTCTGCTATAAGCTCGCCTTATGCTTGCCCAAAGTTATGTTTTATATAAGATTAGCCCGTGTTTCCGGGATTCCCTTCGCAAGGTTTTGTTCCCCCGCAGGCGGGGGCAGAAGGGTGCTGTTGTGCATCTGCAGAGGCCGCTTTGCAGGACGCCCGCGAACGCCCCGGCAGCTTGCCCGACACCCCCGCTGTGCAAAGCCTCCGGTAGAATCGCGGGCCGACTCGTGACGGAATCGTGCGGGCGCAGGCTCGGCACCGAAGGACAAGGGGAAAATCAATGGAATGCAGCATCAAGTGGGTCGACGGAATGACCTTCCTCGCCCAGACCGGTAGCGGTCATCTGGTGACGATGGACGGCGCGCCGGAGGGCGGCGGCCGGGACCTGGCGCCGCGTCCGATGGAGCTGATGCTGGCAGGGGCCGGCGGCTGCACGGCCTACGACGTGGTGCTGATCCTCAAGCGCGGGCGACAGGACGTGCGCGGCTGCGACGTCAGGCTGAACGCCGAGCGCGCAGACACCGACCCCAAGGTCTTTACCCGCATCCGCTTCCACTACACGGTAAGCGGCAGGAACCTGAAGCCCGAGGCCGTCGAAAGGGCGATCCACCTCTCCGCAGAGAAGTACTGCTCCGCATCGATCATGCTCGGCAAGACCGCCGAGATCACCCACGAATGGGAGATCGTCGAAGTCTGAGCGTTTGCACGGGCACGCGCAGTGAGCGAGCGAACGATGTGCCTGCCGGATGGCCGGGCGGGGCTTGCGCAGCGCCGCGCCAGCCGGAATCTCGCGCACCGGCGCCAAGACGGGCGCAAGCGGGCTGCGCCGCGGTCGGTCAGACCCAGTAGGCCGTACGCGTCATCACCCGCGAGGCGAGCTTCATCGCGGCCTTGACCGGCGCCGGTACTTCCTGCGCACCGAGCGACACCGCAGTATCGGCATGCTGCACCTCGTCGACCTTCATCTGCTCGACGATCGCGCGCGACTTGAGATCCTGCGCGGGCAGGGTTTCGAGGTGACCCGACAGGTGCGCTTCGACCTGACGCTCGGTTTCCGCCAGGAAGCCGAGGTTCCAGCGATCGCCGAAGCGCCCCGCGAGCAACCCGATGGCCAGCGACCCGCCGTACCACAACGGGTTAAGCAGGCTCTTGCGCCCCCCCAGTTCGGCGATCCGCTGCTCGGTCCAGGCCAGATGCTCGGTTTCCTCGTTCGACGCCTGCTGCAACGCGCGGCGAATGGCGTCGTCGCGCGACATCATCGCCTGCCCCTGGTAGAGCGCCTGCGCACAGATCTCACCGCAATGGTTGATACGCATCAGCGCCGCCGCATGGCGCTTTTCCTCATTCGACAGCGGCGCGTCGGGCAGATCCGCGGCGGGAACGGGGCGGACACTGCGCGCCGGCGCAAAGACGGTGCGCAGTGCGCGGTCGAACTGGATGATGGCCTGATCGATCATTTGCGTTCTCAGCGGTAGGGGTCGAGAGCCCGGTTTTCGGTGTTGTGCAGGCGACGCAGCACTGCGGCCCGGTTGCGCGGCGCCGCAGGCCCGTCGCAGAAGTAGTCGCGCGCCAGGGCGGCCCGAGGGCGATTGTAGGTATTGTCCACGATCGGTTCCCACTGGCTGTTGCGCGCCTCCGCCCAACTGCCGTCGCTACGTCCAGATGCATAGATGCGGCGCTCGCCGGTGGCACAGCGAATGCCCTCGTAGGTCACGTTGGACGCACCCCCGGCGCTGCGTACGACGAGGACGTAGCGCACCACGCCGTCCTCGCCGACGGCCAGCGTATGCTCGTCGATGAAGAAGCGGTGCGGCGTGGCGGCCGACACGTAGAAGGCCCGGAGCGTATCCTCGCGCGGCGCATCGGGCAGCGCGTACTCACCCTCCTTCCAGTTGGCCCGCTCTTCCGGGTCACTGAACAATTGGGCGAACGCCGGGACGGAAGAACAAACGAGGGCCAGCAGGCCCCCGCGCAGGACGGTTTGCACAGGATTCAAGCGCGCAGATCTCCACACAGGGATGTTCGGACCACCTCGGGCACCGGGTCGACCACGACGCCATACGCCGGATGATCGATACCCACCGCAAACGCCGCCCCCGCTGCAAGGCACCGATCATGACGGGATCGAGCTCGAAGCGCAGGAAATGCACCGACGAGGTTTTCTCGGCATTTTCGCGCTCCAGGTCCTCATCCGCAATCGCAAATACCGCTTCGTGTCCGGCACCCTCACCCAGACGCGGTCCTCGATGCCGATCAGACGTGCCAGCCAGGTCCGCCGCTCGTGCGCATCGGGGTACTCGATCATCATCGTCGCCTTGAGGTTCCGGCCGTCCGGCACCGGCGGATTGTAGGCATCCAGCTCGTCGCGGATGCCGCCCTCCTCGAAGATCAGCTCGATGCGGAGCATCTCCTGCACCTGGTAGCGGATCGTCAGTTCATCCTCGAAGGCAAGGCTGACGTGCTCGCCCACCTGCAGCGCACACCGCTTCTTGTGCGCCATGACGCGCGCACAGAAGGCAGGGCGCTCACGCGCGTAGGTCTTCAGACTCATCAAGGACTCCCTGGCAATCGCGCTCATCCCCTTCCCTCCTCCAGTCCGTAGGCCATCCGCAGCAGGCTGGGCGGATGCGCCTTCTGCGCCTTCAGTTCGGTACCGCCATCGCGAATGCCCTGGCAGATGTGACGCGCGGCGATCGGACAGTCCGAACTGACGTAGTCCGGCTGCGCCTGGGCCATCTGACGGAACACCGGACGACCGATCTTCATCGATTGCTCGAAGTACTCGGTCTTCACCCCCCAGGTGCCGTCATGGCCCGCACAACGCTCCACGGTGACGACCTCGGTACCCGGCACCAGCTGCACGGTCTCACGCGTCTTCTGGCCCACGTTCTGCACCCGCCCGTGGCAGGGGAGGTGGTACGCAACCCTGCCCAGTTCCCGCTTGAAGTCGGTCTTCAGCAGGCAATCCCGATGGCGCAGCATGAAGTACTCGAATGGGTCGAACATCGCCTCCGCCACCCGCGCGACCGCCTCGTCTTCCGGGAGCAGCAGCGGCAGTTCCTGCTTGAACATCAGCGTGCAGGACGGCACCGGTGCGAGGATCGCATAGCCGTCACGCGCCAGACGATCGAGCAGCGGAACATTGCGCCCCTTCAGCCGCACCACGCCCTCGAGGTCGCCCAGTTCCAGCTTCGGCATGCCGCAGCACGCTTCCTGCTCGGCCAGCACGACGGGAATCTTGTTGTGCGCCAGGATGGACACCAGGTCGTGCCCGATGCCCGGTTCGTTGTAGTTGATGTAGCAGGTCGCGAAGATCGCTACCCTGCCCGGCATCCGCGCGCCGTCGCGCACCGCCCACTGCTCGCCCGGCGCGGCATTCGAGCGGAACTTCACCGCCGCATAGGGCGGCAGGTCGCGCCGTTTGTCGACGCCCAGCACCGACTGCAGCACGGTACGCGCCACAGCGTTGCGGTTGGCGTAGTTGACCGTCTGGGCCACCACCGGGATCGCCGCCAGCTTGCCGAGCGCATCGGTGCTGGTCAGGATGCGGTCGCGCAGGCGGGTCTCCCCTTGCGCGGCGGCGCGGCGCCGCCCGGCGAATGCGGCAGGGCTGTCTGCGACCGGCCGGCGCACACTGCCTTGTACCTCGCGCGCCACACCCGCTCGCCTCGCGCCGGGCGTCCCTACGCCGGCCACAGCCGCCCTGCCACCCCGGCGGGACTCAGTCCTGCAGCGCGTCGAGCGCCCGCTGGAAGCGATTGGCGTGCGAACGCTCCGCCTTGGCGAGCGTTTCGAACCGGTCGGCGATCTCCTCGAAGCCCTCGTCGCGCACGGCCCGGGCCATGCCGGGATACATGTCGGTGTACTCGCGCGTCTCGCCCGCAATGGCTGCGCCCAGATTCGCCCGCGTCGCGCCGAAGGGCAGCCCAGTCGCCGGATCGCCACAGGCCTCCAGCTACTTCAGCTGGCCATGCGCGTGCCCGGTTTCGCCCTCTGCGGTGGAGCGGAATACCGCCACGACGTCGTTCTGCCCTTCCACGTCCGCCTTGGCGGCAAAGTAGAGGTAGCGCCGATTGGCCTGCGACTCGCCCGCGAAGGCCGCCTTGAGATTCCCCTCGGTCCTGGAACCCTTCAGTTGCATGTCTCCTCTCCTCGTCGTGGATTCAGCCAGCAATGCACCCCGGCCCCGCGCCGGCGACGGTTCCAGCCTATGTCCGGGAAGGGAGCGTCAAAATTGAATGCGCCTGTCCGCTCAATTGGCATGCGCTATCGAAACACGGGCGGCAGATGTGGCGACGGCGCCATCGAGGCGCCGTCGCGGAGAGGACATGGAGGATTCAGGAAGCTTCGGAAGGCCGGTAGCCCTGTGGCAACTCCCGCGGCCGGGAGCGGAACAGCACCCGCGACAACTCGGTGAGCGCCTGCTGGTACACCCCGCGTTTGAACTCGATCACCGCATCGAGCGGCACCCAGTATTCGCTCCAGCGCCAGGCATCGAATTCCGGATGGTTGCTCGCGCGCAGACTGACGTCCGTGTCGCGTCCCACCAGGCGGAGCAGAAACCAGATCTGCTTCTGCCCGCGATAGGTGTTGCGCCATTCCCGCTTGATCCAGTGCTTGGGAACGTCGTAACGCAACCAGCCACGCGTGCGGCCGAGGATCTTCACGTGCTCGGGACGCAGTCCGACTTCCTCGAACAGTTCGCGATACATGGCCTGCTCGGGTGTTTCACCGTGCTTGATGCCACCTTGCGGGAACTGCCAGGAATGTTCTCGGATGCGTTTGCCCCAAAAGACCTCGTTGCGCGCGTTGACCAGAATGATGCCGACGTTCGGGCGATAGCCTTCACGGTCGAGCATGATGAAACCTTCGAATTTTCATGGACTGTGTCGGATTTTTTCACACTTGCCCCTGCTTGGAAAGCAAGCCGCCGGGGATCGTTCCGGATGCGGCACCGCATCACGCCGGCGCCTTGCGCTAGAATCGCCGGCTCCGTCATCGTCAGCCCGTGGATTCCAGCATGCGCGCCTCCCAGTTCTTCGTCTCCACCCTCAAGGAAGCCCCGTCCGACGCCGAGATCGTCAGCCACAAGCTGATGCTGCGCGCCGGCCTGATCCGCAAGGTCGCCGCCGGCATCTACACCTACATGCCGATGGGCCTGCGGGTGATCCGCAAGGTGGAGAACATCGTGCGCGAGGAGATGGACCGCGCCGGCGCGCTGGAACTCACCATGCCCATGGTGCAGCCGGCCGAGCTGTGGCAGGAGACCGGGCGCTGGGACAAGATGGGCGACGAACTGCTGCGCTTCAAGGACCGCCACGAGCGCGACTTCGCCCTGCAGCCGACCTCCGAGGAAGTCATCACCGACACCGCGCGCCAGGAGTTGAAGAGCTACCGTCAGCTGCCGAAGAACTTCTACCAGATCCAGACCAAGTTCCGCGACGAGCGCCGCCCGCGCTTCGGCGTGATGCGCGGGCGCGAGTTCACCATGAAGGACGCCTACTCCTTCGACCGTGACGTGGACGCCGCGGGGCGCAGCTACGACGCCATGTACGCCGCCTACTGCCGCATCTTCGACCGCATGGGCCTCACCTACCGCGCAGTGGCCGCCGACACCGGCGCCATCGGCGGCGACCGCTCGCACGAGTTCCAGGTGATCGCCGACACCGGCGAGGACGCCATCGTGTACTGCCCGCAGTCCGACTACGCCGCCAACATCGAACTGGCCGAAGCCCTGCCCCTGCTCGCCGGCCGTGCCGCCCCCGGCGCCGACCTGGTGAAGACCCCGACCCCGGGCAAGGCCACCTGCGAGGACGTCGCCGCGCTGCTCGGCGTGGCGCTGGAAACCACGGTGAAGTCTCTGGTGCTGGCCACCGACGACGTGGACGAAGCCGGCCAGCCCGCCGGCGTCACCGTCTGGCTGCTGCTGGTGCGCGGCGATCATGAGCTCAACGAAGTCAAGGCCGGCAAGCTGGAAGGCCTCAAGAGCGGCTTCCGCTTCGCCAGCGAGGCCGAGATCCTCGAACACTTCGGCTGCAAGCCCGGCTACCTCGGGCCGATCGGCCTGTTGAAGCCGGTCAGGGTGGTGGCCGACCGCACGGTGGCCAACATGGCCGACTTCATCTGCGGCGCCAACGCCGAGGATTTCCACTACACCGGCGCCAACTGGGGCCGCGACCTGCCCGAACCCGATCTGGTGGCCGACATCCGCAACGTGGTGGCCGGCGACCCCAGCCCGGACGGCAAGGGCACGCTCGCCATCCAGCGCGGCATCGAGGTGGGGCACGTGTTCTACCTGGGCACCAAGTACTCGAAAGTGATGAACGCCAGCTTCCTCGACGACGACGGGCGCCCGAAGCCCTTCGAGATGGGTTGCTACGGCATCGGCATCACCCGCATTCCGGGCGCAGCCATCGAACAGAATCACGACGAACGCGGCATCATCTGGCCGGACGCCATCGCCCCCTTCCAGGTGGTGATCTGCCCGGTGGGCTGGGGCCGCTCGGAAGCGGTGCGCGAAGCCGCGGGTGCGCTCTACGACGGGCTGCGCGCCGCCGGCATCGACGCCATCCTGGACGACCGCGACGAGCGGCCGGGCGCGATGTTCGCGGACTGGGAGCTGATCGGCGTGCCGCACCGCGTGACCATCGGCGAGCGCGGTCTGAAGGAAGGCCAGGCCGAATACCAAGGGCGGCGTGACGCAGAAGCGACAAAGGTCACGGTGGCGGCGCTGGCGGACTTCGTCCTCGCTAGACTCGGCGGGCGCTGAACGTTATAAATCCGGCATGCATCCCGCACGCCGCTCCCTTCGCGCCCTGGTCGCCGCTGCAGCCCTGCTGGTCAGCGCGGCGGCCGGCGCGGGCAACCAGATGTACGAGCCCATGGCGGCCAGCGTGCGCGCTGCCCTGCACGCCGCGGTGTCGGACGCTGGCGCGCCGCGCCTGCTGATCGCCGACCCGCTCGAACGCGAGCGCTGGCTGGCGGAGATGTCGCGCCGCCTGGAAAAGCGCATCCCCGACTCGAACTACCGCAGCGAGTTGCTCACCTCGGTGCACTACGAGGCCACCCGCGCCGGGCTCGACCCGCAGCTGGTGCTCGGCCTGATCCAGGTGGAAAGCAATTTCCGCAAGTACGCGGTGTCCTCGGCCGGTGCGCGCGGCTACATGCAAGTGATGCCGTTCTGGGTCGGCGTAATCGGCAGTCCGCAGGACAACCTCTTCCACCTGCGTACCAACCTGCGCTACGGCTGCACCATCCTGCGCCACTACCTGGACATCGAGAAGGGCGACCTGTTCCGCGCGCTGGGGCGCTACAACGGCAGCCTGGGCAAGGCGCACTACCCCAACCTGGTGCGCACCGCCTGGGAACGCGACTGGGGGTGGCCCGCCCAGCAGCTTGCGGCCAACACCACACCGGCCAACTGAATACCGCACAGGAGCCCGCCGATCATGGACAACCGCCTGTTCCGCCGCCGCTCCATCGCGATCAACTTCCGCGTCTTCGACGAAGCCGACGGCCGCTTCCTGGGGCGCATGGGCGACCTGAGCCCTGGCGGCTTCATGATCTACGGTCCCGAAGTGCTGCGCACCGACCTCCTCTATCGCCTGCGGGTGGAGTACCACGACGACGCGGGCGCGCCGCGCAGCGCACGCTTCAAGGCCAAGGCCATGTGGTCGGGTACCGACCTCAACCCGGAATTGTGTTCCACCGGCTTCCGCTTCTACGACCTCGAATCGCCCACCGCGCGCAAGGCGCTGGAAGAGCTGCTGCACCGCTTCACGATCGGCGACGAAGGCGACGACGACTAGTGTAGGAGCGGCGCTCAGGCGGGGTCGATCGGCAGCAGGCTGTCGTACTTCACCTCGCGCAGCACCACCGCGGTGCGCACATTGGCCACCCCCGGAATGCCGAAGATGTGCCGGTGCAGGAAGGCGTCGTAGGCCTTCATGTCCGGCACCACGATCTTGAGGATGTAGTCCGCATCCCCGGTGGTGCTGTAGCACTCGATCACCTCGGGGTGTTCCAGCACCGCGCGCTCGAATTCGT
>JAUVWV010000377.1 GCA_030603925.1 Thauera sp. | reverse complement strand
GGATGGCGTGGGCGATCAGTTCCTTGCCGGTGCCGGTCTCGCCCAGCAGCAGCACCGGGGATTCCAGCGTCGCCGCGCGGCGCGCCTGGCGCTTGATCTCCATCGCCGCCGGGCTGGTGCCGACGAAGTTGGAGAAGGTGTACTTCGCCCGGCGCTCCTCGGCCAGGCGCTTGCGGGTCTGGGCGAGTTCCTGCTGCAGGCGGCCTAGGCGCGCGTAGAAGGGCTTCAGCGGCTGGAGCTGGTCGTAGAGCGCGAAGCCCACCGCGCCGATCACCTGGCCGCTGTCGTCCTTGAGCGGGATGCGGGTGACCACGAAGGATTCGCTGCCCACCTCCAGGATGTCGAGCATGATGGGCTGGCCACTGTTCACCACCTCGCGCATCAGCGAACTGGGGATGATCTCCTCCACCTCGCGTCCGATCGCCGCTTCGGTGCCGGCAAGGCCGAAGCGCTGCGCATAGCGCTCGTTGATCCACACGATGCGCGCCGCGCCGTCCACCACGATGGTGCCTTCGCACAGGCTGTCGAAGCTCTCGAACAGCGACTGCATCGCCCGGCGGCGGATGTCCTCGTAATCGAAGGGTGCGCTGCGCGGCATCGGGGGCGGCGCCTTACAGCAGTTCCAGCAGGCGCTCGGGCGGGCGTGCCACCACCGCGCGCTCGCCGACCACCACGATGGGGCGTTCGATCAGCACCGGGTGGGCGAGCATGGCCTCCAGCCAGTCTTGGTCACTCATCGCGCGGCCGGCGTATTCGGTCTTCACGATGGCTTCGTTCTTGCGCACCAGCTCTTCGGCGCGCAGGCCCAGCGTGGCGAGCAGGGCGGTCAGCGTGGCGCGGTCGGGCGGGGTCTTGAGGTAGTCGATCACCTCGGCCTCGACACCCTTCTCGGCGAGGAGGGCGCAGGCGGAGCGGCTCTTCGAACAGCGCGGGTTGTGGTAGATGCGGATGGCTGCGGTCATGGGTGTCGTTCTCGTAGGTCTTGGTGTTCAGGCCGTGTGGCAGGTCAGCACCAGATCGGCCGCCGCCTCGCGCAGCGGGATCAGTGCCTGGTAGGCCGGAGATGCGTACCAGCCTTGGGCGGCCTCCAGCGTGGGGAAGCGGATCACCACCACGTCGGCATGCGCATGTTCGCCGGCCAGCACCGCGGCCAGGCTGCCGCGCATGACCAGTTCGGCATTCCAGGGCTGCAGCGTGCCCGGCACCTTGCTGCGGTACTCGGCCCACTTGTTCTCGTCCTTCACGGTGATGTGGCCAATCACGTAAGCGTCTGCCATGTGCGTCCTGCGGCTGGGGGCGTTGTCGGGAGTTCGCAGTCTACAGCGCCCGGCGACCCAAAGGGCAGGGGCGCGCGGGTGGCGCATACGCCATTGCCGCTGTTGCCGCGTTCCATCCCGGCAAGGTCGGGCGGTGGCGCCGTAGCCTGGATGCAGGCCGAAGGCCGGAATCCGGCGATGCATCGCGCGGATGCCCCTTGAACACCCATAAACCCGCCCCACATAGGAGGCAGTCAAATCTTCCGGGGAATGCCCGCCATGCGTTTCGACAAACTCACCACCAAGTTCCAGCAGGCCATTGCCGATGCGCAGAGCATCGCGGTGGGTAACGACCAGCAGTTCATCGAGCCGCTGCACCTGCTGGCTGCGATGATCAATCAGGACGACGGCGGCACGGTGTCGCTGCTGCAGCGCGCGGGCGTGAATGTGCCGCCGCTGAAGACCGCCCTGCAGCGCGCCATCGAGCGCCTGCCCAAGGTGGAAGGCCACGGCGGCGAGGTGCAGGTGGGGCGCGACCTCAACAACCTGCTCAACCTCACCGACAAGGAGGCGCAGAAGCGTGGCGACCAGTTCATCGCCAGCGAGATGTTCCTGCTCGCGCTGGCCGACGAGGGTGGCAAGAGCGGGGGCGAGGCCGGCCGGCTGCTCAAGGAATACGGCCTCACCCGCAAGGCGCTGGAAGCCGCGGTGCTGGCCGTGCGCGGCGGGCAGCATGTGGACAGCCAGGAGGCCGAAGGTCAGCGCGAGGCGCTGAAGAAGTACTGCATGGATCTCACCGAGCGCGCCCGCCAGGGCACGCTCGACCCGGTGATCGGGCGTGACGACGAGATCCGCCGCGCCATCCAGATCCTGCAGCGCCGCACCAAGAACAACCCGGTGCTGATCGGCGAGCCGGGCGTGGGCAAGACCGCCATCGTCGAAGGCCTGGCGCAGCGCATCGTCAATG
>JAUVWV010000257.1 GCA_030603925.1 Thauera sp. | reverse complement strand
CTAGACGATGGGGACCTGACTTTCGGTTGGTGGAGGTAAGCGGGATCGAACCGCTGACCTCTTGCATGCCATGCAAGCGCTCTCCCAGCTGAGCTATACCCCCGACCGCGAAAGAGCGCGCATTATAAGAACACCATCTGGCGCTGTAAAGCGCCCGACAGCACTTTTTTCTGCCCGCATCCGGGCGCGCTGCGGAAAGTCCCCGGACATCACAGCAACTTGCCCGGATTCATCAGGTTGCGCGGGTCGATCGCCTGCTTCACCGCACGCATCAGGTCCAGTTCCACCGCCGGCTTGTAGCGCAGCAGTTCATCGCGCTTGAGCTGTCCGATGCCGTGTTCGGCGGAGATCGAACCACCCAGCGCATCCACCAGATCATGCACGATGCGATTCACCTCGGCGCTGCGCGCGATGAAGGCGGCGTTGTCCTCGCCTGCCGGGCGCGACAGGTTGTAGTGCAGGTTGCCGTCACCCAGATGCCCGAACGCGACGATCCGCACCCCAGGCCAGGCCGCATGCAGCGCATCGTGGGCGCGCGCCAGAAACTCCGGGATGCGGCTGAGCGGCACGGCGATGTCGTGCTTGATGCTCACCCCTTCGATCTTCTGTGCTTCCGAGATGTTCTCGCGCAACTGCCAAAGGGCCTTGCGCTGGGCCAGACTGGCTGCAACGACCGCATCGGCGATCAGTCCCTGCCCGGCCGCGTCCGCCAGCGTCGCGGTGAGCGCCGCATCGAGGTCCATTGCAGGTTGCGGGTCGCCGAGCTCGATCAGCACCGACCATGCGGCCAACGGGTCGAACGGCGCACGGCTGCCCGGGATGTGGCGCAACACCAGTTCCAGGGCGCTGCGCCCGACCAGCTCGAAGGCGCTCAGCCGCTCGCCGAAAACATCGCGCAGCCGGTCGAGCAGCGCCAGCGCGGCGGCCGGATCGGCCACTGCGACCCAGCCCACGGCCTGGCTGCGCGGACGCGGGAAGAGCTTCAGTACCGCGGCGGTGATGATGCCCAGGGTGCCTTCGGCGCCGATGAAGAGCTGCTTGAGGTCGTAACCGGTGTTGTCCTTGCGCAAGCCGCGCAGGCCGTCCCACAGACGCCCGTCGGGCAGCACAACCTCCAGCCCCAGGGTCAGCTCGCGCATGTTGCCGTAGCGCAGCACATGGACGCCCCCGGCATTGGTCGACAGATTGCCGCCGATCTCGCAACTGCCTTCGGAGGCCAGGGAGAGCGGGAACAGGCGGTCGATCGACTCCGCCGCCGCCTGCACGGCGGCCAGCGTGCAGCCGGCCTCCGCCACCAGGGTGTTGTTGGCCGGATCAAGCGCACGGATGCGCGCCAGCCGCGACAGGCTGAGCAGCACCGCCCGCCCGTCAGGCAAAGGGGTGGCGCCGCCGCACAGGCCGGTATTGCCGCCCTGCGGCACCACCGGCACACCGGCCTGCGCGCACAGGCGCACCACCTCGGCCACCTCGGCGGCATTCGCCGGCTGTACCACGGCCAGTGCGCGTCCCCGGTAGCGGCCGCGCCAGTCTTCGCAGAAGGGTGCGGCCGCGGTCTCGCTGCTCAGTACGCGCTCCTGCCCGACCGCCCGGGCGAGCGCCGCGAGCAGCGTCGCCGTCGCGCTCACGCGTCCCTGCCCAGCAGGTGGTGGAGGGCGGGACGGGCGCGCCCGACTGCGGCTTCGCCTTCGGCGATCGCCTCGGCGGCGTGATCGAAATCCATGATGCCGAGCTGGGCCACGCGCGGTGTGATCAGCACGTCCGCCGGCTCGCCGGCCAGCCGGCTGCGGGCGATGCGCATCTGCATGATGTTGATGCTGGAGGTGAGGATGGTGGCCAGCGAGGGCAGACTGCCCTCCTCTTCCTCTCCGTTACCCAGTCCGGCCATGGCAAGCAGCTTCTGTGGCCAGGTGTCGGCCGGCAGTTCGTGCCTGGCCTTGCGCTTGAGCGGGCGTCCGACCAGGTCGGACCCGAGGTCGACTGCGATCACCAGATCGGCCCCCATCGCGCGGCACAGCGAGACCGGCACCGGATTGACCAAGCCACCGTCGACCAGTACGCGACCATCGCGCAGGGCGGGCGAGATCAGCCCGGGCAAGGCAATCGAGGCGCGCACCGCATCGGCCACGCTGCCTTCGCGCAACCAGACCTCCCGCCCGGAATAGAGTTCGGTCGCCACGCAGGCGAAGGGCAGCGCAAGACGGGAGAAATCATCCGCGAGGAAGTGCCGCGCACAATACTGGATCACCCGGTCGCCGCGCACCAGCCCGCCCTTCAGGCTGATGTCGAGCATCGCCACCACGCCCTGCCAGTCGAGCGACTCGGTCCACGCGGTCATCTCGGCGAGCTTGCCGGAAGCGTAGGCGGCACCGACCAGCGCGCCGATGGAGCAGCCACAGACGATGTCGGGCTGCACCCCGTCGGCGATCAGCGCACGCAGCACGCCCAGATGCGCCCAGCCACGCGCCGCGCCGCCTCCCAGCGCGAGCCCGACGACCGGGCCGGCGGCGTTGCGTTTGGCGTAGGCGAAGTCGAGCATCGGGCGGGGAGCGCTCAGTCGATTCTTTCTGCGTAGAGGTCGTGCACGTCGCAGTCGGTGATCCGCACGCGGACGAAGTCGCCCGGCGCAAGATCATCCCCTTCCGGGATGATCACCAGCCCGTCGATCTCCGGCGCATCGCCCGGCGAACGGGCCAGCGCGCCTTCCTCATCGACGTCGTCGACCAGCACGGTCATCTCGCGGCCGATCTTCGCTTCGAGACGCTGCGTGGAAATGTCCTCCTGGAAGGACATCAGCCGCATCCTGCGCTCCTCGCGCACGTCCTCGGGCACCGCGCCCGGCAGTTCGTTGGCCGCCGCGCCTTCGACCGGCGAATACGCGAAGGCGCCCACCCGGTCGAGCTGAGCCTCGTCGAGGAATTGCAGCAACTGCTCGAAGTCCGCTTCGGTTTCGCCCGGGAAACCGGTGATGAAGGTCGAGCGGATGGTCAGCTCCGGGCAGATGCTGCGCCACTTGCGCACCCGCTCCAGGACGTTCTCCGCATTGGCCGGACGCTTCATGGCTTTCAGGATGCGCGGGCTGGCATGCTGGAAGGGCACATCCAGGTAGGGCAGGATCTTGCCCTCGGCCATCAACGGCAGCAGGTCGTCTACGCTCGGGTAGGGGTAGACGTAGTGCATGCGGATCCAGATGCCCAGTTCGCCCAGCGCATTGGCCAGGTCGACCAACCGGGTCTTGAGCGGCTTGCCGCCCCAGAAGCCGGTGCGGTACTTCACATCGACGCCGTAGGCACTGGTGTCCTGCGAGATCACCAGGATCTCCTTCACCCCGGCATCGGCCAGCGCCTCGGCCTCGCGCATCACCTCGTGGATGGGCCGGCTGACCAGGTCGCCGCGCATCGACGGAATGATGCAGAAGGTACAGCTGTGGTTACAGCCTTCGGAGATCTTCAGATAGGCATAGTGCGGCGGCGTGAGACGCACGCCCTGCGGCGGAACCAGGTCGACGAAGGGATCGTGCGGCTTGGGCAGATGCCGGTGCACCGCGTGCATCACCTCTTCGGTGGCATGCGGTCCGGTGACCGCCAGGACCTGCGGATGGGCGGCGAGCACCACGTCGTCCTTCGCCCCCAGACAGCCGGTGACGATGACCTTGCCGTTCTCGGCGAGCGCCTCGCCGATGGCGTCGAGCGACTCCTCGACCGCCGCGTCGATGAAGCCGCAGGTGTTCACCACCACCAGGTCGGCGTCGTCGTAGCTACCGGAGATCTCGTAGCCCTCGGCACGCAGACGGGTCAGGATGTGTTCGGAATCGGAGGTCGCCTTCGGGCAACCGAGTGAGACGAAGCCGACGCGCGGCACGCCCTGGGAAATCTGTCTGTTCATGCTGTGGGGATAGCTCCGGGGAAGGTGCCGCCCGCAGCGGGCGACACCCGTCAGCCGGCAGCGTCAGGAATTGCCGCTGCGGCCCTTGCCGGCGGCGGAAGTCTCTTCGGCCTTCTCGTCCTGTCCGGTCTTGTTGTTATAGGCGGGAAACTGGAAGCCGGTAAAGATGTTGCGGGTCTGGCTCTCGATCTGCTCCTGCATCTGCTGGAACATCTTCTTGCTCTGCTCGACGTACGCACCCATCATGCTCTGCATGGCCGGCCCCTGGAAGTTGAGGAACTGCGCCCAGAGGTCCTGGTTGATCGGGCTGTTCTCGCCGTAGATCGCGCGCGCCTGCTCCTGCAGCTTGGCCTGCATGTCGGTGAAGGCCTTGATGTTGTTTTCCAGGTACTTGCCGAGCATGCCCTGCATCGCATGGCCGTAGAAGCGGATCATCTGGGCGAGCAGGTCGCTGGTGAACATCGGCGCTCCGCCGGCTTCCTCTTCCAGGATGATCTGCAGCAGGATGCTGCGGGTGAGATCCTCGCCGGTCTTTGCATCGACCACCTGGAACTCCTCGCTGCCGAGCACGAGCTCCTTCACGTCGGCAAGCGTGATGTAGGAACTGGTTCGGGTGTCGTACAGACGGCGATTGGGATACTTCTTGATCAGACGCAGTTGCTCGGCCATTTTCGGTCATCTCCTCGGCGGCGGTTTACCCGCACTCTCATGGTGCGAAAATTATACCGCGCTGCGCAATAAAAAACCCCGCCGGGTGACGGGGTTGTGCATCAGGACGCTGATTGCGCCGATGCGGCATCAGCACATGTGCAGGCCGCCGTTGATGTTGATGGTGGCACCGGTGACGTAGCCGGCCAGTTCGGAGGCCAGGTAGGAGCACAGCGCGCCGATCTCTTCCGGCTTGCCCAGGCGCTTCATCGGCACGGTGTCGATGATGCCCTGGCGG
>JAUVWV010000328.1 GCA_030603925.1 Thauera sp. | reverse complement strand
GGCGCCCGTCCATCGAAGCGCTGCCAGACCCAGGCGGCCAGGCAGGTGAAGGCGAACAGCACACCGGCAACCAGGGTGAAGTGCAGGCTCAGCCAGCCCGCCTGGGTGGCCACGAACCAGCCGGCGCTCAGCAGGTGGCCGCTGAGCAGCGCGCGCAACGCGGCACGGGCGCCGAGCCAACGCCCGAAGAAGCCGAGCAGGAAGACGGCCACCAGTGGCGGCGTGACGTAGGCGAAGGTCTGCTGCAGGTAGGCGAACAAGCCGGGGAAACGGTCGATCGCCGGCGCCCACAGCGCGGCGAGCACCACCAGGACGATCACCAGGATGCGCCCGAGGCGCGCCATGGCCTGCGCACTCATCCCAGGCCGGCGCGGCTGGACGAAATCCAGCGTGATCAGCGTGGCGGACGAGTTCAGCGCCGAATCCACACTGGACATGATCGCCGCCAGCAGCCCGGCGAGGATCAGTCCGGCCACGCCTACCGGGGCGAACTCGGCGATCAGGCGCGGGTACACCGCATCGGCACGCGTCAGGTCGGGGAACAGCGCAAAGGCCATCGCACCGGGCAACACCATCAGGAACAGCGGCAACAGCTTCAGTCCGGCCGCCAGCAGCGCGCCGTAGCCCGCCACCTGCACGCTGCGCGCACCTAGCAGGCGCTGGCTGACGTACTGGTTCATCGTCCAGTAGTAGAAACCCAGGATCGGCAGCCCCAGCAGGGTGCCGAGCCAGGGCAGATCCGGGTCATCGAGAGGGCGCAGCAGCGAGAGGCGCTCCGCCCCCAGCGCCTCGCGCACCGCGCCCCAGGAATAGCCGAACTCACCGAACACAAGCACGAGCATCAGCAGGGAGCCGATCAGCAGCACCGTCCCCTGCAACACGTCGGTATAGGCCACGGCACGCAGGCCGCCCGCTGCGGTATACAGGCCGGCGAACGCCGCAACCAGCGCAACCGTGGCATGCAGACCGAGTTCGGGGAAGAAGAGCATCAGCACCACCGCACCGGCATACAGGCTGCCGGCGGTGTCGAGCAGCAGCGCCAGGAATACCGTGACCGCCGACAGGTAACGGCGCAGGCGCGCGTCGAAGCGCCGTTCGAGCAGTTCAGGGATGGTCGACAGGCGCCGCCCGACCAGTACCGGAACGACGAACAGCGCACTGAACACCAGCACCAGTGCGGCCATCCACTCGTAGTTGGCGACCGCGATCCCCGAAGCCCAGGCGGCGCCCGGCAGGCCGATCAAGGTGGTGGACGAGATGTTCGAGGCGAACAGCGACAGGCCGACCACACCCACGCCGAGACTGCGCCCGGCCAGGAACAGCTCATCGCTGTCCGGCCTGCGCTGCGTGACCCGCACGCACAACGCGATGACGACGATGAAATAGACGGCCAGGACGGCGTAGTCGAACGGATGCAGCGATGCCATGGTTCGGGTTCGCGACCCGCCGGGCAGGCCGCCGCGTGTGATGAGCCTTTTTTTACCTGAACATGGATGACGCGCCGCGGTCAAGCCGCCGGTCGGGCACCTTTGCAGGCGGGGCAGGTCAACGGTTTGCCGGATGCTCCGACTCTCGACGGCGATTCGCCTGCCCGGTCGGGCGGATTTCCGGGTGCAGGTGGCGTCCGGCACATTCCACAACGGCCCGCATGGGCTGCACACGAGGAGGTTTGCCATGACCCTCCACGATCTGCCGAAGATGATGGTTTCCTATACCGAAGGCTGGCCGGAGTTGATCCGCATCCACCCATCGGTGCAGCGAATGTTCATGCTGTACGTGATGCCGATGTCGCTGATCCCGCCGGCGATGTTCATCTACGCGATCGCGGTCACCCCGGGCGCGGTCTTCCCGGCAATGGTGCCGCAGATCACACCGCTGGAAGCGCTGGCGGTGGTGGTCGCCTTCTATCTCGCACAACTGGCGATGGTGCCGCTGATGGGGTCGATCATCCAGCAGATGGGCGAAGTGGTCGATGTGCGCCCCGACTACCACGACGCCTTCATGCTCGCAGCGGTCGCACCGACCCCCTTGTGGTTGTCGGCGCTGGCCTTGTTCATCCCCTCGGCCTGGGTGGTGGGCATCGTCGTTGCGGCGGCCTGGGTGGGCTCGGCGGCGCTGATCTATCACGGCGTCAAGCCGCTGTTCGGCATCGAAGACGAAAACAAGTCGCGCCTGATGGGCAGCTTCGTGCTCGGTGCCGGGGTGATCGCCTGGGCGGCCCTGATGGTGGTGCTCGCCTTGCTGCTGAGCATGATCGTCGGCCTGCGCTGAATACAGCGCAGCGCCGCTCGCCGGCAGGCTGGCGGGTGCCGGCCTGCCGGTCTGTCGCGCTCAGTCGGCGAGCGCCTTGTCGACGATCTCGCTGACGTCCGGCGACAGGCCGTCGGTCGCGCGTACGCGTTCGAGTTGCGGGCGGATCACGGCCTGCAGCGCCGGCGCAAGGCGGCGCCAGTTCTCCAGCGCGCGCGCCATGCGCGCGGCAACCTGCGGATTGGCGGCATCGAGTGCGATCACCTGCTCGGCCCAGAAGGCGTGACCGCTGCCGTCAGGCAGGTGGAATTCGCCCGGATTGGCGCGGAAGAAGCTGCCCAGCAGGGCGTAGACCTTGTTCGGGTTGGCGAGACTGAAGGCCGGGTCCGCCATCAGCGCGCGCACCCGCTCGAGCACCGGCGGCGCACCCGCATCGCGCCGCCACGCGCCGGCCTGCAGGGCAAACCACTTGTCGAGCACCAGCGCATCGTCGCGATAGCGTTCATGGAAGGCCTCCAGCGCCGCGCCGGCGGCCGGCACCCCGCCGTGCACCAGCGCGGCCAGCGCACCGAAGCGGTCGGTCATGTTGGCGGCGTTGCGGTAGCGTTGCTGCGCCAGTGCCAGGCCGCGCTCGTCCCGCCCGGCGGCCAGGTAGCGCAGGGCGAGGTTGAGCAGGGCACGGCGCCCGGCATCGCCCGGGTGGTAGCGATACTCGCCCGGCTCCACCAGGCTCTCGGTGAGCGCCAGCCAGTCCGGCGCCAGACTGCGCCCCAGGTGGGCGGTGAGATGGATCTGCGCGGCACGCAGGGCCGCCGGATCGGCCGGCAGCATGCGCTCGAGCAGATAGCCTTCACCCGGCAACGCCAGCGCCTGCGCGCGGAAGGCGGGATCGAGCTGGTCGTCGCGCAGCAGACGGGCGAAGG
>JAUVWV010000131.1 GCA_030603925.1 Thauera sp. | reverse complement strand
TGTCGCTGATCAGGATGTCCACGCCCTTGGAGGTCGCGGCATGGAAGATGTCCGGGGTGAACTTCAGCGTGAAGCGGAAGCTGCGCGCCAGTTCGTTGGCGTCCGGACCGAAGCCGAAGCGCCCCTGCATCATGTTTGCGCGGGCGTCCTTGATGCATAGCAGCACGCGCCGGAAGCCAATCGCGCGGTACATGGTTTCAAGGATGATGCGCAGGATGTCGTTGAGCTTGAAATCCGATACCAGGGTGTTGCTGATGTCCTGGATGCCGGCGGTCAGCACCGCCTGGGCGTCCACCGCCTTCTGGCCTTCCTCGGGGAAGTTGCCGGTATCGAGTCCGACCGGGGTGTCGCGTTCCAGCACCGCGTCGCCCAGTGCGGTGCGGTCCAGTTCGTCCTGGTCGAGCGTGCCGACGGGGCCGGAGAACTTGCGCAGATGCTGGCCGAACTGCGTCTGCGCGAGATTGATCCGGATGATGCGGGCGAAGTCGGTGATTTCCGCGATCGAGCGCTGCATGACCTCCTTGAGGGTCTTGTCGTCGACCGGCACGGTGTCGCCGAAGCGGGCGCGGATGCGGGCGAACTCCTTGTCGCGCTCGCCCGCCGGCAAGGTGGCCAGCGCCGTGCACAGGTCGTTGGAGAAGACCGACAGGGTGCGCAGGCGCTCTTCGGCGGTGCGCGGCTTGCGCACCGGGCCGGCCGGCAGCCTTTCCATGCTGTTCACGATGAGCGCGGGGAAACCCCAGCTGCGCGCGATGCCGATGCCCAGTTCCTCGAAGCCGATGCCCAGCACGCGCTGCGCTGCGGCGCTCTCGCTGCAGGTCTTCTGGCTGACCAGGTTGCGGATCTCCTCCGATTCCTCGGGAAAGTAGAACTGCGACAGCAGGCGGCCAAGGCTGTGGAAGATCGCACAGATGAAGGCTTGTTCCAGGTCGCGTGCCTTGAACTGCGCGGCGAGATCCTTGGCGAGGATGCCGGCCAGGTTGGCGCGCAGGAACTCCTCCTTCAGGTGGGCGGCGTTGGTCTTGTCCTGCAGGTGCTCGAACAGCAGCACGGTGATGGCGATGTTGCGCACCGCATCGAAGCCCAGCACGATCACCGCGCGCGAGATGGTGCTGATGTTGCCGCCGCCCGCCTGGCGGTAATGTGCCGAATTGACCAGGCGCAGGATCTTGTTGGTGAGCGAGAAGTCGCGCAGGATCGACAGCGAGAGCTTGTTGACCGACTCGCTCTCGTCCGCCGCGATGCGGTTGATTGCGCTGACCGACTCGGACAGCGCGGGGAAGTCGCTCTTGTGGCGCATCCGGCGCAGCAGGAATTCCACCGTGCTCTGTCCGGCTTCGGCGCTTGCCGGCTCGGCCTCCGGCGGCGCCAGAAAGGCCTGCAGGGCCTGGCGGAACTCCTCGGCGCTGCGGAAACGGTCCACCGGGTCGCGCGCCACCGCGCGCAGGGCGATCGCGCCGACACGCTCGTCCACTGCCACGCCGGCGGGCAGGGTGACCGTCTCGCTGGCCACCCGGTCCATGATTGCGCGCACGTCCTCGCCGCGGAAGACGCGGCGCCCGGTGAGCATCTCGATCAGGATCAGGCCGGCGGCAAACACATCGGTCTGCTCGCTGACGCTGCGTCCGGTGATGTACTCGGGGGCCATGTAGGCCGGTGTGCCGGAAAACTCGCCGCTGGTGCTGCTGCCATCGACCCGGCGGGCGATGCCGAAATCCATCACGCGCGCCTTGCCGCCCGCGTCCATCAGCACGTTGCTCGGCTTGAGATCGCGGTGGATCACGCCTTCGGCATGCGCGTGGGCGACGGCGTCCAGTATCTCGACCATCAGCTCGGCGGCCTGGGTTGCGGGCAGGGCGCCGGTGCGCTTCATCAGTGCGGCGAGGCTCTCGCCCGGCACGTACTCGAACACCAGGTACAGGTCGCCGTCCTGCTCGCCGGCCTCGAAGATGGGCACGATGCCGGGGTGGCGCAGGCGGCTGACGATGCGCGCCTCGCTCAGCAGCGAGGCGTTCTGGCGGTCGCTGACGTCGGAAAAGTGCAGGGTCTTGACCGCGACCTCGCGTTCGAGATGCGGATCGTAGGCCAGATAGACCACACTCTGCGCCCCGCGGCCCAGTTCCCCCCGGATTTCAAAACGGCCGATACGTTCGCCCATGATGCTCTTTTATAGTTTGATGAAGCCCAGCTGATGCGCGCAACGTATTACAAAAGGCCAATGGGGTCCAGCGCCTTGCGCGCAATTGCGGGGCATTTGTGGCGCGTCCGTGACATCGGCCCGGCCCCGCGGGCGCACCCGCGCGTCCGGCTGCACATCCGCCTCGCATCCGGGATAGAATCCGCGCGCCGCACAATCTCTTCCGGAATGCTTTGATGAAACAGTTCGAAAACGCCTTCGAGCACCTGCTGTTCTCCAGCCGCTGGCTGATGGCGCCGGTCTATCTGGGCCTGATCCTGGCGATGGTGGTGCTGCTGGTGAAGTTCGCCAAGGAGGTCTGGCATCTCCTCGCCCACATCCTGACCGCCAGCGGGGCGGAGATGATCATCGGCGTGCTGTCGCTGGTCGATATCGCGCTCATCATGAACCTGCTGATCATCATCATCTTCAGCGGCTACGAGAACTTCGTCTCGAAGATGGATGACCTGCACAGCCACAAGGACCGGCCGGACTGGATGGGCCACATCGGCTTCTCCGACCTGAAGATCAAGCTGATCGGCTCGATCGTCGCGATCTCCGGGATCGAGCTGCTGAAGGGCTTCATGAACGTGGGCAACCTGGAGGACCGCGAACTGGCGTGGATGCTGGGCATCCACGTGACCTTCATCGTCTCCGGCCTGCTGTATGCGGTGATGGACCGGCTGCAGCGCGGCGGCGGCGACGCCCACTAGCCTGCGGGCCGGACGGCGCCGCGACGCTTTCACACCTGCAGGCGGTCCAGCAGTTCGCGTTCCACCTGCACCACCCGGGCATCCTGCGACAGTCCGCCGCCGGTCAGCAGGAAGGTGTCTTCCACCCGTTCGCCCAGCGTGGCGATCTTCGCGGTCTGCACGTCGATGCCGTGCCGCGCAAGGACTTCGGCGACGCCGAACAGCAGCCCGGGGCGGTCCGCCGCGGTGAGCGACAGGATGTAGTGGCGTCCGGCCTCGTCGGCGCGGATGCTGACCTGCGGGGTGATCGGGAAGTGCTTCACCTGACGTGACAGCCGTCCTTCTGCAGGGCGTTCGAGCGGCCCACCCGGGCGGGCCAGACGCTCGCTCAGTTCGTGCTCGATGAGGATCACGATGTCGCGGTAGTTGTGCGCATGGCCGGCGCTCTGCAGCATGAAGCTGTCCAGTGCGTAGCCGTGCCGGGTGGTGTGCACCTTGGCGTCCAGGATGCTGAAGCCCATGCGGCCGAAGAAGCCGGTCAGGCGCACGAACAGGTCCGGCTGGTCGCGGGTGAAGACCATCACCTGGATGCCGTCCTCGTCTTCCGCCACCCGTGCCTTGACCACGGGCTCCTCGGCATCCACGCGATAGTAGAGCACCCGGCTGTGCCAGGCGATCTCCTCGGGCGAATGGCGCATGAAGTACACCGCGTCGAGCTGCGTCCACAGCGCGTCCTCGATGCCCGGACGCAGGCCGTGGAAGCGCAGCAGGCGGCGCGCGTCCTCCTGGCGGTCGTCCAGGCCCAGCGCCTGTTGCGGTGTGGCGCCGCGCAGCAGGCGCTGGGTGGCGAAGAACAGGTCTTCCAGCAGCTTGCCCTTCCAGCCGTTCCACACCTTCGGGCTGGTGCCGCGGATGTCGGCGTGGGTGAGCAGATAGAGCGCGGTGAGGCGGCGTTCGCTGCCGACCGTGTCGGCAAAACGCCGGATCACCTCGGGGTCGGAGGTGTCCTCCTTCTGCGCGACATGGCTCATGGTGAGATGGTGCTCGACCAGCCAGACCACCAGGTCGGCGTCCTCGCGGGCCAGGCCGTGCTGCTCGCAGAATTCGCGCGCATCCTCCATGCCGAGCCGGGAATGGTCGCCGCCGCGGCCCTTGGCGATGTCGTGGAACAGCGCGGCCACATAGAGCAGCCAGTGGCGGTCGAAGCCGAGGATCAGCCGGGTCATCAAGGGGTATTCGTGCGCGTGCTCGCCCATGGTGAAGCGGCGCACGTTGCGCAGCACCATCAGGATGTGCTGATCGACCGTATAGACGTGGAAGAGGTCGTGCTGCATCTGCCCGATGATGCGGCGCCAGGGCGGCAGGTAGCGGCTCAGGATGCCGTACTGGTTCATGCGGCGGAACTCGTGCACGATGCCGCGCTTCTGCTGCAGGATCTCCATGAACAGCGCACGGTTGACCGGGTTGGCGCGGAACGCCGCATTGACATGCTTGCGCGCCAGCCACAGCGCGCGCAGCGTGCGCGCGGTCATGCCCTTGAGTTCGGAGCGCTGCTGCAGGATCAGGAAGCACTCGAGCAGCGCCGAGGGGTGCTGTTCGAAGACTTGTTCGTGACGGATGTCGAGCAGCTCGCGGACTGCCTGGAAGCGCGGGTTGATGACGATGGCCGGGCCGCCGCGATCCGGGAAGATCTCCGTGCCGTAGTTCTGCAACAGGATGGTGTTGATCTGGGTGACCTTCTTGGCCACCAGATAGTAGCGCTGCATCAACACCTCGGAGGCGCGTCGGGCCGCTGTGGCCTCGATGTCCATGATGCGCGCCAGCTTCTCCTGGTGGTCGAACAGCAGGCGGTCTTCGGCGCGTCCGGTGAGGTAGTGCAGGCGAATCCGCACGTGCTGCAGGAAACGCTCCACGCTGCGCAGTTCGCTGGCCTCCTCGCCGGTGATCAGGCGGCGCCGGGCGAGGTCGCGCCAGCTGCGCCCGAGGCCCGCGGCGCGCGCGATCCAGCCCAGCATCTGCAGGTCGCGCAAGCCGCCCGGACTCTCCTTGCAGTTCGGCTCCAGGCTGTAGGGCGTGTCGTTGTAGCGCGCATAGCGCTGTTCCTGCTCGAGCTGCTTGGCCTTGAAGAAGGCGCGCACGTCGAGCATCTCGCGGTAGCGCGCGCCGAAGTCGTCGAACAGCGTGGCGTTGCCGGTGAGCAGGCGGGCTTCCAGTAGATTGGTCTGAACGGTAATGTCCTGCGCGGCGGCGTCCAGGCATTCATCGAGGGTGCGCACGCTGTGCCCGATCTCCAGCCCCACGTCCCACAGCGCGCCGACCAGGGTCGACAGGCGCGCCTGCAGGTCCGCGGCGGGCGCTTCCGGCAGCAGCACCAGCAGATCGACGTCGGAGCAGGGGAACAGTTCGCCTCGCCCGTAGCCGCCCACCGCCACCAATGCGGCCGTGCCGGGCATGCCGCAGGCGCGCCAGAGGCGCACGATGGCCTCGTCCACCATGCGCGCGCGGCCCTTCAGCACGATCGCGGTGCGCGGATGTGCCTGGTAGGCGCTGCGCAGCGTTGCGGCGCCCTGCGTGAGTTCGCTGCGGGTGGCGTTGATCGCCTCGCGCAGCGCGTCGATGGAGATCGCGGGGGCGCTCATCGGGGCGCCCTCAGGCGACGAGGTGTGCGGCGAACGCAGGCGGCGGCGGGCACTTCTCCGAGATGGTGAGCACCTCGACCCCGGTCTCGGTGACCAGGATGGTGTGTTCCCATTGTGCGGACAGGCTGCGGTCCTTGGTGACGATGGTCCAGCCGTCGGGCAGTTCGGAGATTGCGGCCTTGCCGGCGTTGATCATCGGTTCGATGGTGAAGATCATGCCGGGCAGCAGCTCGACCCCGGTGCCCGGCTTGCCGTAGTGCAGGACCTGCGGCTCCTCGTGAAACTTCAGGCCGATGCCGTGACCGCAGAACTCGCGGACGACCGAAAAACCGTTGCCTTCCGCATACTTCTGGATGGCGTGGCCGATGTCGCCCAGACGCGCGCCCGGACGCACCGCGGCGATGCCCATCCACAGGCATTCGTAGGTCACGAGGCAGAGCCGCTTGGCGAGGATGGGGCCGTCGCCGCCGACGATGAACATGCGGCTGGTGTCGCCGTGGTAGCCGTCCTTGATGACGGTGATGTCCAGGTTGACGATGTCGCCCTTCTTCAGTGCCTTGTCGCCCGGAACGCCGTGGCAGACCTGGTGGTTCACCGAGGTGCAGATCGACTTCGGATAGGGGGGGTAGCCGGCCGGCGCGTAGTTGAGCGGGGCCGGGATGGTGTTCTGCACGTTCACCATGTAGTCATGGCACAGGCGGTCGAGTTCGCCGGTGGTCACGCCGGGCTTGACGAAGGGTTCGATGTAGTCGAGCACCTCGGCCGCCAGCCGGCAGGCTACGCGCATGTTCTTGATGTCGTCCTGGGTCTTGATGGTGATGCTCATCTCGTTGGGGCGTAACCGTAAAAGCGTGAAGGCTAGCGCATGCGCCCGTCCCGGGCAAATTCGTCGGGTACTGCGCGTCGGGTGCTGCGCCTTGAGTGCGGCAATGAACAAGTGCTATCATCACGGGCTTGTCTGCCGCTGTTGGCAGGCAAAATCCACACGCCCGGCAGAGTGCCGGAAGGGTCCGTCGATGGACGGGGCATGCGCCCCGCGACGGTTCGGGCTGCGAACCCCTTGCAGATCGTGCAGGTGTTCGGCAGCCATGCCGGGCGGAGGTTCAACCCTTTGTTTGGAGTTTCACCATGACTGTCACGATGCGTCAGATGCTCGAAGCGGGCGTCCACTTTGGCCACCAGACCCGTTTCTGGAACCCGCGCATGGCCCCCTACATCTTCGGCCAGCGCAACAAGATCCACATCGTCAACCTCGAAAAGACCATGGCCAAGTACCTCGAAGCCATGGCCTTCGTGCGCAAGCTGGCCGCCAATCGCGGCAACATCATGTTCGTCGGCACCAAGCGCCAGGCGCGCGAGATCGTCGCCGAGGAGGCGCGCCGTGCCGGCATGCCCTTCGTCGATGAGCGCTGGCTGGGCGGCATGCTGACCAACTTCAAGACGGTCAAGCAGTCGATCAAGCGCCTGAAGGACATGGAGGCGATGATCGAGGACGGCTCCATCGAGCGTCTCTCCAAGAAGGAAGCGCTGATGGCTTCGCGCGAACTGGAGAAGCTGCAGAAGTCGATCGGCGGCATCAAGGAAATGGGCGGCCTGCCGGACGCGCTGTTCGTGATCGACGTCGGCTACCACAAGATCGCCGTCACCGAAGCCCAGAAGCTGGGCATTCCGGTGGTCGCCGTGGTTGATACCAACCACAATCCGGAAGGCATCGATTACGTCATTCCGGGCAACGACGACTCCTCCCGCGCCATCCGCCTGTACGCCCGTGGCGTGGCCGATGCGGTGCTGGAAGGCCGCAGCCAGGCCCTGCAGGATGTGGTCGCTGCCGGCAGCGACGAGTTCGTCGAAGTCGAGGAAGAGGCGGGCGCGGGCGAGCAGGCCTGAGCCGCTTGAATGATCGAAGCCCCGCCGCAGCGGCGGGGCGATGAATTCCAACAGAATTTCAGGAGTTAGCATGGCGGAAATCACCGCAAGCATGGTCAAGGAACTGCGCGAGAAGACCGATGCGCCGATGATGGAGTGCAAGAAGGCACTCACCGAGGCTGCCGGCGACATGGCCAAGGCCGAGGAAATCCTGCGCGTCAAGCTGGGCAACAAGGCCTCCAAGGCCGCCGCTCGCGTTGCCGCCGAAGGTATCGTGGCGGTCAGCGTGTCGGCCGACGGCAAGCTGGGTTCGATCATCGAAGTCAACTGCGAAACCGACTTCGTCGCCAAGAACGATGACTTCCTCGCGCTGGTCAAGGGCTGCGCCGATCTGGTGGTCACGCAGAATCCCGCCGATGTCGCCGCGCTGTCCGCGCTGCCGTTCGGTGAAGGTACGGTCGAATCCACCCGTGCCGCACTGGTCGGCAAGATCGGCGAGAACATGTCGCTGCGCCGCTTCGCCCGCGTCGAAGCCAAGGGCCAGCTGTACACCTATATCCACGGTGGCGCCAAGGTCGGCGTGCTGCTGGATCTGGTCGGCGGCGACGAGCAGCTGGGCAAGGACATCGCGATGCACATCGCCGCGTCCAAGCCGAAGGCGCTGGATGCCTCCGGTGTTTCCCAGGAGCTGATCGATACCGAGCGCCGCGTGGCCATCGAGAAGGCGCGCGCCGACAACAAGCCGGAAGCGATGCTGGAGAAGATCGCCGAGGGTACCGTGCAGAAGTTCCTCAAGGAAGTCACCCTGCTGGCCCAGGTGTTCGTCAAGGCCGAGGACGGCAAGCAGACCATCGAGCAGCTGCTGAAGGCGCGCAACGCCTCGGTGGCCGGCTTCTCGCTGTACCTGGTCGGTGAAGGCATCGAGAAGAAGGTGAGCGACTTCGCCGCCGAAGTGGCCGCCCAGGCCGCTGCCGCACAGAAGTAAGAGGCCGCCAGATGACCGCCGCCGCCTACAAGCGCATCCTGCTCAAACTCTCGGGCGAAGCCCTGATGGGTGACGATGCCTATGGGATCAACGAGGACGTCGTCAGCCGCATTGTCGCCGAGATCGGCGACGTGGTCCGCCTGGGTGTGCAGGTGGGTGTGGTGATCGGCGGCGGCAACATCTTCCGCGGCATGAAGGGCGCATCCAGGGGTATGGATCGTGCCACCGCCGACTACATGGGCATGCTCGCCACGGTAATGAACGCCATGGCGCTGGCCGACGCGATGCGTCGCGCCGAACTCGAGGCGCGCGTCCAGTCGGCGCTGCGCATCGACCAGGTGGTCGAGCCCTACATCCGCGGGCGCGCCATCCGTCACCTGGAAGAGGGGCGTGTGGTGATCTTCGCCGCCGGCACCGGCAACCCCTTCTTCACCACCGATACCGCGGCGGCCTTGCGTGGTTCGGAAATCGGCGCGCAGATCGTGCTGAAGGCGACCAAGGTGGACGGCGTGTATACCGCCGATCCGAAGAAGGATCCGGATGCCCAGCGCTATCACCGCATCAGCTTCGATGAGGCCATCGGCCGCAACCTGGCGGTGATGGATGCTACCGCGTTCGCGCTGTGCCGCGACCAGAAGCTGCCGATCAACGTGTTCTCGATCTTCAAGCCCGGTG
>JAUVWV010000325.1 GCA_030603925.1 Thauera sp. | reverse complement strand
TGAGCAACGCAACCCCTCAACCCCAAAACCGAAAGGCTGAACCGCTCATGCCTCGCTTCCACCGGCCAGGATAATTGACGTCGACCGGCCAAGATAATTGACGCGGGGCATGAGCCGCGCAAGTTTCTGCTCGCACGCCAGGAGGCCAGCTACGCCAACCCCTATGGCTTCCCGGATCTCTCCATGTGCTTCTGGCCGGTCACCTTCAAGCGCGGCGGGCTGCGCTACTGGGTGAAGTTTGCCGAGAAGTACGGCATGCCCTGGGCGGTGGGCAAGCAGCCGCGCAACACCCCGGCACCGGAAACCGATCGCCTGCTCGATCAGCTCGAAGCGATGATCGAGGACGCCGTGGCCGTGATCCCGGACGACGCCAGCGTGGAGCTGATGCAGGCCGGCGGCACCAGCGGCAACGCGGATGCCTACGAGAAGCTGCTGATGTTCTGCCGCTCGGAAGTGGCCATTGCGCTGCTGGGCCAGAACCAATCCACCGAGGCCACCAGCACCCGCGCCAGCGCCACCGCCGGGCTGGACGTGGCGGCCGAGCTGCGCGACGGCGACAAGGCCATTGTCGAGAGCACGCTCAACCAGTTCATCCGCTGGATCGTGGACGTCAATGAGGGCGAAGGCGCGCCGGCCCCCAAGTTCGAGATGTGGGAGGAGACCGAAGTCAGCAAGGCGCAGGCCGAGCGCGACGAGATCCTCTCGCGCGCCGGCGTGCGCTTCACCCCGGCCTACTGGCGGCGCACCTACGAGCTGCAGGAGGGCGACATTGAAACGGCCCCTGTGCCGCCCACGGACCCCGTAGCCCCGGCCAACCCCCGCGCGCCGGCCGAAAACGGCAAGACGGGCGTTTATAAACAGCCGGAGGGGCAATCGAGCGGCGATGGCGAGGTGAAGAAGTTCGACGCCTCACTGATCAATGCCTACTCGATGGGTCTTGAGCGATTCGTGCGCCTGGGTGTCGAGGTCGATCAGGCGTTCGTGCGCGGTTTGTTCGATATCCCTGCGCCCGCCCCTGGAGCAGCCTTGCTCAAGGCGCCGGAGCCTGCCGCAATGCCGGCGTTTGCGGAAGGTGCCGGGGCTGACGCTTCCGCATCGGTGGCCGATCAACTCGCCACTGCGGCCCAGGGCGTGGTCGACGGCTGGCTCGACCAGGTGAAGAAGATCGCCGACGAAGCTCCCGACCTGGAGACGCTGCAGCAACGCATCCTGGCCGCCTTCGGCGAGCTGCCGGACGCCGACCTGGTCGAGGTGATGTCCGCCGCCTTCGCGGCTGCCCGGGCCGCCGGCATGGACGACTCCCGTCCCCGCTGACATGCGCGCCGAGCTCAACACCGCCCGCCAGGTCTTCGAGGAAGCGCTGGCCGCCTTCGCCCAGCGCCGCACGCTGGTCGGCACCGAGCGCTACGACGATCTGCGCGCGGAGGAGCACTACCGCGCCTTTGCGGTGGCCGGCGCGATGAAGGCGGACTTGCTGGCGGACCTGCATGAGGCGGTGCGCAAGGTGGTGGCCGACCACGGCACCATCCAGGACTTCCGCCGCGACTTCGCCGACATCGTCGCCGCGCGCGGTTGGAGCGGCTGGACGGGCGCCGGTACGCGCCACGGCGAGCTGTGGCGAACCCGGGTGATCTACACCACCAATGCGCGCAAGAGCTTTTCCACCGGGCGCTATGTGCAGCTCACCGACCCCGCCGTGGCCGCGGTGCTGCCTTACTGGCGCTGGCGCCACAGCGGCACCGCGCGCGACCCGCGGCCGGAGCACCAGGCCTGGGACGGCATGACCCTGCACCACACCCACCCGTTCTGGCAGACGCACTTTCCGCCGCGCATTCCGCCGGACTACGGCTGCGGGTGCAGCGTGGAGGCGGTGCGCGCACCGGACCCCGGCGCGCGTACCGACGCACCGGACGGCTGGGAGGCCGATGCAGACCTCGGCGCAGGCGCGCCGCCGGCGGACGTGGTGGAAGACATCCGGCAGATGGTCCGCGAGAAGCAGGCCCGCCTGCCGCCGGCGCTGGCGCGTGACCTGGGCGAGGTGGTCACCACCTTCCGTCTGGAACAGCTCGCTGAAAAGCTGATGGCCGCCGTGGCGCGCACGCCCCCCGCACCAGCCGCCGCGGCCATTGCGCCGGTGGGCGCCACGCTGGCCGAATTCGCCGCCACCGCACGCGAAGTGGCCGACCGCAAGGTCGAAGCAACCATCGGCCCGGTGAGCGAGGTCGCGCGGATCAGGCAGGAGACCGGCTACGACCTGGCGGGCTACCGCCACGTGCTGGACAACTACGCGGTGCGGCACACCCTCAAGCACCACGGCAATCCGCAAACCGAGGCGGCGCGCGGCCAGATTGCCATCAGCCCGGAAGACTTCGGCGTGCTGCCGCAGATCCTGGGCGCGTTCGACCGCGTGTTTGCGGACGGCAAGAACAAGGTGGGGCGGGACGTGCTCGTCTTCACCAAGACGATCGACGGGGTGGGATACCGCTACGTGGCCGAACTGAGACCAGGCAAGAAGCTGGTGGCCACCGACTCCATGCGCAAGAAGAGCGGCGCGTGGGAAAACTGAACGGCACCCGCGACGAGTGCATGCCGACCCTAAGGCCTCCTTCTCCTGACGTCCGAAACGACTTCGCGGGTGCACGAGCCCCCATTATAGGCGTCACGACATGATTACGATCGAGTTCGACAGCCAGCCGGTGCTCGATGCCCTGCGCACGCTGTTCGAGCGGGTGGAGTCGCCCAAGCCGGCGCTGATCGAGATTGGCGAGTACATGGCCAACTCGACCAAGCAGCGCTTTCGCGACGGCAAAGCGCCGGATGGCACCGCCTGGGCGCCCAACAGCCCGGCCACGGTGGAGATCTATAATGGGCTCTTCGCCAGCGCGGGCAGCAAACGCCCGCTGATCGGCGAGACCCGCCGCCTGTCCAATGAGATCGCCTGGCAATTGCCCCGCGACACGGCCGTGGAGATCGGCAGCGCCGAGCCCGAAGCCAACATGCAGCAGTTTGGCGGCACCAAGGCCCAGTGGCCGCACCTGTGGGGCGACATCCCGGCGCGCCCCTTCCTGGGCATCAGCCCGGCCGACGAAGAGAACATCCTCGCCATCGTAGGCCGCTACCTCAGCGCCTGAGCGGCGCAATCAGCAAAATGTTTTGCTCGTAGCGCGGCCCGCGCGCGCCCGATGATTGCCTCGTCAAGCAGGCAACAGGGAGCGCCCATGCAGCGCATCGAGATCTTCG
>JAUVWV010000040.1 GCA_030603925.1 Thauera sp. | reverse complement strand
GCCGGCCAGGCTGGCCAGCGCGCCGCCGGCGGCCAGGGCGCGCAGTTCGGCGGCGCCGAGCGCGGCGCGGTCGGCCAGGTCGGCGACATTCGCGAAGGGGCGCTCCGCACGCGCGGCGACGATGCGCCCGGCTGCGGCGGCATTGAAACCCTTCACCAGATGCAGGCCCAGGCGCACCGCGGGCGCCCCATCGCCAGGAACGGACTGGCTTCGCCCATCCGCGCTCTGGATCTGCGACATGCAGGCCAGCGTGCTCTCCCCGTGGCTGTGGCAGACATCGGGGGACAGCACAGGCACGTCGTGGCGGCGGGCGTCCTGAATCAGCTGGGAGGGCGAATAGAAACCCATCGGCTGGCTGTTGAGCAGGCCGCACAGGAAGGCGGCCGGGTGGAACCGCTTCAGCCAGGCCGAGCAATACACCAGCAGGGCGAAGCTGGCGGCGTGCGATTCCGGAAAGCCGTAGCTGCCGAAGCCTTCGATCTGCCGGCACAGGCGTTCGGCAAAGTCGGCGGGGTAGCGGTTCGCGGCCATGCCGGCCATCAGCTTCTGGCGGTAGCGCTCCAGTTCGCCCTTGCCGCGCCAGGTGCCCATGGAACGGCGCAGCTGGTCGGCCTCGCCGGGCGTGAAGCCGGCGGCGACCACCGCCAGTTGCATGACCTGCTCCTGGAAGATCGGCACCCCCAGGGTGCGCGCCAGCACCGGGCGGATCTCCGGGCGCAGTCCGGCGAGCGGATCCTCGCCGCGTGCGGCGCGTTCGCGCGCCTCCAGATAGGGATGCACCATGCCGCCCTGGATCGGGCCGGGACGTACGATGGCCACCTCCACCACCAGGTCGTAGAACTGGCGCGGGCGCAGGCGCGGCAGCATGGAAAGCTGGGCGCGCGACTCGACCTGGAACACGCCGATCGCATCGGCAGCGCCGAGCATCTGGTACACCGCGGGATCGTCGCGCGGGATGTCGGCCAGGGCGAAGGGGCGGCCCTGCTGCTGCGAGAGCAGCGCGAGGCTGCGGCGCAGGGCGGAGAGCATGCCGAGCGCGAGCACGTCGACCTTGAGCAGGCCCATGGTGTCGAGGTCGTCCTTGTCCCACTGGATCACGGTGCGTCCGTCCATCGCGGCGTTCTCCACCGGTACCAGCTCGTCGAGCCGACCGCGCGCGATGACGAAGCCGCCGACATGCTGCGACAGGTGGCGAGGAAAACCGATCAGGGTGTCGACCAGGGTGGCGAGCCGCCGTGACAGCGGGCTGTCCGGGTCGAGACCGGCCTCGCGCAGGCGTTCGGGCTGGATGCGGCGCCCGTCGAACCATTGCTGCCCGCGCGTGAGCCGTTCGATGCAGGCTTCGTCCAGGCCCAATGCCCGCCCCACGTCGCGCAGCGCGCTGCGCGGGCGGTAGCTGATCACCGTGGCGGCCAGCGCGGCACGCTGGCGCCCGTACTTGCGGTAGAGGTACTGGATGACTTCCTCGCGCCGCTCGTGCTCGAAATCCACATCGATGTCCGGAGGTTCGTTGCGTTCGCGCGAGATGAAGCGCTCGATCAGCATGATGCCCTGCTCGGGGTGCACCTCGGTGATGCCGAGCGCCCAGCACACCACCGAATTGGCCGCCGAACCGCGCCCCTGGCAGAGGATGCCGAGCAGGCGGGCATGGCGCACGATGTCATGCACGGTGAGGAAATAGGGTTCGTAGCGCAGCTCGGCGATCAGCGCGAGTTCATGCTCCACCATCGTGCGTACCCGGGCCGGCGCCGGATCGGCAGCGGGCGGCGGGGTGGCGTCCGGGCCGGGTTCGGCCAGGGCGGGGCGTTGCAGTGGCGGCGCGTAGCGCCAAGCCAGGCCGCCTTCGACCAGGCGGCGCAGCCAGGAAGCGGGCGATTCGCCCGGCGGCACGAGTTCGGCCGGATATTCGTAACGCAGTTCGTCCAGCGAAAAGCAGCAGCGCGCAGCCACGGCGAGGGTTTCGGCGAGCAGGGCCGGGGGATGGCGGCGCTGCAGTTCTTCCAGCGCATGCAGGCGGCGTTCGGCATTGGGCGCCAGCGCGTAGCCGGCCTCGCCCAGCGGGGTGTGCAGGCGGATCGCGCCGAGCACGTCGGCGAGTTCGCGCCGTGCGGCGTCGTGCATCAGGGCGCCGCTGGCCGCCAGCAGGGGCAGGTCGCGGTCCTGCGCGAGCGCCTGCAGGGCGCGCAGGCGGGCCGCGTCGTCGGCGCCGCAGCGGCTGTCGGCCACCAGCCAGCAGCGTCCGGGGAACAGGCCGGCCAGCCATGCGGCCTGCTCCGCCAGCGTGGTGGGGATGCTGTGGCTGTCTTCCGGCGGCAGCAGCAGGGCGAGGCAATCTTCCAGCCCCCGGTCGAGGTCCGCCCGCGCGAGCCGGTAGCTGCCCTTGGGCGCTGCGCGCCGGCCGCTGCTGATCAGGCGGGAGAGGGCGGCATAGCCGGCCCGGTTGGTGGCCAGCAGCACCACGGCGGGACCGTCGTGCAGGCGGATCTCGCTGCCGATGAGCAGGCGCAGCGCCAGCGCGTGCTTGCGGATCTCGCGATGCGCGCGCACCACCCCGGCCAGCGAGCATTCGTCGGTGAGCGCCAGGGCCGTATAGCCGAGCGCTGCGGCGCGCTGCACCAGCTCCTCGGGGTGCGAGGCTCCGCGCAGGAAGCTGAAGCAGGACAGGCAGTGCAGCTCGGCATAAGGAGGTGCGATCATGGGTGTAATTGTATACAGCTAACGCGGCGGAAAAAACCGGCCGATCGTTGGCGCGGCATGCTGTTTGTCTCATCCGGCAGACGGGTCGCCTTGACACTGTCTTGCCGCTTGCGCTATTAGCTGTGTAACAAAAATAAACACATGGTTTTTAGGGGATTTCGAATGCGGGGATGGACCTCTTTGCGCCTGGCCGCAGGTTGGGCGCTGGGTGTCGCGGTCGCGCTGCTGCCGGGCCTGCAGCCTGCGCATGCCGAGCCGGCCGCGCCCCGGTGGGTGATCGGCTTCGCCCAGGACACGCTGGGCAACGACTGGCGCCGCGCGCAGACCGAGGGGCTGGAAAAGGCCTTTGCGCGCCACCCGGAAGTGCGTTTCGTCCACACCGATGCGGGCGGCAACTCGGCGCGCCAGATCCAGGACATCGAGAAGCTGGTGGCCGAAGGCGTCAATCTGCTGATCACCAGCCCGCGCGACGCGGAACTGATGGCGCCGGTCATCGAGCGCGTGCGTGCGCGCGGCGTGCCGGTGGTGCTGCTGTCCCGGCGCACCACCAGCGATGCCCACGATACCTACATCCGTGCCGACAACCGCGAGATCGCCCGGCAGGCCGCCGCCCATCTCGCCGCCCGCCTGAAGGGCAAGGGACGCATCCTGATGCTGCAGCACATCCCCACCACCACGCCGGCGATCGAGCGCACCGAAGGTTTCATGGATGAACTGGCCCGCCATCCGGGGATGAGCGTAGTGGCGGTGCTGCGTGCCGACTCGCTGCGCGACAAGGCCATTCTGGCCGTCGACCAGGCGCTGGCCGAAGGTCTGCAGTTCGACGCCATCTATGCCCAGAGCGACAGCATGGCGAGCGGCGCGCGCATCGCGCTGCAACGGGCCGGCATCGATCCGGCGCGCGTGCCCATCGTCGGCATCGACTACATCGCCGAGGCGCGCGCGGCCATCCGCGCCGGCACCCAGGAGGCGTCCTTCCTCTATCCGACCTTTGCGCAGGAAGGCGCGGAGATTGCACTGCGCATCCTGCGCGGCGAGAAGGTGCCCCACGAGATCGTGGTCGAATCGAAGAAGATCACGCGCGAGAACGTAGACCGGATCGAGCCGATAGTCTGATCATGCCGCGCCTCATTCGCCTCACCCACCGCCTGCTGCTGTTGTGGTTCGCCTCGGTTACCGCGGTGCTCGCGGTGTCCGGCGTCGCCTTCCTGATGTTCGAGGAGCATCAGATCGAGTCGGAGCGCCGTGCGCGCCTCGAGGCGGCGTTCGGCACCCTGCAGACGCATGTCGACCAGCGCGCGCTGCTGCTGGCCCGCTCCGCGGCCACGCTGGCCGAGCGCCCCAGCGTGGTGGCGACGATCGGCCTGTATGCCGACTACTTCGATCCGGAATCCGGCAACGCGCGCATCTTCGATGGGCCGGCGCGCGAACTGGCCACCGAGCTGGGCGAACTGGCGCGTGCCACCGATGCCAGCTGGGCGGCGGTGATCGGCCCGCATGGGCCGATCGCGGCCTACTGGCGCCATGGACAGGAGGATCACAAGGCCTACTTTTCCATCGCCGCGAGCGGCGCCCAGGTCCATGCGAGCAGCGGCCTGGGTGCGCCGTTCGAGGCGATCGGCCGGCAACCGCCGTTCATCGCGCGCATCACCGCCAGCGACGGCGGTGGTGCTGTCGATACGGCCGTGGTCACCGCCTGCGTGACCAGCGGCGGGCCGGCGCTGGTGGTGAGCAAGCCGATTGCCCTGGCCTCGTCCGCCGGCATGCGCGAAGCGGGCCGGGTGGTGCTCGGCTCCTGCCTGGATGAGAGTTTCGTGGAGCGCGTGGCCGCGCAGGCCGGCACGCCCTTCGGCATCGTCGGCGAACGCAAGCTGCTCAGCCGGGCGATGCCCGACATCATCCCGCCGGCCGCGGCCAACGGCAACGCGGCAAACGCGGACCGCGGCGGCCTGAACCTTGCCGGCATCCGCTGGCACAGCAACGACGCCCACCTGCTCGGCGCCGGCGACTGGCTGCTGGGCGACGGCAGCCGCAACACCGCAATGTTCGTGCTCAGCCGCCAGCAGCTCTCCGAACAGCGCGACGCGTTGTTCACCGCTGGTCTGGCCGGCATGGCGCTGGCCGCCACCGTGGTCTTCGTGATCGGTCTGGTGTATCTGCGCCGCAACGTCACCGCACCGCTGGAGCGTCTGCTCGGCGCGGTCGCCAGCGTTCGCGCCGGCCACTACGAGACCGTGGGCGGCGTGCGTCCGGGCGACGAGATCGGCGATCTGGTGGAGACCTTCAACACCATGACCGAGCAGATCCGCGACCGCGAGCGTCAGTTGCGGCGCCTGTCGCTGGCCGTGGAGCAGAGCCCCGCCTCGGTGATCATCACCAATCCTGCGGGCAACATCGAGTACGTGAACCCGCGCTTCAGCGAAATCACCGGCTATGCGCCGGACGAGGTGACCGGACGCAGCCCGGGCTTCCTGAAGAGCGGCCAACTGCCCGACGAGGTGTACCGCGAGCTGTGGGAATGCATCCGCGCCGGCCGGGTGTGGCGCGGGGAACTCTCCAACCGCACCAAGGACGGGCGCATCATCCACGAGCAGACCTCGATCTCGCCGATCTTCGATGATCTGGGGGAGATCACCCATTTCGTCGCGGTGAAGGAGGACATCACCCGGCGCAAGGAGGCCGAGGCGCACATCAATCACCTGGCCTACCACGATGCGCTCACCGACCTGCCCAACCGGCGCCTGTTCCGTGACCGGCTCAACCAGGCCCTGCGCCTGCACCAGCGCAATGGCGCGAAGTTCGCGCTGCTGATCCTCGATCTCGATCACTTCAAGGACATCAACGACAGCCTCGGCCATACCGTGGGCGACGAGTTGCTGCGCCTGGTGGCCGGCCGTCTGCTCGGCCTGCTGCGCGAGACCGATACCCTGAGCCGGCTGGGGGGCGACGAATTCGCCATCCTGCAGTCCGGCATCCGCCAGCCTTCCGATGCGGCGGTGCTCGCGCAGAAGATCATCGACTCCTTCCGTACCTCCTTCGAACTGGGGCTGATGCGCCTGCACAGCAATACCAGCATCGGCATCGCGGTGCCCACCGGTGACGTGATCGATGTGGATGACCTGATCAGCCGGGCCGATATCGCCCTCTACAAGGCCAAGGCCGGCGGGCGCGCCGGCTATGTGTACTTCGACGACGCGATGACTGCCCAGGTGCAGAACGACGCCGAACTGGTGCACGATCTCGCGCGCGCCCAGCAACTCGGCCAGCTCTCGCTCGCCTTCCAGCCGCAGGTGGACCTGCGCAGCGGCCGTCTGGTGGGGGTGGAGTCCCTGTTGCGCTGGCAGCACCCGCAGGCCGGCAACATCCCGCCCAACCGTTTCATTCCGCTGGCCGAAAGCCGCGGCCTGATGCCGGAAATCGGCCTCTGGGTGATGGCCGAATCCTGCCGCCAGTGGCAGCGCTGGAAGGCACAGGGGCTGGACGTCGGGCGCATCGCGATCAACGTCTCGGCGGTGCAGTTCAAGGGCGCCCGTGCGCTCGAGAGCATGCTGGAAACCATCGAACAGAGCGGCGTGCCGCCCAACGTGCTGGAGATCGAGTTCACCGAGTCGGCCTTCGTCGATGTCGGCAACGACACGCTCGCGTGGATCCGTAACCTGAGCGAACGCGGCGTGCACTTCGCCATCGACGATTTCGGCACCGGCTACTCCTCGCTGATCATGCTGCGCCAGTTGCGCGCCCACAAGCTCAAGGTGGACCGCGAGTTCGTCAAGGACATGCTGTCCGACCCGAACGATGCGGCCATCGTGCATGCCACGGTGTCGCTGGCCAAGACCCTGGGCATGACGGTGGTGGCCGAAGGCATCGAGGAGGCGGCGCAGGCGGAATATCTGTTGCGCATCGGCTGCGACGTCGGGCAGGGCTACCACTTCGCCCGCCCCATGCCGGCGGAGGAGATCCTCGCACGCTACGGGGCGGAATCGGCCGGAGACCGCGCGGGCACGTGATCTGCGCCCGGTTTGGTGAGAAGATGGCGCCGCTGGTGCCGTTTTCGTGTCTGCGCCCCGAGGAGAAAGAACAACATGGCCGACGGTATCGACCGCGCCCCTGAATTTGCCCCCAGTCGCGCCTTGGCGCCCGCCCGCCTGCGCACCTGCTGCAATCCCGCAAGCCTGCCGTTTTCCAGCACCGCCGAACTGGCCGACGTGCCCGGCGGCCTCGGCCAGGCGCGCGCCGAGGAGGCGCTGCGCTTCGGCCTGGCGATGAAGCATCCGGGCTACCACGTGTTCGTGCTCGGCGGTGCCGGCACCGGGCGTCACGCCACGGCGCGCCGCCTGCTGCGGGAGGTGGCCGTCACCCGCGCGACCCCGCCGGACCTGTGCTACGTGCACGATTTCGACAAGCCGCTGGCGCCGCGCCTGCTCACCCTGCCGGCCGGGCGCGGACGCGCACTGCATGCGCAGATGCAGACCTTCATCCGCGAACTTCGCCCCGCCATCGAGGCCGCGCTGGACAGCGAAACCCACTCCAAGCGCGTCGAGGCCCTGCAGGAAACCCACGAGAACCGCGAGGAGTCCGCGCTGCGCGAGCTCGGCCAAGCCTGCGCCGCCGACGGCCTGTCGCTGCTGCGCACCCCGCAGGGCTTCGTCTTCGCCCCCAGCCGCAACGGCCAGACCCTGTCGCCCGAGGAGTTCGACGCGCTGCCCGAGGACGACCGCAAGGCCTGCGAAGTGCTGGTCGATATCTGGAGCGATCGCCTCACCGACCTGCTGATGCAGCTGCCCGACTGGCGCCAGGCCCTGCACGAGGCGATCGCCCGTGCCGAACGCGATGCACTGGCGCCCACCGTCACCCACCTGATGCGCGGCTTGCGCGAGCAGTTCGCCGACCTGCCCGCGGTGGGCGACTTCCTCGACGCGATCTGCGCCGACCTGCTCGACAAAGGCACCATCTGGCGCGGCGCCTCGGAGGAGGGCGAGAGCGAGGACGAGGAGGACGGCAGCCGCTTCCAGCGCTACCAGGTGAACCTGCTGGTGGATCACGCCGATACCGAGGGCGCGCCGGTGGTCAGCGAGGACAATCCCGGTTTCGGCAACCTCATCGGGCGCATCGAACACATCGCCCAGATGGGCATGGCGGTGACCAATTTCACCCTCATCCGCGCGGGCGCCCTGCACCGCGCCAGTGGCGGCTACCTGGTGCTGGACGTGGAGCGTCTGCTCAGCCATCCCTTCGCCTGGGAAGCGCTCAAGCGCGTGCTGCGCAGCGGCGAGATCCGCATCGAACCGCCCACCGAAGCGCAGGGCTGGAGTTCCACGCTGACCCTGGATCCCGCGCCGGTGTCGTGCGATCTGAAAGTGGTGCTGATCGGTGATCGCGAGATGTTCTACCTGCTCAACGAGAACGATCCGGACTTCCCCGAGCTGTTCAAGGTGGCGGCGGACTTTGACGAAGACCTGCCGCGCACCGCCGACAACGAACTGCATTTTGCCGGCCTGCTGGCCAAGCTCGCCCGCCTGTCCGCGCTGCAGGCGCTCGACCGTGGCGCGGTGGCGCGTCTCATCGAGCATGCCTCGCGCCTGGCCGAGGATGGCGGTCGCCTGTCGCTATGCACCCGGCAACTCGCCGACGTGATGCGCGAGGCCGACCTGCTGGCGCGCCAGGCCGGCCGCGCGCAGATCGGCCGCGCGGAGATCGACCGTGCCGTGGCGGCGCGCAACCGCCGCTTTGGACGCTATGCCGAGCAGGTGCGTGAATCCATGCTCGAGGGCACCACGCTGATCGCCACCGAGGGACTGCAGGCCGGGCAGATCAACGGCCTGGTGGTGGTCGAGCTGGGCGGCGAACGCTTCGGCCACCCGATGCGCATCACCGCCACGGTGCGCATGGGCGAGGGCGACGTGGTCGACATCGAACGCGAGACCGAACTGGGCGGCGCCATCCACTCCAAGGGCGTGCTGATCCTCTCGGCCTTCCTCGCCAGCCGCTATGCCCGCCACCAGCCGCTGTCGCTCTCCGCCAGCCTGGTGTTCGAGCAGTCCTACGCGCCGGTCGAGGGCGACTCCGCCTCGCTCGCCGAGCTGTGCGCGCTGCTGTCCACATTGGCCGAGGTGCCGATCCGCCAGTCGCTGGCGATCACCGGCTCGATCAACCAGTTCGGTGGCGTGCAGGCGATCGGCGGGGTCAACGAGAAGATCGAAGGTTTCTTCGACCTGTGTGCCGCACGCGGGCTGACCGGCGAGCAGGGCGTGGTGATCCCCACCGCCTGCATCCGCCATCTGATGCTGCGCGACGACGTCATCGAGGCCGTCGAGGCCGGCCGCTTCGCGGTGTATGCCGTGGCCACGGTGGACGAGGCGATGGAAGTGCTCACCGGCCTGCCGGCCGGCGTGGCGGACGCCAAGGGCATCATGCCGCGCAACACCCTCAACCACCGCGTGGCCACCGCGCTGGCCGACATGACCGCCGCGCGCCATGCCTGGAGCGAAGGCCACGAGCGCCCGCGCCGCCGCGGCCGGCGGCACGAGCATTGAGCCCGGCAGCGATTGCGTAGCCCGGATGGAGCGCCGCGAAATCCGGGGCGGCGCTTATCCCCAGCGCCCGTGGGCAGGCTTGTGGATAAGCTGTGGGAGGATGCGCCATCGGCTTGAGGCGGCAGGGTTTTCCTGCGCTGCACAATTTTCGGGCAGTTCGGGAAAACGCCGCAGCGCGCGTAGAATCGGGCGTTTTCGCCGTACCTCGCCATCCTGCGCATGAGCACACCGATCCACTACCGCATCCGCCCGTCCAATCCCGCCGCCCACCTCTTCGCAGCCAGCGTCACGGTGGCCGAACCGGCCGCCGGAGGCCAGGTGTTCAGCCTGCCGGCCTGGATACCCGGCAGCTACATGATCCGCGACTTCGCGCGCAACATCGTCGCCATCCACGCGGAAGCGGGGGGCAAGGCGGTGGCGCTGGAGAAGCTCGACAAGCACACCTGGCGGGCGGCCCGGGTGGCGGCCGGCACGGCGCTCACGGTGCATTACGAGGTCTACGCCTGGGATCTCTCGGTGCGCGCCGCCCATCTGGACCAGACCCACGGCTTCTTCAACGGCACCAGCGTGTTCCTGATGGTGCACGGCCAGGCGGGGCTCCCCTGCACGGTGGACATCCAGCCTCCGGCCGATGCCAGCCTGCGTGACTGGCGGGTGATCACCGCGCTGCCGCGCGCGCGCGGCAAGGGCGCGGCCAGGCGCTACGGCTTCGGCCTGTACCGCGCTGCGGACTACGACGAACTGATCGACCACCCGGTGGAGATGGGACGCTTCACCCTGGCCAGTTTCCAGGCCGCCGGCGTGCCGCACGACGTGGCCCTCACCGGCCGCCACGACTGCGACATGGCGCGCCTCACCGCCGACCTCGAACGCATCTGCGCATGGCAGGTGGCGCTGTTCGGCGCGCCTGCGCCGATGGACTACTACGCCTTCCTGACCATGATCGTCGGTGACGGCTACGGCGGCCTGGAGCACCGCGCCTCCACCGCGCTGCTCGCCAGCCGTGCCGATCTGCCTTACCCCGGCATGAAGGGCAGCAGCGAGGGCTATCGCCAGTTCCTCGGGCTGTGCAGCCACGAGTATTTCCACACCTGGAACGTCAAGCGCATCAAGCCCGCGGCCTTCACGCCCTACGACCTGGCGGTGGAGAACCACACCCGCCTGCTGTGGGCCTTCGAAGGCTTCACCTCCTATTACGACGACCTGACGCTGGTGCGCAGCGGCGTGATCGGCATCGACGACTACCTCGCGCTGCTCGGCAAGACGATCTCCAGCGTGCTGCGCGGCCCCGGGCGGCTGCGCCAGAGCGTGGCCGAATCGAGCTTCGATGCGTGGACCAAGTATGACCGCCAGGACGAAAACGCGCCCAACGCCATCGTCAGCTACTACGCCAAGGGTTCGCTGGTTGCGCTCGCGCTCGACCTGCAACTGCGCGCCGCAAGCGCGGGCGAGCGCAGCCTGGATGATGTGATGCGCCTGCTGTGGCAGCGCCACGGGCAAAGCGGCGCCGGCGTGCCGGAGGACGGCATCTTTGCCGCGCTGGAGGAAGTCGGCGGCAGGGCGCTCGCACGCTGGCTGCGCCGTGCGGTGGAAGGCACCGACGACCTGCCGCTGGCGCGCCTGTTGAAACCCTTCGGCATCGCCTGGCTGGCGGAGCCGGCGTCCGCCGCGCCCTGGCTGGGGATCAAGCTGGCAGTCGGAAACGGCGAGGCGAAGCTCGCCAACGTGTATGCCGATGGTCCGGCGCAGCGCGCCGGCCTGTCGGCCGGCGACGTGCTGTTGGCGCTCGATGGACTCAAGCTCGGCAGCGCGGCGCTCGACGCCATGCTCGCCCGCCGCCGGCCCGGCGAGCGGGTCGAGATCCATGCCTTCCGGCGTGACGAATTGATGCGCTTCGAGGTCGAGTTGGCCGCAACGCCGGCCGACAAGGTGGCACTCAAGCCGCTCGCCCGGCCCTCTGCCGCGACACTGCGGCTGCGCCGTGGCTGGCTGGGTGCCTGATCAGTCGGCTACGGCGTTCTTCAACAGCTTGCCGCGCCAGTAGCGCCACGCCAGGAAGGCGAACAGCCCGCCCATGATCAGCCAGAAGCCGACCCCCTGCCAGAACGCGGTGGGGTCGGTGGCGAGAAAGTAGTCGCGCGGCGGGCGGACGAAGTGCACCCGCCCGGTGGCCACCGCACTCACCGCAGCGCCACCGGCCGCGAGCGCCGGCGCAAACCACACCAGCAGGCCCAGCCCGACGATGAGCCGGTCGGCCAGCGGCGTTGCGCGGCTGCGCGGGCGATACACGCTCTCCACGCCGTACCACAGCGCCAGCACGAAACCGACCGCGGCCACCACCGGCAGCACCGCCATCACCGCGCCCAGCAAGGTGGCGCCGATCATGAAGGTGGCGCCTTCCAGCGGCATCACGCGCGCCCAGATTTCGGGCAGGCGAATGAACAGCCAACTGGACCCGGCCAGACCCAGCAGCAAGGCGATCAAGGCGTAGGCAGCGAGGCGGCGGGCGAAATCGCCGGGCAGTTCGCCGGCACGGAGTCGAGGCAGGAAGGGCATGGGTCGGATCGGTGAGGCCGGAAAAGGCGTAAGTCTAGCCGTTTATCGCCGTGCCGGTGTGGGGCGCGCCGCCGGTATGCGCTGTGAACGGTACATGGTGGCATCGACTGGCTGCTCGGTCGACACGTTGCGAGGAAGCCCCGGCGCTGCGCACGCGTACTGCGTGCAGAATGCAGTGGTTATGCAAAAGCACTTTGCTGTTCATGATGAACGGAAATCCATGTATCATTATGGCGATTCTGATGGCATCTATCGCAGCCTGTGTCTTCCTCCACCGTACCCGCGCAACCGTTCCGCGATGAGCCGCGCCGCTCGCCCGCTCTTGGAGTTCGTCGGCAAGCTCGCGTCGTGGCGCTGCTTGCCCTGCTATGCAGCGGCGGCGTCATGGCCCAGTCACTGCTGCCCCCAGAGCCCGCCGACGAAGCGCTGCGCCGCCAGGAGCGCGAACGCATCGAGCGCGAACGGCGCGAGATCCTGCCCGATGCGCGCCTGCCCACGACCCTTCAGCCGTTCGCCGAACGCTTGCCCGAGGACGAAGCGCCTTGTTTCCACATCGAGCGCATTGTCCTCGACGGCGAGGACGCAGCGCATTTCGACTTTGCCCTGCAGGCCTTGGGTGACGGCGCGCAAGACCCGCGAGGCCGGTGTCTCGGCACGCAGGGCATCAACATCGTGCTGGCGCGCGCGCAGAACGCCATCGTTGCGCGCGGCTACGTCACCACCCGGGTGCTGGCCGCGGCCCAGGATCTGAACGGCGGCCAGCTCGCCCTCACCGTCGTTCCAGGGCGGATCCGCAGCATCCGCCTGGAAGGCGACTCTGTCGCGCGCACGGCCTTGCGCACTGCCGTGCCGGCTCGCGCGGGTCAGCTGCTCAACCTGCGCGACCTCGAACAAGCCCTGGAAAATCTGCGCCGCGCCGGCGGCACCCAGGTCGACATTCGCCTGGAGCCGGCCGAAGGCGACGATGCCCGGCCCGGCCAGAGCGATGTCGTTGTTCACCTGCAGCGTGCTTTTCCGTTCAGGGTCGGCGTCTCCGTCGATGACGGCGGTGCGCGCAGCACCGGCCGCTACCAGGGCAATCTCGGCATCTCCTGGGAGAATCCATTCTTCCTCGGCGATCTGCTGCACCTCGGCTTCAACGAGGACCTGGGCGGGGGCGAGCGGGGGCGGCGCAGTAGCCGCGGCAGCTCGTTTCACTACTCGGTGCCGCTCGGCTACTGGCTTCTGGGCCTGTCCGCGGCCGAATACCGCTACCACCAGGAAGTGGCCGGCATCAACCAGAGCTACCTGTACCGCGGTGTCGGCAGCAGCGCCGACCTGCGCCTGGCACGCCTGGTCTATCGCGACGCGGTGCGCAAGAGCACGCTTGCCCTGCGCATCTATACGCGCGGTTCGCGCAACTTCATCGAGGATGCCGAGATCCTCGTCCAGCGCCGACGCACCGCCGGTTGGGAAGCCGAACTCGCGCACCGCGAGCATGCCGGCCCGGCGCTGCTTGATCTGAGCCTCGCCTATCGGCACGGCACGGCGGCATTCGGCACGCTGAATGCGCCCGAGGAAGCCATCGGCGCCGGTGCCACCCGTCCTCGCCTGTGGCGCGCCGAGGCGGGTCTGCAGCTTCCGCTCGCCGTGGGCGGGTACGCCATGCGCTACAGCAGCCAGTGGCGCGCGCAGTGGAACCGTACGCCGCTGGTACCGCAGGACCGTTTCAGCATCGGCGGCCGCCACACCGTGCGCGGCTTCGACGGCGAGCAGACCCTCGTGGCGGATCGAGGCTGGCTGTGGCGCAACGAGCTCGCGCTGATGCTTGGGCGCAGCGCGCACGAAGCCTACATCGGGCTGGATCATGGCCGTGTCGGTGGCCCCAGTGCCGCATGGCTGGCCGGTACGCGCCTGACCGGCGCGGTACTCGGTGTGCGCGGCAGCCTCGGCGCCGTGCGTTACGACCTCTTCGCCGGCCGCCCCTTGTCCAGGCCACCCGGCCTGCAGACCGCCTCGTCGACTGCGGGCTTCAGCCTGGCATTCGCGTTCTGACTCCTTCCACCGATCATCGGAGACCAAACCAGATGAACAGGCAACTGCACCGGGTCGTCTTCAACAGGCATCGCGCCGCCCTCATGGTGGTGGCCGAACATGCCGCCACAAGCGGCGGGGGGGCCGCACGCGGCAGCCGCCGCAGGCCCGCGCGGGGATGCCCGGTCGAACCGTACACCGCGCCGCGCTACCGCGCGCTGTTCGGTGCGCTGCTCATGGTCTTCAGTGCCCTGGGGCCTGGCAGTCCGGCCTTCGCCCAGATCGTGGCCGACCCGAGTGCGCCGTCCGGCCAGCAGGCGCATGTACACAGTGCGGGCAACGGCGTTCCGCTGGTGCAGATCGCCAAACCGAGCGCGGCGGGCGTCTCGCGCAATGTCTACAGTCAGTTCGACGTCGACGCGCGTGGCGCCATTCTCAACAACGCCCGCACCGATGCGCTCACCCAACTCGGCGGCTGGGTGCAAGGCAACCCCGCGCTGGCGGCGGGTTCGGCCCGTGTCATCCTCAATGAGGTCAATGCCGTCGATCCGAGTCGGCTCAACGGCTTCATCGAAGTGGCCGGCAAGCGCGCCGAAGTGGTGGTCGCCAACCCGGCCGGGATTACCTGCGACGGCTGCGGTTTCATCAACGCCAGTCGCGCGACCCTCACCACCGGCACGCCGCAGTTCGACGGCGGCGCACTGACCGGCTATCGAGTGGCGGGCGGCACCGTCGCCATCGAAGGCGCCGGGCTGGATGCAGGCGGCGGCCATGCGGCCATCATCGCCCACGCAGCAGCCGTCAATGCCGGCATCTGGGCCAACCACGTTCATGTCGAGGTCGGCGTCGGCACAGCCGATGCCGCCACCCTGGCGCTGGCCGCCGATCCGGATGCCGATGCCACGCCGCGCTTCGCGCTCGATGTCGCCGCGCTCGGCGGCATGTACGCCAACAGCATCACCCTGATCGGCAGCGGCGCGGGTGTCGGCGTACGCAGCGCCGGCGAACTTGGCGCGGCTGCCGGCGAACTGCAGGTCACCGCCGACGGGCGGCTCGAACACAGCGGCAGCATTGCCGCGCAGCGCACCACGCTGGCCGCTGACGAACTCATCAACCGTGGGCTGATCGACGGCGACACCACCCGTATCGACGCGGGCACGCTCGCCAACCTCGGCGGTGGGCGCATCTACGGCGAGCAGGTGGTCGTTGCCGCAGACACACTGTACAACCTCGGCGAAGACGGGGTGGCACCGGTCATCGCCGCACGCCAGCGGCTCGATATCGGTGCCACGGACATCGTCAATGCGGCCGACGCCATCCTCCTGTCCGGCGCGGACATGGCCATCGGCGGCCGCCTCGGCGAGAGCGGGCAAGCCGAAGGACGCGCGGACAGCCTCCTCAACAGCAGCGCCACCATCGAAGCGCTGGGCACCTTGCGTATCGAGGCGGAGCAACTGGACAACCTGGATGCCCGTTTCGACACCCGTCTGGTTGAGATCGAGCGCGAACACGTCCACGAATACCAGCGCTACAGCTCCTCGCAGCGCTACAGCGCAGACCAGGTCAGCATCAAGCTCGGCCAGCCCAACAGCGAACAATGGGTGCTCTACCTGCACACCCCCTCGGGAAGCAGCGAGCACTGGTATCACTACGACTACGTTCGCCGCGTGCTGGAAACCGAACTGCTCGACAGCCGCCCGGCGGACATCCTTGCCGGCGGCGACATGGCGCTCAACGCCGGCACCCTCGTCAACGACAAGAGCCGCATCGTCGCCGGTGCCGAGCTTGCCATCGCGGCCGACAGCGTGCTCAACCTGGACGCTGCGGGCCAGCGCATCGAAACCGCCAGCGGCACGGCCACGCGCTACTACCGCATCAAGCGCAGCCAGGGCGGCTACGCCCAGCCGCAGGGCATCGAGACCAGCAGCTACAAGCCCGCGCCCATCGTGGCCGAGTACGCGCTGGCCAGTGCGGTGCAGGCCGGCGGGCAGCCGGTGGCGGGCAGCGGCGCGAGTGCGGCTGCCCAGGTGCCGCAACTGCCGGCCTCGGCCCTGTACCAGCTGCGCCCCGAGGCCACGGCCGGCTACCTGGTCGAGACCGATCCGCGCTTTGCCAGCTACGGCCAGTGGCTGTCCTCGGACCACATGCTGGCGCGCCTGGGGCTGGACCCGTCGGACACCCACAAGCGCCTGGGCGACGGCTACTTTGAACAGCAACTGGTGCGCGACCAACTCATGCGCCAGACCGGCCACAGCCTGCTGGCGGGATACGAGGACGGGCAGGCGCAGTACCGCGCGCTGCTCGACGCCGGGGTGACGGTGGCGCAGGCGTGGAACCTGGTGCCGGGCGTGGCACTGACGGCCGAGCAGGTGGCGCAACTGACCAGCGACATCGTCTGGCTGGTCGAACAGACCGTGCTGCTGCCCGACGGCAGCGCCACGCAGGTGCTGGTGCCGCAGGTCTATGCCCGGTTGCGCACCGGCGACCTGGACGGCGCCGGCAGCCTGGTCGCCGGGCGCACGCTGCAGGTCGCCGCCGAAGGGTTGCTCGTCAACCAGGGCCGTCTATCGGCACAGCAAACCCTGCACGCCCAGGCGGGCGAGTGGCTGAACCTGGGTGGGCAAGTCCTGGGCAGCGAGGTGAGCTTGCGCGCCCAGGGGGATCTCGTCATGGCGGGTGGCCACCTGGAGGCGCAACAAGCGCTGGCGCTGGAAGCAGGGCGTGACCTCAGCCTGGGCGCGGCCACCTACGCCAGCGTGGCCGAAGGAGGGCCGGGCGGGGGCGTCGCGCGCGCTGCCACCGTCTATGTGGGCGGCGGCGAGGGCGGGAGTCTGGCAATGCGCGCCGGGCGCGACCTGCAACTGGCTGCGGTGGACATCGCCAATGAGGGCAGCGGCCCCACCCGTCTCGACGCCGGCCGCCACCTGGTGCTCGACACGGTGAGCGAATGGCGCGAGGAAGTGCTGATTGATCCCGGCAGTGTGCGGCGTGAGGTTGAAACGCGCGATGTAGGCAGCAGTATTCGTGCTGCTGGTGATATTGAGCTGGTTGCTGGCGGTCAATTCATCGCCCGTGCCGCCCAGCTTGATGCCGACGGTACGCTGACCCTGGCGGCGCAGGGCGCCTACATCGGTGCGGGTGAGGCACGCAGCGCCGTGCAGGGGCGGCTCACCAACGCCGTCTCGGGGCGCGTGGTCGAGCTCCACAACGAATCGATCCGTGCGCTCGGCACGCAGTGGTCCGGGCAGACGGTCACGCTCGGCGCCGCGGACGACCTCACCCTGGCCGGCGCACGGATCGATGCGCGCGAGAACCTCACCCTGGCCGCAGGCGGCGACCTGGTGCTGGGCAGCGCGCAGGAGGGCGACAGCAGCGATTGGCGGCGCAACGACGGGCGCAACTGGCGCAACGAGACACGCAGCCGCGAAGTGGTCAGTACGCTCAGTGCTGGCGGCGATCTCACGCTGCTGGCCGGCAACGACCTCGTAGCCCGTGGCACCCAGGCCAGCGCCGGTGGCAGCCTGAGCGCGCAGGCCGGGCGCGACCTCGTGCTGGACGCAGCCGAAGAGACCTACGAACTGGATGCTGCGAGCTACAAGCGCTCCAGTGGCACCTTCGGCAGTAAAAAGCGCAGCACGCGCGAGATCGCCTTCGAACGCACCGTGAGCGGCGCGCAGCTGAGTGCGGCATCGATCGAACTCAGCGCCGGGCGCGACCTCAGCGCCACGGCAGCCAGGCTCGAAGCGGAGCACGCTGTCCACCTGGAAGCGGGTCGCGACCTGGCGCTGCTGGCCGGGCAGGACAGCGCCTACCACTTCTCCGAACGCAACAAGAAGGGCGACTTCGGCCGGCGCTCGATGCGCAGCGACGAGGCCACCGAAATCATCCACCAGGGCGTGCGCATCGAGGCCGGCGGCGACGTCACCCTCGCCAGCGGCGCGGACCAGACCT
>JAUVWV010000189.1 GCA_030603925.1 Thauera sp. | reverse complement strand
GAGCATGCAACCGAGGTCGCCCAGCACTACCGCGTCGGTGCCGGCGGCCTGGATGTTGCGCGCCTTGCGTTCGGCGATCTGCGCCGAAATATCACCGAACTTCACCGAAAAGGTGCCACCGAAACCGCAGCATTCCTCGCAACCGCCCATCTCGGTGAGCAGCAGGCCGGGCACCTTGGCGAGCAACTCGCGCGGCTGGCGCTTGACGCCCAGTTCGCGCAGGCCGGAACAGGAATCGTGGTAGGTCACCGAGCCGTCGAAGCGCCCGGGCACGGTCTCGAGCTTCAGCACATTGACCAGGAAATCGGTCAGCTCGCGGGTGCGCGCGGCCAGTTGCTGCGCCCGTGCCAGGTTGGCCGGGTCCTCCTTGAACAGCTCGGGGAAGACCTTGACGATCTGCCCGCCACAGGAACCGGAGGGTGCCACCACCCACTCCAGGCCGTCGAAATCGTCCAGCACCTTCAGCGCCAGCGCGCGTGCGGTGACCGAATCGCCCGAGTTCCAGGCCGGTTGCCCGCAGCAGGTCTGCCCCTGCGGCACCACCACCTCGCAGCCGGCGCCTTCCAGCAGGCGCAGCGCGGCAAAGCCGATGCGCGGCCGCATCATGTCCACCAGGCACGTCACGAACAGGCCTACCCGCATTGCAACTCCCCCTTTTCCAGCGAACGCCATTTCATTTCACTAGGCGAAATTAAGCCAGCCGGCTACCATTCGCAAGTTACGGAAAACCCGCAGGACAGCAGTGCCAACCAAAACCACCGCAACGCCGGCCGCCGGCGCCGAAGCCAAGAATCCGATCCAGGTCATCGAGCGCATGATGAAGCTGCTCGATGCGCTCGCCCGCCACCCGGACCCGGTGGCGCTCAAGCAGCTCGCGCTCGATACCGGCCTGCATCCATCCACCGCCCACCGCATCCTCGGGGCGATGAGCCAGAGCGGTTTCGTCGAACGCACCGAGCCCGGCGTCTATCGCCTCGGCATCCGCCTGCTGGAACTGGGCAGCCTGGTGAAGTCACGCATCTCGCTGCGCGAGACCGCGATGCCCTCGATGCTCAAGCTGCACGCGGCTACCGGCGAGAGCGTGAACCTGGGTATCCGCGCCGGCGACGAGATCGTGTACGTCGAGCGTACCTCCAGCGGGCGCTCCGCGGTACGGGTGGTGCACATCGTCGGCGCGCGCGCGCCGCTGCACACCACCGCCACCGGCAAGCTGTTCCTGGTCGAGGATGGTGCCGAGAAGGTGCGCGAATATGCGCGCCGCACCGCACATCCGGCGTCTACGCCGACATCGATCACCACCCTGCCGGCGCTGGAGAAGGAACACGACAATGTGCGCCGCCACGGCGTGGCCTTCGACCTCGATGAAGTGGAAAGCGGGGTGCGCTGCATCGCCGCCGTCATCCGCGACGACGCCGGCGAACTGGTTGCCGGCCTGTCCCTGTCGACCCCGTCGGAGCGCTTCAATCCGGACTGGGCGCCGCTGATCCGCGAGACTGCGGACGAAATCTCGCGCGCGCTGGGCTACGTGAAGCGCTGAGCGGCCAGCGGAGGGCGCGCGCCGCCGGACCCGCCAGGGTTGAATCGCTCAGCTGTCGCGCTGACCGCCGGCCATTGCCAGGCGCTGCAGACCGCCGCTCTCCAGCCAGCGCTTGACCCGCACCGCGTCGGTGCTGCGGGTGGAGCGGTCGTTGGCGTTCATCAGCACGATGATCACCGGCTCGCCGTTCAGCCAGGTCTGCATCACCAGGCAGCGTCCTGCCTCGCGGATGAAACCGGTCTTCGACAGGCCGATCTCCCACTCCGGACTGCGCACCAGACTGTTGCTGTTGCGGTACTGCAGGGTACGGCCGCCGACCCGCACGCTGCCTTCGTCGGCGGTGGAGAACTCGCGGATCAGCGGATAGGCCGCCGCCGCCGACACCAGGCGCACCAGGTCGCGCGGACTCGACACGTTGCGCGGATTGAGTCCGGTGCTGTCGTGGAAACGGGTGTCGTACAGGCCGATGAAGCGCGCCTTGACGTTCATCGCGTTGATGAAGGCCGCCTCGCCCCCCGGGTAGTGGCGCGCCAGCGCCGAAGCGGCGCGGTTCTCCGAGGACATCAGGGCGAGCAGCAGCATCTGCTCGCGCGTCATGCGGGTGCCGATCGGCAGGCGCGAGCCGGTACCCTTCAGGGTGTCGATGTCGGCATTGGTGATGGTGAGCACCTCGGACAGGCTCTGCCCGGCATCGAGCACCACCATGGCGGTCATCAGCTTGGTGATCGAGGCGATCGGCACCACGGTTTCGCCGCGCCGCTCGACGAGGATCTCGCCGCTGTCCTGGTGGGCGATGGCGAAGGCGCTGGAGCCCAGATCGAGTGCGCCGGCCGATGCAGCCGCCTGCACCGCAGGCCTGGCCGCCGCGGTGCGCGCCGCCGGCTTGGGCGCATTCTTCACCGCCGCAGTCTTGGTGGTCTTGCCCGCGGCGGTCTGGCCGGCCGAGACGGGGCTCACCCAGGTCGCCTGGGCAAGCACAAAGCCGAATGCGAGGGCGGCAACGGTTCGATACATCATGATGGTTCCGAGCGGTGTTTGTTTTCCGTTATTTTTATTAAAAATAGACAGATATCAAGCTTTTTTGAAGTAGCTTCGCAAAACAGTTCAAACAATTCTCACAGATTCCTCCGCCCGCGGCCTTGAGTTCGCGCAAACCGCGCTGCCTCCGGGGACGTCAAAGACGCAGGAAATCAGACACTTCGCTGCGTCGCGCGTAGGTGTCGCAATAGCCCAGCTCGATCAGCGCGCGGGTGAAGCCGGGCTCGAACAACAGGTAGGACAGCAGGGTCGAGCCTTCGCGGCGCATCGCGCCGACACCGCGCAACAAGGTGCGCAGCAGAGGCGGCAGGCTGCGCCGATGGCGGCCGGCGATGGTGTCGAGGCGCTGCGAGGGCGAGATCACCAGGGTCTCGATCGGCCGCAGACCGATGCCGGCGGCCTGGCGCTGCGCCGGCGTCAGGGCGCTCACCGTGGCGTTGATGCGGTCGAGGCGCTCCAGGTCCACCGCCAGGCTGTCGAGAAAGATGCTCGACAGGGCATGGCCGGCAATCTGCGCCGGCGAGGGGTAGATGTCGGTGCGCTGGCGCCCCTCCTCGGCCAGGCGGCCGGCGCCGATCACCAGGATGCGGTCGGCGCCGAGATGGATGGCCGGGCTGATCGGCGCGAGCTGGCGCATCGAACCGTCGCCGAAGTACTCGCGATGGATCTTCACCGCGGGAAACACGAAGGGCAGCGCGCTGGTGGCGAGCAGGTGCTCCACCCCCAGTTGCGCACGCATGCCGACGCGCTGCGCGCGCCGCCAGGGCTGGACTTCGGGCACGGCCTCGAAGAAGGCGAGGCTCTCGCCCGAGGTGTAGCCCGAGGCGGTCACCGAGAGGGCATACAGGTGCCCGGCGTCGATCGCCCGGCCGATCGCGGAGAAGTCCAGCACGCGGGTGAGCAGGCGTCCCAGCGGGGCATTGTCGAGCAGCGAACGCGGGGTCTGGCACACCGCCCAGCCCAGGGTGAGCGCCGCACCCCAGCGCAGGCCGGTGCCGAACAGCGCCGCGGCATCGGTGCGATAGACCTGCTCGACATGGAAGTTGCGCCAGATCCACGCCAGCTTGCGCACCGCGGCGTTGAAGTCGGCGGAGAACACCGCCAGCGCGGCGGCATTGATGCCGCCGGCCGAGGTACCGCACAGGATGGGGAAGGGGTTGCCCGGCGCGCGGCCGCGCAACTCGCGGATCGCGGACAGCACACCGACCTGGTAGGCGGCGCGCGCGCCGCCCCCGGTCAGTACCAGTGCCGCCCGTTCTCCCTGTTGCGTCATGCCGCGCGCCTCCCCGTAGCCCTGGGCTTCATGCTACGCCGGACGACGCGCGGACTTGCGTGAAACAGATGACGGATTACCCGCCAATCCACGCCTTCAGCCGGCCTGGCCGGCCTCGACCACGGTCAGCGCGGTCATGTTGATGATGCGCCGCACGGTGGCCGACGGGGTGAGGATGTGCACCGGCTTGGCCGCGCCGAGCAGGATAGGGCCGATGGTCATGCCTTCGCCGGCGGCGTTCTTCAGCAGGTTGAAGGCGATGTTGGCCGCATCCAGCGTGGGGAAGATCAGCAGGTTGGCATCCTCGCGCATGCGCGCGTTGGGGAAGACCTGCAGGCGGTGCTTGGCGTCGAGCGCCGAGTCGCCGTGCATCTCGCCTTCCACCGGCAGGTCGGGATGCTGCTCGTGCAGGATGCGCAGGGCGGCGCGCATCTTCTCCGCGGTGGGCGAATCGTTCGAGCCGAAGGACGAATGCGACAGCAGCGCGACGTGCGGCGCGATGCCGAAGCGCTTCATCTCCTCGGCAGCGAGCAGCGTCATCTCGACGATCTGCGCCGGCGTGGGGTCGTAGTTCACGTAGGTGTCGGCGAGGAACAGCGTGCGCCCCGGCAGGTTGAGCAGGTTCACCGTGTACAGGTGGTCCACGCCCTCGCGCCGGCCGAGCACGGTCTCGACGAACTCGCGATGCAGGCGGTGCATGCCGTAGGTACCGCAGATCAGTCCGTCGCCGTAGCCGAACTTGAGCAACAGGGTGCCGATCAGCGTGGTGCGCCGGCGCACCTCCTTCTTGGCGTACTCCACCGACACGCCGCGACGCTCCATCAGCGCGTGGTAGTGCGGCCACAGCTCGTTGAAGCGCGGATCGGAATCCGGATTCACCAGCTCGTAGTCGCGTTCGGCCGCCATGCGCAGGCCGAAGCGCTCGATGTTGTTCTTCACCACGTCGGGACGGCCGATCAGGATCGGGCGCGCCAGGCCCTCGTCGACCACGGTCTGCACGGCGCGCAGCACCTTTTCCGACTCGCCCTCGGAGAAGATGATGCGCTTCGGGTTCTTGCGCGCGGCAGCGAACACCGGCTTCATGATCAGGCCGGAGTGCCAGACGAAGTTGTTGAGCTGGCCGCGGTAGGCGTCCCAGTCGGTAATCGGCCGGGTGGCCACGCCGGAGGCCATCGCGGCCTCCGCCACCGCCGGGGCGATCTTGACGATCAGGCGCGGATCGAAGGGACGCGGGATGATGTAGTCGCGGCCGAAGCCGCTGACCTTCTCGCCATAGGCCGCGGCGACGATGTCGCTCTGCTCGACGCGCACCAGTTCGGCGATCGCGCGCACCGCGGCGAGCTTCATCTCGTCGGTGATGGTGGTCGCGCCCACATCCAGCGCGCCGCGGAAGATGAAGGGGAAGCACAGCACGTTGTTGACCTGGTTCGGGTAGTCCGAACGCCCGGTGGCGATGATGGCGTCGTCGCGCACCGCCTTGACCTCCTCCGGCAGGATCTCCGGGGTCGGGTTGGCGAGCGCCAGGATCAGCGGATTGGGCGCCATCTTCGCCACCATCTCGCGCTTGATCACGCCGCCGGCCGACAGGCCGAGCACCACGTCGGCGCCCTCGATCACCTCGGCAAGCGTGCGCGCTTCGGTCTTCTTGGCATAGCGCGCCTTGATCGGGTCCATCAGCGTGGTACGGCCCTCATACACCACACCCTCGATATCGGTCACCCAGATGTTGTCCACCGGAATGCCCAGCATCACCAGCAGCTCCAGGCAGGCCAGCGCCGCGGCGCCGGCGCCGGAGGTCACCAGCTTGATCTGCTTCAGATCCTTGCCCTGCATCTGCAGGCCGGTGAGGATGGCCGCGCCCACCACGATGGCGGTGCCGTGCTGGTCATCGTGGAACACCGGGATCTTCATGCGCTCGCGCAGCTTCGATTCGATGTAGAAGCACTCCGGCGCCTTGATGTCTTCCAGATTGATGCCGCCGAAGGTGGGCTCCAGCGCGGCGATCATGTCGATCAGCTTGTCGGCGTCCGGCTCGTTGATCTCCAGGTCGAACACGTCGATGCCGGCGAACTTCTTGAACAGCACGCCCTTGCCTTCCATCACCGGCTTGGCGGCCAGCGGGCCGATGTTGCCCAGGCCGAGCACCGCGGTGCCGTTGGTGACCACGCCGATCAGGTTGGAGCGCGCGGTCAGTTCCGCCGCCTGGCCCGGGTCCTCGACGATGGCGTCGCAGGCCGCCGCCACGCCGGGCGAATACGCCAGCGAGAGGTCGCGCTGGTTGGTCAGTACCTTGGTCGGCGTGACCGAAATCTTTCCGGGCCGCGGGTAGCGGTGGTAGTCCAGTGCTGCGGCGCGTATCAGTTCATCCATGTCTGTCCCGTCTTCTCTTTGGTGGTTGGTGTGGCGACCCCTGGGTGCCCTTGCACCCTTTTCGCTGCCTCATGGGCCGTGGCATAATATTAGGCTTTCGCCGACTGCGGTTTACCCTAGTAATTTCCGCAAGTCGCACTGCAAGCGTGTGACAACGCCCCCTGCAGCCCGCCGGCCGCACGCTGTGCCGCCCGACCGACGGGGACCGGTTTAGCACCCGCAACCTGGAGAGCACTTCGCCATGACCCAACGCTTTTCCGAGGCCGCCCTGGCCGCCGCCCCCGACTATGTTCGCCACCAAGGCCTGAAGCAGTGGGTCGCCGAGATCGCCGCGCTCACCGAGCCCGATCGCGTGGTGTGGTGCGACGGGTCGCAGGAAGAGTATGACCGCCTGTGCGCCGAAATGGTCGAGTCCGGCATGCTGATCAAGCTCAACCCGGACAAGCGCAAGTACTCCTACCTCGCCTGGTCCGACCCCTCGGACGTCGCCCGCGTGGAAGACCGAACCTTCATCTGCTCGCAGAACAAGT
>JAUVWV010000136.1 GCA_030603925.1 Thauera sp. | reverse complement strand
GGGCTCATGGTGCCCGGATCGACGTTGATGTAGGGATCCAGCTTGAGGTGCGTGACCTTGATGCCGCGGGATTCCAGGATGGCCCCCAAAGAGGCCGCTGCGATGCCTTTGCCCAGGGAGGACACGACACCGCCGGTAACGAAGACGTATTTGGTCATGGGAATGCAACTGCGGGAAAGCGCGATGATAACCGAAGAGCCCCCGGGGCCGGAAGCGGGCGACACCCTGTTGCCGGTTGCGCGACAAGGCCCAATCGCGGCCAAGGCCGCTCCCACATGCCGGTAGGAGCGGGCTTGCCCGCGATCACGGCCGCATCGCGGCCAAGGCCGCTCCTACTGGCGCTCAGGCCCGCGGCGTAGTGCGATGCACCCGCGCCTCGCGCTTGCGCTCGCCCGGTTTCAGCACCGGCGGCGGCAGACCGGCCAGTTTGCAGGCGTCCTCGTCGGACATCTCCATCCACATGCCGCGCTTCAGCCGCGAAGGCAGCTCCACCGTGCCATAGCGCACCCGGATCAGCCGGCTCACGGTGAGTCCGACCGCCTCGAACATGCGCCGCACCTCGCGGTTGCGCCCCTCGGAAATCGTCACCCGGTACCAGTGGTTCACCCCCTCGCCGCCCGCATCGGTGAGGCTGTTGAAGTGCGCCTCGCCGTCCTCCAGCTGGATGCCCGCCTTGAGCGATTCGATCTGCTCATCGGCCAGCGAGCCGAGCAGGCGCACCGCGTACTCGCGCTCCAGCTCGTAGCGCGGGTGCATCAGCTTGTTGGCGAGCTCGCCGTCATTGGTGAACAACAGCAGCCCCGAGGTGTTGAAGTCCAGCCTTCCGACCGCAATCCAGCGCCCGCGGCGCAAGATGGGCAGGCGCTCGAACACCGTCGGACGGCCGTCCGGATCCTCGCGCGAAACGATCTCGCCTTCCGGCTTGTGGTAGATCAGCACGCGCGGCGCGCGCTGGGCAAAGCGCAGCGGCACCAGCTTGCCGTTGACCTTCACCCGGTCGCCCGGACCGATCTTCTGCCCCAGCGTCGCCGGCGCGCCATTCACCTCGATGCGCCCGGCCTCGATCATGCCCTCGATCTCGCGCCGCGAGCCGACCCCGGCCGCAGCCAGTACCTTCTGCAGGCGCTCTGGTTCGATCTGCGGCTCGGCCGGTTTGCCGCGTACGGCCGGTGCGCGGCCGCGCGGCGCGCGCGCTGCTTCAGTCTGCCCAGCCTCGGCTGCAGCATCAGGGGTGCGGCGTCCGCGCGCGGGCTCTGCCAGCTCGCGCGGCGGTTTCTTGCTGGTCGGCGGCCGCAGAGGACTGCGGGTCTTGCGAGGTGTGGACAAGGGACGGTTCCTGTTCGATTCGTGTGCCAGATAAGGGATGCGGCCACCAATGGCCGTTGTTTACCGGCGAATTATAGCCACCCTGACCGATTCCACCCGAACGCCCGTGACGAATCGCGGATTCCATGTCTCGGCGCCTCCCCCCGGATTCCACTTCGTTCCATCCGGGCTACAACTCTGCGTGCCGGAGCCGCCCTGCGTAGCCCGGATGGAACGAAGTGGAATCCGGGCAGGTCAAGGTTATTCGTCAACGAGGCCACACCCAAGCCCGGCGCGACTCCCTTGACAGTCTTGCCTATTACTGCGGCAAATGCCTCGACTGACTGCAAGGCGCTAATCGTCGCCGAACGCACGTCCCCTTGGCTGGCACTCGCGAAGCCGTTGGCAATGGTCGCAGCGCTGGCCTTCTGCGCAAGAATGTTTTGGACCGTACCTATCGTATCGCTGTTTACCGCCATCTTCAGTCTCCTTGCTTGTCAGTCAATTTTGAAGCCAATTTTCGATCCCGTCGTGCAGTGACGAGAATCCCGAAAACACTCAACACCCCAATCGAAAAAGGAACGCCAACCCACCATTTTAATTTTTCACCATAAGAAGAAACCCTTCTCAAATAAGAATCATCGCCATAACTTTCCACCATACGACCATCGATTTCAATTTGATGCGCGCGCGAAACTGTCTTGAAGCAGAAAAACGAATACCACGGATATTGAACCCAAACCTTGACACGTTTCCCTTCCCCAAAAATCGCCGGATTATTCAATTTCTTTGGGTTATTTATCCGCGCCCTGAAGGACATCAACTCACCATCCTCGGATCTGATTATCAGTTCGTCGCCACAACTCGACCGCCCCCTTGCCCGTACCTCCACCAGAGCTCCCTCATGCACTTCAAGCTGATCCAAACGAAGAGGAGGATTTAAGTAGTTCAAACTAAGCACAAGGGTCGCAAAAAACGCGCCACCAGCAAGCCAATGAAGCAGGATCATTTCCTGGCTACTCGTCGAGAATTCCTTGAAACCAAGCCAGAGTCCCATCACTCTATTATTGGCAGAGGAATCGATTTTGAACATTCAAACTCCGATTAAAAATTGATCATAACTATTAATCTTAAATGACACACTTACCACCGAATCTAGCTCAATTATCAAATACTTTCATCATGCACACATAGCATATCCGTGAAAAACATCACGAAACCAAGGACCGCCAATGTCAGCACGAACTTGATGACAGGAGCAAGACATTTCCCTCTCCACAAGGAGAATGTCTTTCACCTGCCACACCAAGTGCTTGAGCGCGTCATACCCTTGCTGCAGGAAATCCAGCTACCCCTGGGAGTACGACCAGGGCAATCGCAGCTTCATGTCATACCCCGAGCAGTTCAGCCCGATACTCGTCAATGGTTGCAGCCAGCATCCGCTTGGACTTGATACTCGCCTTGCGGGTCGTGTTCAGCCGCAGCAGGTTCATCACGATGTGGCGAACAACGGCCAGGTTGTTGGCAGCGTAACCGCTGCGCACTCGGGACTGATCCTCGTTGAACTGCACATCCAGACACCAGTGAAGCCGATTTTCGATCTCCCAGTGACTGCGTATGACCTTGGCAATGCGCTCAGCGTCCGCGGGCAGGCTGTTCAGGTAGTAGGCGCGCTCGGTACTGGCGTGGTCGCCGACGGTGCGCGCCCGCTCGATCAAGGCGAAGCTGGCCACGTCCTTCCACTCTTCGCCCTTGTAGAGTCGGTCAGTGGCGTCATACGCAATGCAGCGTCGGATCTCGGTGCGTCCATGGCCTGGATTCGTGGTTTCATGGGTCGAGACCGGCGCCAGCGCCCCCCGGGGATCCGCGACGCCGGCAAATCGGATCGAGTCCAGAAGCTTCGGGTGGTTCTCTTTCACGCACAGCACGTAGTGGGCGCCGCGCTCGCGGAGCGTGCGCGCAATCTTCGTCTGTGTGCCCATCGCGTCGATCGTCACCACGCAGCCCTCCACGGCGAGCTTCGAGAGCAGTTCGGGGATGGCGGTGATCTCGTTGGATTTCTCGGCCGTAGCCGCCTAGCCCAACACCACGCCCATCCCGGCCGCGAACGCGCTGACCATCTGCAGGAGGGGCGCAGGCGTCTTGCCCTTGCTTGCCGTTCTTCGGCTGCTCTTGCCGTCGATCGCAACGACCGTGTCTTCGGCCAGCGCCGGAACAACCATGCCGACCCAGCGCCGAAACGCCGTCTCGAACTCGTCGGGCTCGACCAGGCCGAACACACGGCCGATTGTGTCGTGCGAAGGGATGCCATGCTCAAGCTTCATGAACCCTCGCAGCCAATCGATCTTGGCTTCGGCCCACCGTTTGATGTCGACGAAGTCGTCCACGCCCGAGAGTACTGCACACACCGCGACCGTGAGCACTTCGGACAGGTCGTGGCGCGTGTGGCGCTTGCTGATCATCTCTCGATAAATCACTCATCTAAAACCTCTTAACTTAATAACACAAAGACAAATCAAAGCTTCATAGCAGACGCACATCAAATAGATCGAAACAATTCTCGCGCAAGTAACCTGCCGCTAAACCATGGCGGAGATAGACAATTTTTCTTATTCTATTCAGCTCTGCCGAATCAAGAGCCAACGCTAATCGGCGAACATCTTCGGAAACTTCTTGCGTGAATATGCCACCTCGGAAGAGGTTATTTATAATATCCTCTGAAACATGCACATCAAAAGGACCGTCCATCTGTAAATACGATATTCTGTATTCAGCACCACCATTGATTAGGGCATGGATTACGCGAATGTAGGTTCTGAGATTCTCCACATGTAACTCCTTGGATGAACCCTTGATTGCAGAAATGTTCGACATTCCTGAGGCGGCATTCATTAAGGGAGACTTCTCTGTATCCGCTGCAAGGTTCGGATCAGCGCCAAGCCCCAACATCAGATCAACCATCAGCAACCGTCCCCAATATGCCGATGCTGCCAGGATGGTCGATCCTCTAAATTGACGATTAATCACATCCGGATTTTCATCAAGGTATTCCTTCAATTTATCGAAGCGATTCATCCTGATGACTTCTAATAAGTATTGTTCGATTGCGCTCTTACGCCCTTCATCATGTAAATTCTTAGCCTCTGAAATCGACGGAATTCCGAGCGCAAAAATATAGAAGCAAACACATATCAGATTAAGTAGTCTCAAGATAAATTCCTCTCGTATCCTTCAGACATTTCCAGCCTTCTCCCTACACCTGCCGAAACGGTCAAGTGCGACGCTCGATCGCATCCCGCCGCTCGATTATCGAGGCGACAACTATTCTGACTCCGGGGGGTCTCACAAGGCGACGCCGCGGTCTGAAATCCCGCCACCCCAAGACCCGCCAACAGCCCATACCCGGCCACCCCTTGCTTGACCGTGTAGCGCTGACGAATCTCCGTGCGCGCCGTATCGCGGAGCGCCGCATCGCGCCCCTCACCTTCGAGCGCCTCGCAGATCCGCTCCGCCAACGCCTCCGTATCGAAGAAATCCACCAGCACCCCGTTCTCGCCATCTACGATCACCTCCTCCACCGGCGCGGTGCGCGAGCCGACCACCAGGCAGCCGGCGGCCATCCCCTCCAGCAGCGACCAGGAGAGCACGAAGGGATAGGTAAGATAGACGTGGGCGGCAGAGACCTGCAGCACCTTGCGATAGGCGGCGTGGGGCAGTTTGCCGGTGAAGTGGGTGCGCACCGGATCCAGGCTGACTTCGCGCAGCATCTTCTCTCGCCAGTTCGGCGCGTCCGGTGGGCGCTGGCCGTAGCTCACCTCGTCCCCGCCGACGATCACGGCGTGGCAATGGCAATGGCGGTGGCGGCGCTGCACCGCTTGCAGGGCGCGCATGAAGCGGTGGAAGCCGCGGTAGGGTTCCAGGTTGCGTGCGACGTAGGTGATGACCGGGTCGCCTGCCTTGAGCACGGTGCCGGACGGGGTGGTGAAGGTGGCGTCCGGGTCCGGGCCGAGCAGATCCGTTTCGATGCCTTCGTGGATGACCTGGATGGCCGGCCGGAACGCGGCCGGGTGGCGGCTGCGCTGCCAGGCGGTGGGGCTGACGCCTGCGTCGCAGTGGGTGAGGTTGAGCGCGTGCAGCGCGTTCCAGGTGCGCATGCGGGCGAAGTCGTCCGCGGTGGCGGGAATTCGGGGTCGAAGCCGGCATCCGCATCCGGGGTGCCGTAGTACCACTCGCAGAAGTGGATCAGGCGGGTATCGGGGAAGACTTCGCGCAGGTAGAGCGTTTCACCCCAGCCGGGGTGGGCGATGACCACGTCCGGGACGAAGCCGCGCTGGCGCAGGCGGTCCAGCGCGCGGGCGACGGCCTGGCCGTGGAGGACGGCGCTTTCCATCTGGCGCAGATAGGGGTGTTGCGCCTGGCCCGGCGGGCGATGCAGGCGGTACTTGTACCAGCGCACGCCGGGCATGCCGGGGGCGGTCTCGCGCCCCAGGCCGACGACTTCGCAGTCCGGGCGCTGCGACCATGCGCGGGCAATGTGGCGGAACTTACCGGGGAAGTTCTGATGAAGGAGGAGGATGCGCACGGATGGCACGTTTCACCAGAACGTAATCGGAATATTTGTGGAACATACGATAATTCCATTCACATCATCAGATGACTTTACCCCCTTCCGTCGTCAGCCCCCCCTTGAATCACCAGAGAATCGTTCGACCGAACCCTTCCGCTTCGCTCAGTTTTCTTCACCTGGACCGATCTTGGTCCGGAGAACGCCGAGATCGTCGATTACCGCTGGAAACGGGACAGAGCCTGCTTCGACACCACGGCGCAGTTCGGCTCAGCCTGCAGACGGCGTACGACCTGAAGAAGACGGCGGCAGAGCCCGGGGCCTTGATCGAACACGAAGTTCGGCCGATGCATGCGGTTGCCTGACTTCGTGCCCCGAAACGGCTGTTGCCCCCGTCCGCGCCCTTCGACATGCCCGCTGCGCGGGCTGCTCACGGCGAACGGTCGTGGCCACCCGGCGGGCGAGTGGGTACGAATCAGCGGACGGAGCCGTCTTCGTTCTGCCCGCCCTCTTCCGCGGGTCCGACGTCCGCCGCCGCACCCAGCCCGGGCAGTTCCACCAGATCCATGATGCGCTCGATCTCGGTGAGCGCCGGCAGTTCGGTGAGGCTGCGCAGCCCGAGGTCGTCGAGGAAGCGGCGGGTGGTGGCGAACAGGGCCGGGCGGCCCGGGGTGTCGCGGTGGCCGACTTCGTCGATCCAGCCGCGCGATTCGAGCGTCTTCAGCACGTTGGGCGACACCGCGACGCCGCGGATGTCCTCGATGTCGCCGCGCGTGACGGGCTGGCGGTAGGCGATGATGGCCAGGGTTTCCAGCACCGCGCGGGAGTACTTCGGCGGCTTCTCTTCCTTCAGCCGGTCGAGGTAGACCTGGTACTCGGGGCGGGTCTGGAAGCGCCAGCCGCCGGCGGTCTGCACCAGTTCGATGCCGCGCCCCTCCCAGTCGACGCGCAGCTCGTCGAGCAGGCGACGCACGAAGTCGGCGCCCGGATCCTCTTCGAACAGACGGCGCAGCGTGGCCACCGGCATGGGCGCTGCGGCGGCGAGCAGCGCGGTCTCGATGACGCGCTTGAACGTTTCAGGCGTGCTCGGTGCTTGCATCGGCCAGTTTCACGTAGATCGGGGCAAAGGCGTCGTTCTGGGTGACCTGCACCAGCTTTTCCTTGACCAGTTCGAGCATGGCGAGAAAGCTCACCACCAGGCCGGCCGGGCCCAGTTTGGGGTCGAACAGGGTGTCGAAGACGACGAAGGCGCCATCCGAGAGCTTGCGCAGGATCTCGGTCATGTGCTCGCGCACGGAAAGCTCCTCGCGCTGCACGCGGTGATGCTGGTTGAGGCGGGCCTTGCGCATGATCTTCAGCCAGGCGTGCTGCAGGTCGTGCAGGGTGAGTTCGGGCAGGCGTTCGACCACCTTCTCGGCCACGAACACGCTCACCCATTCGAAGTCGCGCTCCACGCGTGGCAGCGCATCGAGGCGCGCCGCGGCCTGCTTCATCTGTTCGTACTCCACCAGGCGGCGCACCAGTTCGGCGCGCGGGTCGCCCTCCTCGCCTTCGGCCTCGCGCGGCGGGCGCGGCAGCAGCATGCGCGATTTGATCTCCAGCAGCATCGCGGCCATCAGCAGGTAGTCGGCGGCCAGCTCCAGGTTGGTGGCGCGCATGGCCTCGACATAGGCCAGGTACTGCACCGTGAGCGGTGCCATGGGGATGTCGAGGATGTCGATGTTGGACTTGCGGATCAGGTAGAGCAGCAGGTCCAGCGGTCCCTCGAAGGCTTCCAGGAAGACCTCGAGGGCATCGGGCGGAATGTACAGGTCCTTGGGCAACTCCAGCATGGGCTCGCCGTACAGGCGCGCCACCGCCGCCGCCTCGCGGGCGGTTTCGGCCGGCGCGAGGTCCAGCGGCATGTTCATGCGTCTGCGGCCTTCGGCCGGCTCAGCCGTAGGACAGGCCCATCGACTCGCGCACGTCGCGCATGGTTTCCTGCGCCAGCTTGCGCGCGCGCTCGCACCCGTCGGCAATGATGTTGCGCACCAGGCCGGGGTCTTCGACGTAGGGCTGGGCGCGCTCGCGCATCAGGCCCTGCTCCTTGACCACCGCCTCGATCACCGGCTGCTTGCATTCGATGCAGCCGATGCCGGCGCTGCGACAGCCCTGCTGCACCCAGTCGCGCGTGCCGTCGTCCGAGTAGATGACATGGAACTGCCACACCGGGCACTTCTCCGGGTCGCCCGGATCGGTGCGCCGCACCCGCGCGGGGTCGGTCTGCATGGTGCGGATCTTCTTGGTGACCGATTCGTCATCCTCGCGCAGGAAGATGGTGTTGCCGTAGCTCTTGGACATCTTCTGGCCGTCCAGACCGGGCATGCGCGAGGCCTCGGTGAGCATGGACTCCGGCTCCACCAGGATCATCTTGCCGCCACCTTCAAGGTAACCGTACAGGCGTTCGCGGTCGCCCAGACTGAGGTTCTGCGCTTCTTCAAGCATGGCGTGGGCCTGTTCCACCGCGGCCTCGTCGCCTTCCTGCTGGAAACGCACGCGCAACTCCTCGTACAGGCGGGCACGCTTGGAACCGAGCTTCTTCACCGCCTCGCGCGCCTTGTCCTCAAAGCCGGGTTCACGGCCGTAGAGGTGATTGAAGCGCCGCGCGATCTCGCGGGTGAACTCGATGTGCGGAATCTGGTCCTCGCCCACCGGCACCTTGTCGGCGCGGTAGATCAGGATGTCGGCCGACTGCAGCAGCGGATAGCCGAGGAAGCCGTAGGTGGACAGATCCTTCTCGGAGAGCTTTTCCTGCTGGTCCTTGTAGGTCGGCACGCGCTCCAGCCAGCCCAGCGGGCACATCATGGAGAGCAGCAGGTGCAGTTCGGCGTGCTCCGGCACGCGCGACTGGATGAACAGCGTGGCCTGGGCGGGATCGACGCCGGCCGCCAGCCAGTCGATCAGCATGTCCCAGATGCTCTCCTCGATGCCCTGCGGGCTGTCGTAGGCGGTG
>JAUVWV010000247.1 GCA_030603925.1 Thauera sp. | reverse complement strand
GACCACATGGGCATGGCCTACGAGCTGTTTCCGGGCGAGGGGGCGTTCTACGGTCCCAAGCTGGAGTTCGTGCTGCGCGACACCATCGGCCGCGACTGGCAGTGCGGCACCCTGCAGGTGGACATGAACCTCCCGGAGCGTTTCGACATCAACTACGTGGCCGAGGACAACTCGCGCCGCCGCCCGGTGATGCTGCACCGCGCGTTGTTCGGTTCGCTGGAGCGCTTCACGGGCATCCTCATCGAGCACTACGCCGGTGCCCTGCCGCTGTGGCTGGCGCCGCAGCATGCGGTGGTGATGAATATCTCGGAAGGGCAGGCGGACTACGTGAAGGAAGTCGTCAAGCAGCTGCGCCAAGCGGGTTTCCGCGTCGATGCCGATTTGCGAAACGAGAAGATTAACTATAAAATCCGCGAACATAGCGTGCACAAGCTGCCTTATCTGCTGGTCGTCGGCGAGAAGGAAAAGGCCGAAGGCATGGTGGCGGTACGCGCGCGGGGTGGCCAGGATCTTGGCCAGATGACCCTCGAATCGCTGATCGGACGCTGGCGTCGCGAAGTCGAAGCGAAGGCCGCGCCGGTCTGATTTTTTTGTAATTTCTGGAGAGGAACCATCGCTCAAGATAAGAAGCAGCGCGTCAATGGGGAGATCAACGCGCTCGAGGTGCGGCTGGTCGGTGAAGAGGGCGAACAGCTCGGCATCGTGTCCCTGAATGCGGCCCTGGCTGCCGCCGAAGACGCTGGACTGGATCTGGTCGAGATCGCGCCGATGGCGAAGCCGCCGGTGTGCAAGATCATGGATTTCGGCAAGTTCAAGTACCAGGAGCAGAAGAAGGCCCACGAAGCCCGCCTGAAGCAGAAGCAGGTGCAGGTCAAGGAGGTCAAGCTGCGTCCCGGTACCGACGAGAACGACTACCAGATCAAGCTGCGCAATCTGAAGCGGTTTCTCGAAGAAGGCGACAAGTGCAAGGTCACCCTGCGCTTCCGTGGCCGGGAAATGGCGCACCAGGAGTTCGGTTTGCGCCAGCTGGAAAGAATCAAGGCCGATCTGGAGGAGTATGGCCAGGTCGAACAGATGCCCAAGATGGAAGGGCGTCAGATGATCATGGTGATCGCCCCGGTCAAGAAGCGTTGATCGGGCGCTTGCCCTGAAACGCCCCGCAAGGGGTGGCGCGGCGGAACGGTTCCGCCGTAAGACAAGTGGTGTCAGGTTCACAAAGCTGCCGGCAACGGCGCTACCTGACGGCATTCATAAACAGGAGTCAGCAATGCCCAAGATGAAGACCAAGAGCGGCGCCGCGAAGCGCTTCAAGGTCCGCTCCAGCGGTGGGATCAAGCGGTCCCAGGCGTTCAAGCGCCACATCCTTACCAAGAAGACCACCAAAGCCAAGCGCCAGCTGCGCGGCATGACGGAAGTCCATGCTGCCGACGAGAAGCTGATCCGCGCCATGCTGCCTTACGCTTGATAGGAGACCGCAATGCCCCGAGTTAAACGTGGTGTAACCGCCCGCGCCCGCCACAAGAAGGTCCTCGACCAGGCCAAGGGTTACCGCGGCCGTCGCAAGAACGTATATCGCATCGCCAAGCAGGCGGTGATGAAGGCCGGTCAGTACGCCTACCGCGACCGTCGTCAGCGCAAGCGTCAGTTCCGTGCCCTGTGGATCGCCCGTATCAACGCCGCTGCGCGCGAGCTGGGCCTGACCTACTCCACCTTCATGAACGGCCTGAAGAAGGCTGCGGTGGAAGTGGATCGCAAGGTGCTGGCCGACCTGGCCGTGTTCGACAAGCCGGCTTTTGCCGCCCTTGCCGAACAAGCCCGGGCCAAACTCGCTGCGTGATCTGACGCAGCATCGAAAAAGGAGGCCTGGCCTCCTTTTTTTTTCTGAATTCCTTCACGGCTTCACATGGACACCCTGGATCAACTGGTTCACCAAGCCGCCGCCGACTTCGCGGCCGCGGTCGACAGCGCCCAGCTCGAACAGGCCAAGGCGCGTTACCTGGGCAAGAGCGGCTCGCTCACCGAGCGCCTGAAGGGTCTGGGCAAGCTCGAAGCCGAGGCGCGCAAGGCTGCGGGGGCGGAGATCAACCGTGCCAAGGAGGCCATCGAGGCTGCGCTGGAAGCGCGCCGCGCCGCGCTGCGCGAGGCCGCGTTGCTGGCTCAGCTGGCTGCAGAGGCGCTCGATGTGAGCCTGCCCGGGCGCGGCAATGTGGCCGGCGGGCTGCATCCGACCAGTCGTACCCTGGAGCGCATCGAACAACTCTTCCGTTCGATCGGCTTCGTTGTGGCCGACGGCCCCGAGATCGAGACCGACTGGCACAACTTCACTGCGCTCAATACGCCGGAGAACCATCCGGCGCGCTCCATGCACGACACCTTCTATCTTGAAGGTCATGACGACGTGCTCCTGCGTACCCATACCAGCCCGGTGCAGATCCGCGCGATGCTGGCTCATGTGGCGCGCTACGCGGATCTGGACACCATGCCGGAGATCCGCGTGATCGCGCCGGGACGCGTGTACCGCGTCGATTCCGACGCCACGCATTCGCCGATGTTCCACCAGGTCGAAGGCCTGTGGGTGGGCGAGAACGTCAGCTTCGCCGACCTGAAGGGGGTGATCGCCGACTTCCTGCGCAAGTTCTTCGAGAGCGACGACCTGCAGGTGCGTTTCCGCCCCTCGTTCTTCCCGTTCACCGAACCGAGCGCGGAGATCGACGTGGCCTTCATGAGCGGTGCGTTGAAGGGCCGCTGGCTGGAGATCGCCGGCTGCGGCATGGTGCATCCGAACGTGCTGCGCTTCGGCGGCATCGATCCCGAGCGCTATACCGGCTTCGCCTTCGGCATGGGGCCCGACCGCCTCACCATGCTGCGCTACGGAGTCAATGACCTGCGCCTGTTCTTCGATGGCGATCTGCGCTTCTTGAGCCAATTCAGGTAATCGAATCATGCAATTCTCGGAAAACTGGCTGCGGAGCCTCGTCAATCCGCCGATGGACAGCGCAGCCCTGGGTCACCTGCTGACCATGGCGGGCCTGGAGGTCGAAGAGGCCGATCCGGTCGCGCCACCGTTCACCTCGGTGGTGGTCGCGCGCATCGTCGACACGGAGAAGCACCCCAACGCCGACAAGCTCAAGGTCTGCAAGGTGGATGCCGGCACGGGCGAGCTGCTGCAGATCGTCTGCGGCGCGCCGAATGCCGCAGCCGGCATGCTGGTGCCATGTGCCACGGTGGGTGCGGTGCTGCCGGGCGAGTTCACCATCAAGGCGGCCAAGCTGCGCGGTGTGGAGTCCTTCGGCATGCTGTGTTCGGCGCGCGAGCTGGGGCTCTCGGACGATCACGGCGGGCTGCTCGAACTGCCGGCGGATCTCGCCGTGGGGCAGGATATCCGCAGCGCGCTCGCGCTCGATGACATCCGCTATACCATCAAGCTCACGCCGAACCGCTCGGACTGCCTGAACCTGGCCGGCGTGGCGCGCGAGGTCGCCGCGCTGACCGGCGAGCCGCTGGCGCTGCCCGCGGTGGAGGCCGTGGTGCCGACCATCGATGCGCGGCGCACCATCGTGCTGGATGCGCCGCAGGCCTGCCCGCGCTACTGCGGCCGGGTGATCCGCGGCGTGGACGCCAGGGCCGCCACGCCGGACTGGATGAAGCAGCGTCTGCAGCACAGCGGCGTGCGCGCGATCAGCGCGCTGGTGGACGTGACCAACTACGTCATGCTGGAACTTGGCCAGCCGCTGCACGCCTTCGACAACACCCGTCTCTCGGGCAGCATCCACGTGCGCTATCCGCGCGCCGGCGAGCAGGTGCTGCTGCTCAACGAGCAGACCGTCACGCCGGGGGCGGACACCCTGCTGATCGCCGACGAGGCGCGTGCGCTGGCGCTCGCAGGGATCATGGGCGGCGAGGACAGCGGGATCACCCTGGAAACCACCGAAGTCTTCCTGGAAAGTGCCTTCTTTGCACCCGAAGCCATCGCCGGGCGGGCGCGCAGCTACGGCTTCTCCTCGGATGCCTCGCACCGCTTCGAGCGTGGTGTCGATTTCGACCTGGCGCTTCGTGCCATCGAGCGCGCCACCCGCCTGATCCTCGAGATCTGTGGTGGCGAGGCCGGTCCCGTGGAGGAGGCCGTTGCGCCCCAGCATCTGCCGGCGCGTCCGGCGGTGCGCCTGCGCCCGGCGCGCGTGCGTCGCCTGCTCGGCATCGAACTGGCCGACGAGGCCATCGCCGCGCTGCTCGAACGCGTGCATCTGGCCGTGCAGCGCGAAGGCGACGTGTTTCTCGTCACGCCGCCTTCGTTCCGCTTCGATATCGAGATCGAAGAGGATCTGGTCGAGGAGATCGCCCGCCTGCATGGCTACGACAATATCCCGGCCGTGCCGCCGCAGGCTGCGCTGATGATGCTGGAGCGCAGCGAGTCCGCTCGTTCGGCGTGGGACGTACGTCACCTGATTGCCGCGCGTGACTACCAGGAAGTGGTGAACTTCTCCTTCGTCGAGGAGGCCTGGGAGCGCGATTTCTGCGCCAATCCAGATGCCATCCGTCTGGCGAACCCGATCGCCAGCCAGATGAGCGTGATGCGCTCCAGCCTGATTCCCGGGCTGGCGGCCAACGTGGTGACCAACCGCAACCGCCAGCAGGATCGCGTGCGGGTGTTCGAGATCGGTCGCTGCTTCGAGCGCAAGGCAGACGGCGAGCCGGTGGCCGGCTTCCATCAGCCGCTGCGCGTCGCGGTCCTCGCTGCGGGGGCGGTCCAGCGCGAGCAGTGGGGGGCGCCCGCACGCCACGTCGATTTCTACGACGTGAAGGGCGACCTCGAAGCCCTCTTTGCACCGGCCGTGCTGAGCTTCGAGCGCCTGTCCCATCCGGCGCTGCATCCGGGCCGGGCGGCAAGCGTCCTGCTCGACGGGCGTCGCATCGGCATCATCGGCGAACTGCATCCGGTGTGGGTACAGCGCTACGACATCGGTCCCGCGCCGGTGGTGTTCGAGGTCGACCTGGATGCCGCGCTGCAGGCCAGGTTGCCCGCCTACCGCGAGATCTCCCGTCTG
>JAUVWV010000270.1 GCA_030603925.1 Thauera sp. | reverse complement strand
CTGCCGCCACGGGGCCGGCGTCGAACTGGCGCGCGAGCCCGCACCAGAACTGCCGCTCCTGCGCGACCTCCTGCTCGGCCGCTGGCCGCAGCTGCGGTTCGCGCCCCGTGCTCACCTCGAGCTCCAGTTCGTCCCGCAGGGCCAGGATCTTGCGCTGCTCGCCCAGCCGCATCTGCAGCAGGGCGGCGACCATATCGGGCAGCTCCACCCAGGCGGGCATCTGCTCGAGGCAGCGCGCCAGCGCGTCGGCGCGTGCGGCCTCCATCCTGCGGCCCAGCTCCGCGTGGACGGCGAGCAGCAGCTGCTCGCGGCCGCCGAAATGGTAGTTGATCGCGGACGGGCTGCCCCCGGTCCGGGCGGCCAGGGACCGCGCGCTCAGCTCGGCGAATCCCTGCTCGCAGGCCAGTTCGAAGGCGGCTTCCGTCAGCCGGTCGGCATGGGCCGCGGTCGGCATCTCCGTGAACACCTGACGTCTCCTATTTTCGTTTGTTCGCTGCCCCTTGGACAGTACATCCGTTCCAATTCTATCCAAAGTACCCATTCAACTTGCCATGAATTGGCCCATAAAACCATTACAAGTCATCAATCCGTCATGGGGTGACCTTACTGTACATACGTTCTAAACACAGTGCGAAGTGCCGGCGTGGGGTCGGTTTCGCCCTTTCTGTCAAAGGTGCCGCCATGCAAGAGTCCGCCCGTTCCCATTCCCGCTTCACCGTCGCCGTCGTGCCCGACACGCAGAACTATGTGAGCTACCGCAACCAGCGCGCGGCGGGCTTCCCGTTCAACGCGCGCGAGCTGCTCTGGGACATGATGCACTTCATCGCCCGCAACGCGGTGGGCAATGGCGGTGAGATCGCTTTCGCCACCGCGCTGGGCGACATGTGGCAGCACCAGATGAGCGCGGACGTGGACGCAGCTCATGCGCGGCGCGGCCACCGGTCCATCGTCAGCCCCTTGCTCGCAGACCACGTGGCGCCTGCGCCGGAGCAGGTGCTGAACATCGAGATCCCCGCCGTCAGGACGGCCTACGAGATCCTCGCCGGCCAGTTGCCCTTCTCCGTGGTCCCGGGCAACCATGACCACGATCACATGTGGGCCGACGCCGACTACCCCCCGCAGCCCGGCGCGATCGACTTGCACCGCCTGGACCTGGCCAGCGTGGGCAGCATCCATTGCGGCTCGCTGGAGAACTGGACGCGCAACTTCGGCGCCCAGACGCCTTTCTTCAAGAACCAGCCCTGGTATGTTTCCTCGTTCCGGCAGGGCGCCAACAGCGCCCAGATCTTCACCGGCGGCACCCACCGCTTCCTGCACCTGGGCCTGGAGATGTCGCCCGACGGCGAGGTGGTCGACTGGGCCGAGTCGGTTCTGCAGGCCTTTCCCGGGGTGCCGACCATCGTGTCCATCCACGAGTTCCTCAATCCCCGGGGTGAGCGCCAAGCCGCGGAATGCCTGGACCTGTCCCGCCTGGACCCCGAGCGCCACACCCCCGACCGGCTCTGGGACAGCCTGATTTCCCGCCATGACCAGATCCTGGCGGTGCTGAACGGCCATTTCCATGGCGTGCGCCACCGCGTCGACCCGAACCAGCACGGCAACCAGGTGTTCCAGTTCCTCAGCGACTACCAGGGCCGCAAGCAGTCGCTTCGCGGCACTTTCCCCGACGCCACAGTGATCGACGGCATCGGCGACGGCTGGCTGCGCCTGATGGAGTTCGATCTCGACGCGCAACGGCCGCGCCTGCGCCTGCGGGCCTACTCGACCTACTTCAAGGCCTACGCGTCCGATCTGCCCCAGTACGCCGCTTGGTACGGCCACGAGCATCCCGAAATGTCGGAGGCCGAGTTCCGGGCACTCGACGACGTCGAGTTCGACCTGGTCGACTTCCACACCCGCTTCGAACGCGCCCGCGTCGACGGCGAAACCGCCAACGAGACGCAGATGGCCCAACGCGCTTGAGCGTTTCCCTGCTCCCCTTCTTTCCAAAGGCATCATCATGATCAGAAAGACTTTCCTTCTTGGCGCGGCCGCCCTGGCCGCCACCGTGTCGCTGCCCGGCCGCGCAGGCCCCGTCCCGGCGACCGTGGACAAGCCGGTGACCATCACCTTCTACAACTACAACCTGGCCACCGCGGGCCTGGGCGCCGATGGCACCCGCAAGCTGCTGCAGGAGTTCATGGCGGCCAACCCCAACGTCAAGGTGAACGCGGTCGGCGTGAACGTCGCGCAGCTGATGCCCCGCTTGCAGGCCGACGTGGCTGCGCAGCGCCCGCTCGACGTGGCGTTTTCGGGCTACGCAGAGTTTCACAGCTGGATGGCCGCCCGGACATCGACTCAGTCAACGGCGGAGACGAACGACCATGTCTGACATCCAGATTTCCTGCCTGACCAAACGCTTCGGCAACGCTGCCGTTCTTCAGGAACTCGACCTGACAGTGCGCGACGGCGAATTCCTCACCCTGCTGGGCGCGTCCGGTTGCGGCAAGTCCACCTTGCTGAAGCTGATCGCCGGCCTGGACACGCCCGACACCGGCACGATCCGCATGGGAGACCGCGACCTGCTCGCCCTGTCACCCAGCGCACGGGACTGCGCGATGGTGTTCCAGTCCTATGCGCTGTACCCGCACATGACCGTGCGCGAGAACATCTCGATGCCGCTGGTGATGCGCGGCCTGGGGTTCTGGGGTCGCCTGCCGGGGGCACGCCTGGTATCCCCCGGGGTGCGCCGCCGGCTCGCCGACATCCATGCCAGCGCACATGAAGTGGCCCGGCGACTCGCCATCGACGGGTTACTCGATCGTAAGCCGGCGCACCTGTCGGGCGGCCAGCGCCAACGCGTCGCCCTGGCGCGCGCGATGGTTCGCCACCCCTCCGTGTTCCTGTTCGACGAGCCCCTTTCTAATCTGGACGCCAACCTTCGCCATGCGCTGCGTGCCGAGATCCGGCAGCTTCACGACCAGTTGGGCGTGACGTTCATCTACGTCACGCACGATCAGCACGAAGCCATGTCCATGTCGGACCGTGTGGCGGTCATGCGCGAAGGCCGCATCCTTCAGGTGGCGCCACCCGAAGATCTGTACATGCGGCCACAAAGCCTCGAGGTGGCTCGATTCGTCGGCGCACCGCGGATCAACGTCGTGCCGGGCGACATCCTCGCCAATGGCGAGATCCATTGCCTGGCGCAACGCATCGCAGATACCGCGGGGAACGGCGGGCCCTGCCGTGTCGCCTTCCGGCCGCAGGCTGTCACCTTGGCAAAGGCGCCGGGCCTCACCGTGCGCGGCGTGGTTGGCCATGTGGAATACGCGGGTGCCGAATTGATGGCCACGCTGACCCTGCCGAGCCAGGGGGAAGCCTGCATCGTCTGCCTCCCGGCTGGCACGGCAGCGCACGCAGGGGCCGAGTTCGAGGTCACGGTCCCGTGGGAAGCCCTGCATGTCTTCGACGCCGGCGGCCAGCGCATGTCGATCGGTCGATGCGACACCCTGAAGCGAGTGGCCTGAAAGCCGAGCATGCGCGCCCATCCTCTTTCCACCGTTTCACTTCTCGCGCCCGCGGGCCTTCTTGCGACGCTTCTGCTGTTCATACCCGTCCTTGCCGTATTTCTGATGTCGCTGACCGATTGGCAGTTCGGCGCCACCACCCTGAACTGGGTCGGCCTGCAGAACTACGCCGAACTCTGGTCGGACGCGGTGTTCCGCAAGTCTGTGGCCAACACCCTTGTCTACCTCGTCCTGGTCACCGGGGGATCGATCACGCTGGGCCTGAGCCTCGCCTTGTTGATCGAATCCGATCGATCGGGACGCGGCTTCTACCGCACAGCCTTTTTCATGCCGGTCGCATCGACGCTGATCGCAATGGCGGTCGTGTGGGAGTTCCTGCTGCATCCGAGCGCCGGGCTCGTCAATCACCTGCTCCAGCAGGTCGGCGTCGCACCCCAGAACTGGCTCAACGACCGCCACCTCGCGCTGTACTCGCTCGCCGCGATCGGCATCTGGCAGATGTCGGGGCTTGCCCTGGTGTTCTTCCTGGCCGGGCTGCAAGGAATCCCCCGCGACGTGCGCGATGCGGCGGAACTCGACGGCATCGAGCGCCCCTTCGATCGATTCCGCTTCGTCACCTGGCCGTTGCTGGGCCCTACCACCTTGTTCGTCATCACTGTCTGCGCCATCCGCGCCCTGCAAGTCTTCGACACCGTTCACGTGCTCACCAAGGGCGGGCCGAACAAGGCCACCGAGGTGCTGCTCCACACGATCTACACCGAGGGTTTCAGCTTCTTCCGCATGGGCTACGCCAGCGCCATGACGGTCGTCTTCATCGCCGGCATCTTCCTCTTGACCCAGATCCAGCACGCCGCGCTGGAGCGCCGGACGCACTACGCATGAAACCTCCTTCTCCTTCCTTTCGGATCCTTCGCCATGTGGTCCTGATGGCCGTGGCCCTGGTCTTCCTGATGCCGTTCATCTGGATGGTGCTGACCTCGCTCAAGCCTGCCG
>JAUVWV010000375.1 GCA_030603925.1 Thauera sp. | reverse complement strand
TGGGCCTGGTCATTGCCCGCCAACTGGTCGAACTGATGGGCGGCACGCTCGACGTCGAGAGCCGCCCGGGCGTGGGCACCACCTTCTGGTTCGACGTCGGCTTCGAGCGCGTCATGGCGCCGGCCGAAGAAGCGCCGAGCGCCCCCGCCGAGCTGCGCGGCAAGTGGGTCCTGGTGGTGGACGACAACGCCACCTCGCGGGAAATCCTGCGCCACATGCTGATCAGGAAATCCTTCCTCGTCGATACCGCCGATTCCGGCGAGGCGGCGCTGGAGATGATCGAGGCACGGCGGCGCGACCGGCTCGAACCTTACGGGCTGGTGCTGATGGACTGGAAGATGCCCGGCCTGGACGGCATCGAGACGACCCGCCGCATCAAGAACAACCTGCACCTCGACTTCATCCCGGCCATCCTCATGGTCACCGCCTTCGGGCGCGAAGAGGTCATGCAGGAGGCGGCCCACGCCGGGCTCGACGGCTTCCTGGTCAAGCCGGTCGGCGAATCGCTGCTCTACGACACCATCCTCGACACCTTCGGGTTTACGCCCCCCGCGCGCAGCACCGGCGACGGCGACAACATGCTCCAGGCCGGCAGGTCGCTGGCGGAAATACGCGGCGCGCGCATCCTGCTGGTCGAGGACAACTCGATCAACCAGCAGGTCGCCACCGAGTTCCTGGAGCAGCTCGGCATGCGGGTCGACGTGGCCGGCAACGGCCGCGAAGGGGCGGCCATGGCCTGCACCGGCCGCTATGACCTGGTGCTGATGGACATCCAGATGCCGGAGATGGACGGCTTCGAAGCGACCCGGCGCATCCGTGCGGAAGCGGCCTTCTCGCGGCTGCCCATCGTCGCCATGACCGCCCACGCAATGGCCGGCGACTACGAGAAGAGCCTGGAAGCGGGGATGTTCGACCACCTGACCAAGCCGATCGACCTCAACCGGCTGCGCGACGTCCTGCTGCGCTGGATCAGGCCGGGCCAGCGTTCGACCGAGGGCCTGCGCGGCGCCGCCGCCGCGGCCGAAGACGGCAAGGTCCCGGCTCTGCCGGAGATTCCCGGTTTCGACCGCGGCTTCGGGCTGCAGCGCGCGGGCGGCAGTGAGAGCCTCTTCCTCAAGCTGCTGTGCGAGTTCTGCTTCGACAGCGCCGGCGCCGCGCGCGCCATTCGCAATGCGCTGGCCGAGCATGAGCTGAAAGCGGCCGAAATGACGGCCCACTCGACCAAGGGCGCGGCCTCCACCCTGGGGGCCAAGTCGCTGGCCGCCACGGCAAGCCGGCTGGAGCAGGCGCTGCGCGCGGCCACCCCGGACGTCGATGCCTGCCTGGACGAATTCGCCGGGGAACTGGATGCGTTCTGCCTGCCCCTGCAGGCCTATTTCGCAACCGCCCCGGAAGGGTCCGCGAAGGCCGCGCCGGACAAGGCTGCCGCCTCGAACGCCGTGCGCGCCAGCCTGGGCGAACGGCTCCGGCACCTGCTAAGCCTGCTGGAGGCCGGTGATTCGGAGGCCGAGGACTTCATCGCCACCCTGCAGAACACCCCTGCATACGCAGGCTGGCAGGATGAGCTCGAGCTCATCGTCACGCATATCGAAGACGTCGAATTCAAGACCGCCGGCACCCTGGTGCAGGACCTTCTCGCCAACCTGGAAAACAAGGCAGTGACATGACGAACGCCAACAAGCAGCGCGTCCTCATCGTCGACGACGAACGCGTCAACCGCACGGTACTCGCAGCCGTGCTCAAGGATGAGAATCAGGTCATCCTGGCCAAGAGCGGCGAACAGGCGCTCGAACGCCTGAGCATCGACGCCGAGATCGACCTCATCCTGCTCGACGTGATGATGCCGGAGATGGACGGTTACGAGGTGCTGCGCCGCATCAAGGCCAACGATGCCACCAAGGACATTCCGGTGATGTTCATCACCGCGCTGAGTTCGGTGGTCGATGAGGAGCATGGCCTCACCCTCGGCGCGGTCGACTACATCGGCAAGCCGTTCAGCCCTTCCATCGTGCGGGCGCGGGTGTCCAACCTGCTGCGTTTCGTGCGCCAGCGCAAGCTGCTCGAAACGCTCGCCGGGCGCGACGGCCTGACCGAGATTCCCAACCGGCGGACCTTCGACCAGGCTCTCGCTCAGGAGGTCGGACGCTGCAAGCGCAGCGGCCAGGCCTTTTCGCTGGCCCTGATCGACATCGACTACTTCAAGCAGTACAACGACCGCTACGGCCATGCGCGCGGCGACGAGGTGCTGAAGACCGTCGCCCGCACGCT
>JAUVWV010000392.1 GCA_030603925.1 Thauera sp. | reverse complement strand
CGTCGGCGGTGGCGACGACCCGCGCCGACAGGCACTCGCCAGCAATGCCCTGGCCCAGGCCGCCGCGCTGACCCACGGGCGCAGCCTGGCACAGGCGCGGGCCGCACTGCGCGCCCGCGGCGCCGACGAGAACGAGGTGGCGCGCCTGGCGCCCCACCTGGAGATTCCGGGCAACCAGCCGAGCACCACGCTCCTGCTGCCGGCACTCGATGCGCGTGCGCTGGGTGCCCTGCTCGCGCTCTACGAGCACAAGGTCTTCGTGCAGGGCTGGATCTGGGGCATCAACAGTTTCGACCAGTACGGCGTCGAACTGGGCAAGGAGATGGCCCGCCGCATGGCCGACAGTGACGACGACAGCCGCGACGGCGCCACCCTCGGCCTGCAGCAGGCCCTGGCCGCGCTACAGACGCAGGCCGGCGCGGCGCCTCAGCCGTAGATCAGGCACATCCCGGGCGTACTGACGCGCGGGGTGAAGTAGCCCAGCAGGTAGAAGAACAGGATCACCGCGCCGATGACCAGCAGGCGCCGCCTGCGCGCGCGCAACCAGGCGGCTGCACGCACGGCCAGCACGCGCAGGCGCTCAGGCACGCTGGCCGCCCGCGCTCACGACAGGCGCAGGAAGTTGTCGCGGTAGTGGCGCAGTTCGGCGATCGATTCGTGGATGTCGGCCAGCGCCTCGTGCTTGCCCTTCTTGTCGACACCCTTGTACACCTCCGGCCGCCAGCGCTTGGCGAGCTCCTTCAGGGTCGATACGTCGAGGTTGCGGTAGTGGAACCAGGCTTCCAGCTGTGGCATGTAGCGCGCCATGAAGCGGCGGTCCTGACACACCGAGTTGCCGCACATCGGCGAGGTGCGCGCGGGCACCCAGTCCTTGAGGAAGGCCAGCATCTGCTGTTCGGCCTCGCCCTCGCCCACCGTGGACGCCTTCACCCGCGCGGTGAGGCCCGACTTGCCGTGCGTGTTGCGGTTCCACTCGTCCATGCCGTCGAGCACCGCGTCGGGCTGGTGCACCGCAATCACCGGGGCTTCCGCCACCACGTTGAGCTGCCCGTCGGTGATGACGATGGCGATTTCAATGATGCGGTCACGGTCGGGCTCCAGCCCGGTCATCTCCATGTCCAGCCAGATGAGGTGGTTCTGATCCTGTGCCATAATCCTTCGGCCATAACGAAACAATCGAGGCGCCGATTGTGTCACAGATTGCACCACGCCTCCGCCTTCCCTCCCCCGATTTCCGTCGATGACACCCGAGGCCTACGCCACTTCCTTCGCCGCCCTGTTCGTTGCTTTCCTGCTTGGCGGCACGCTGCTCAAGGCCGCGCTGATGCGGCGCCAGATGCGCCACGTGCAGGCACACCGCGAACACGTCCCGGCGGCCTTCGCCGAAGCGATCAGCCTGGCCTCGCACCGCAAGGCGGCCGACTACACCGCTGCGCGCATGCGCCTCGGTCTGCTGGAACTGGCGGTATCGACCGCCTTCGTGCTCGCCCTCACGCTGGGCGGCGGCGTGCAGGCGGTGCTCGACGCCTGGCGCCCGCTGCTCACCCCGGGCAGCCTGGGCCACGGCATCGCGCTGCTCGCCTCGCTGGCTGTGCTGAGCTGGCTGATCGACCTGCCCTTCGCGCTGGCGCGCACCTTCGGCATCGAGAAGCGCTTCGGCTTCAACCGCATGACCCCGGCACTGTATGCCGCCGATACCGCGCGTGAGGCGCTGCTCGCCGTGCTCATCGGCGTGCCGGTGCTGGCCGCGGTGCTGTGGCTGATGGGGGCGATGGGCGAGCGCTGGTGGCTGTGGGTGTGGGCCTTCTGGCTGGCGGTGAACCTGCTGGCGATGCTGATCTGGCCGACCTTCATCGCGCCGCTGTTCAACAAGTTCACCCCGCTTGCCG
>JAUVWV010000324.1 GCA_030603925.1 Thauera sp. | reverse complement strand
TGATCGAGACGCAGGCGGTGGTCGAAGGCTTCTGGGGCGCTGCGGTGCATCGGGTGGAGAAGGACGTGGCGGCCGTGGCCCTGCGCCACCATCGCGCCAGCCCGCCGGCCTACCACCGCATCCTCGCCCGCGTGCTGGAGACCCATGGCGCGCGTGCCGCCATCCACCTGATTCCGCGCTTGTGCGCGATTGCACTCGGTGCCGACCGCCCGGGCGCGGTGATCGCCCGCCTGCTCGATGAACTGGACACGGTGCGCGGACGCACCGAGACCCTGGTCGACCTGCCCCCCGAGCGCCTGCTCGGCGTGGCCGGCCTGGGGGCGGCGGCCTTTACCCGCTCGGTGCGCGAGCGCGGCGTGTGGGCGCAGGCGCGCGACTACGCGGACCTCGCGCTGGAAGAAATCATGCGCGGCTATCTCGAGCGCTACGAGGCGCTCGCCGATCCGCTGCTGCGTCTGGAAGTGCGCATGCACCCGGCGCGCGCCAGCCAGATCGACCCGGGGCGGCGCCGGCTGCTGTTCATGCCGCGCTACGTGCTGTTCGGCGACGGCCACGCCTACGAGCCGGAAACCTCGCCGCGCAACGTCACCGACTTCGCCACCTGGGTGGTGATCGGGTTGATGATCCTCGACGGTCTCGACTACCTGGATTCCGGCGACCTGCCCGCCTGAAGACAAGCGCTCCGGGCGGGCAGGACTCCCCTTACAGCACCTCGGCCGCGTGATCCGCCAGGCGGGAGCGCTCGCCGCGCTGCAGGGTGATGTGGCCGGAATGCGCCCAGCCCTTGAAGCGGTCCACCGCGAAGGTCAGGCCGGAGCTGCCCTCGGTGAGGTAGGGCGTGTCGATCTGCGCGATGTTGCCCAGGCAGACCACCTTGGTGCCGGGGCCGGCGCGGGTGATCAGGGTCTTCATCTGCTTGGGCGTGAGGTTCTGCGCCTCGTCGATGATCAGGTACTTGTTGATGAAGGTGCGTCCGCGCATGAAGTTCAGGCTCTTGATCTTGATGCGGCTGCGGATCAGGTCGCGGGTGGCGGCACGCCCCCATTCGCCGCCTTCGCCGGTGGTGCCGTTGAGCACGTCGAGGTTGTCCTCCAGCGCGCCCATCCAGGGCGCCATCTTCTCCTCCTCGGTGCCCGGCAGGAAGCCGATGTCCTCGCCCACCGGCACGGTGACCCGGGTCATGATGATCTCGGAGTAGCGCTTGCTTTCCAGCACCTGGGTGAGCCCGGCGGCAAGGGTGAGCAGGGTCTTGCCGGTACCGGCCTGGCCGAGCAGGGTGACGAAGTCCACCTCCGGGTTCATCAGCAGGTTCAGCGCGAAGTTCTGTTCGCGGTTGCGCGCGGTGATGCCCCACACATTGTTCTTCTGGTGGGTGTAGTCGGTGAGGGTCTGCAGCACCGCGGTACGCCCGGTCTTCTCCGCCACCCAGGCTTCCAGCGGCTGCGCGCCGTCCTGGAAGACGAACTCGTTGGTCAGCAGCTCGGCCGCCAGCGGGCCGCTGACGCGATACCAGGTGTGGCCTTCCTCCTTCCACGATTCCATGCCCTTGGCGTGAGTGTCCCAGAAGTCGGCGGGCAGCTCACGGGTGCCGGTGTACAGGAGGTCGGTATCCTCCAGCACCTTGTCGTTGAAGTAATCCTGTGCCGCCAGGCCCAGCGCGCGGGCCTTGATGCGCATGTTGATGTCCTTCGACACCAGGATCACCGCGCGTTTTGGGTTGCGCTCCACCAGATGCATGACCACCGCAAGGATCTGGTTGTCGCCCTTGGCGGTCGGCAGGGCCTCGGGCAGTTCGACCTTGATCGCCTCGGTCTGCAGGAACAGTTTTCCGCTGGCCAGGCCGTGCGAGGGGCCGTCCAGCGGGATGCCTTCCTCCATGCCGTCGGGCGAGGAGGTGACGATGTCGTCCATGGTGCGGCTGGCCTGGCGCGCGTTGCGCGCCACTTCGCTCATGCCCTTCTTGTTGGCGTCGAGTTCCTCCAGCGTCATGATCGGCACATAGATGTCGTGCTCTTCGAAGCGGAACAGGCTGGTGGGGTCGTGCATCAGCACGTTGGTGTCGAGGACGAACAGCTTGGCGGCGGTCTTGGAATGGGTGCTGCGGGGGGCTCGCTGGGTCATCGGGCGGCTCGCTGGGCGGGTTGGTCGGTTACAGGCTGCGGACGAATTCGAGCACTTCCTCGGCGTGGCCGGGCACCTTGACGCCGCGCCATTCGCGCGCCAGGGTGCCGTCGGCGGCGAACACGAAGGTGGAGCGCTCGATGCCGCGTACCTGTTTGCCGTACATGTTCTTCATCTTGATCACGCCGAAGGCGTCGCACAGCGCCTCGTCGGCATCGGAGAGCAGCTCGAAGGGCAGTTCGAGCTTGGCCTTGAAGTTTTCATGCGACTTCAGGCTGTCGCGGCTGACGCCGAACACCTTGCAGCCGGCTGCGGCGAATTCGCCGTGCAGCGCGCCGAAATCCTTGGTTTCGTTGGTGCAGCCCGGGGTGTTGTCCTTGGGGTAGAAGTAGATGACGGCCTTTGCACCCGTCAGCGCGCCGAGGGCGACCGGCGTGCCGCCGGTGGCCGGCAGGGTGAGTTCAGGAAGACGGGCGGGAAGATTCATCGGGGCCTCCGCAGGGATCGAATGCCTGCAGCGTAGCGGAGGACGGCGGGCGCTGACAATCGCGGCGCTGTGACTGTTCGCCGCATCGTGCGCCGCGCGGCCTCACGCTGCGGGGTCGAAGAGCAGCGCGGCGACCACCTTGCGGCCCTCGCCGGCGAGGATGTTGTAGGTGCGGCAGGCGGCGGGCAGGTCCATGATTTCGAAGCCGATGCCGGCCTCGATCAGCGGGCGCAGCAGGGCTGGCGCGGGAAAGCGCTGGCGCGCGCCGGTGCCGACGATGACCACCTGGGCGCCCAGATCCCGCACTGCAGCAAAGTCGTCCGCGGTGAGTGCGTCGAAGCCACCCGGTGCCCAGCCGGACTCGATGCGCTCGGGGGTGACGAGCAGGTTGCCGTCGTGGCGCAGTTTGTTGATCAGGACGTGGTCGGCGCCGTAGCCGGTGACGATGTTGGTGCTGGAAGGGGAGTCGGTATGCAGCTTCATGGCCGGTTCAGCGGTGACGGTAGGAGGTGCCGCGCGGCGCGCGCGCGTGCGCCGGCAGCCGGGCAAATTGCCGCGCTGCGGCAGGGGGGCTAATATTGCACTCTTTGCGCCCGGGCCGGGCGCAGACGCATGTCCGCAGCGACCTGCGGACGATACGACGAGGACGACGGAAATGAAAGCGGCG
>JAUVWV010000314.1 GCA_030603925.1 Thauera sp. | reverse complement strand
GCCGCGAGAAGGCCAACTCCAACATCTGCACCTCGCAGGTGCTGCTGGCCAACATGGCCGGCTTCTACGCGGTCTATCACGGCCCGCAGGGCCTGAAGACCATCGCTGCGCGCATCCACCGCCTGGCGGCGATCTTCGCCGAAGGCCTGCGCCAGGCCGGCAGCAAGGTGCTCACCGGGCAGTTCTTCGACACCGTGCTGGTGCATACCGGCGCGCGCACCGCGCAGTTGCTGGCCGCCGCGGAAGCGGCCGGCTTCAACCTGCGCCAGGCCTCCGGCGAGACGGTCGGCGTGGCAATGGACGAAACCACCACCGCGCATGACGTCGCCGCCCTGCTGGCGATCTTCGGCGCCAGCAGCGAGCTCGCCGCGCTGGATGCCGCCGTGGTCGCCGCAGGCGGCGCCCTGCCCGCCGGGCTGCTGCGCGGCGACGCGGTGCTCGCCCACCCGGTGTTCAACACCCACCACACCGAGCACGAGATGCTGCGCTACCTCAAGAAGCTGCAGAACCGCGATCTCGCTCTCGACCATTCGATGATCTCGCTGGGCAGCTGCACCATGAAGCTCAACGCCACCAGCGAGATGATCCCGGTAACCTGGCCGGCGTTCGCCAACCTGCACCCCTTCGCGCCGCGCGAACAGGCCCAGGGCTACCTCGAGATGATCGACGGGCTGGCCGACTACCTCAAGGCGGTCACCGGCTTCGACGCCATCTGCATGCAGCCCAACTCCGGCGCGCAGGGCGAATACGCCGGCCTGGTGGCCATCCTGCGCTACCACGCCGCACGCGGCGAAGCCCAGCGCACGGTGTGCCTGATCCCCAAGTCCGCCCACGGCACCAACCCGGCCACCGCACAGATGTGCGGCATGGAAGTGGTGGCGGTCAACTGCGACGACATCGGCAACGTCGACCTCGACGACCTCAAGGCCAAGGCCGCGCAGCATGGCGAGCGCCTCGCCGCGCTGATGATCACCTACCCGTCCACGCATGGCGTGTTCGAGGAGAACATCCGCGAAATCTGCGCCGCGGTGCACGCCCACGGCGGCCAGGTGTACATGGACGGCGCCAACCTCAACGCCCAGGTCGGCCTCACCTCGCCGGCCACCATCGGCGCCGACGTGTCGCACATGAACCTGCACAAGACTTTCTGCATTCCGCACGGCGGCGGCGGACCGGGCATGGGACCGATCGGCCTGGCCGCCCACCTCGCCCCCTTCATGGCGGATCATGTCGTCAGCCCCACCGGTGACGAGCAGCGGCCGAACAAGGGACAGGGCGCCGTGTCGGCAGCCCCCTTCGGCTCGGCCAGCATCCTGCCGATCTCGTGGATGTACATCGCGATGATGGGCGGCAGCGGCCTGAAGCGCGCCACCGAGGTCGCCATCCTCAACGCCAATTACCTGGCTGCCCGCCTCGGTCAGCACTACCCGGTGCTGTACACCGGCACGCAAGGTCGCGTGGCGCACGAGTGCATCCTCGACATCCGCACGATCAAGGCCGCCACCGGCATCAGTGAGGTGGACATTGCCAAGCGCCTGATGGACTACGGCTTCCACGCGCCGACAATGTCCTTCCCGGTGCCCGGCACGATCATGGTCGAGCCCACCGAATCCGAGGATCTGGCCGAACTGGACCGCTTCATCGACGCAATGATCTCCATCCGTAACGAGATCTCCCGCATCGAGCAAGGCGAATGGAGCGCCGACGCCAACCCGCTCAAGCATGCTCCGCATACTCAGGCCGACATCATGGGCGACTGGGATCGTCCCTACACCCGCGAGCAAGCGGTGTTCCCGCTACCTTGGGTGGCGGACAACAAGTTCTGGCCGAGCGTAAACCGCATCGACGATGTCCATGGCGATCGCAACCTGTTCTGCGCCTGCGTGCCCATGAGCGATTACGCAGACTGAGCCCGCATACGCGGTAGAATCCGCACGCTTCGACACGAAGCCACGCCTCCGGGCGTGGCTTTTTTGCACCTGCAACCTGCGCGTAACCCTCTGCCGCCCAACCATGCACCTTGCCCCTGTCAACCGCCGCACACTCTGGATTACCCTGCTGCTCACCCACCTGCTGGGGCTGACCGCCCTGCTGGCCTGGGTTCTTGGTCAGACGCGCCCGGTGGAGATGCACGATCTTCATCTGGGCAGTGGCGAGAAGCTCAAATGCGTGTCTTATGCACCCTATCACCGTCCCGGCCAGACGCCGTTCAACGAGCAGGGCTACATTGAACGCAGCCAGATCGTCGAAGATCTGACCGCGCTGGCAAAAATCACTGACTGCGTCCGGCTCTATTCGGTAGACCAAGGTCTGGACCAAGTCCCGGAAGTGGCACGCGAGGTCGGCATCAAGGTATTGGTCGGCGCCTGGATCGGTCACGAGCGCAAGAAGAACGCCATCGAGCTCGACCGGGCCATCGCCCTCGCCAACGCAAACCCGGACGTCGTCAGTGCGCTGATCGTCGGCAACGAAGTCCTGCTGCGTCGCGAACGCAGCTATGACGAGATGAAGGCGCTGATCGACTACGCCCAGGCCCGCACCGAAGTCCCCGTGACCTACGCCGATGTCTGGGAGTTCTGGATGCAGAACGCCGGCCTGGCCGAGTCGGTCGACTTCGTCACGGTTCACATCCTGCCCTTCTGGGAGGACGAACCGGTGGACATCGTCCATGCGCTCGAGCATGTCGCCGATATTCACGCCGAGGTCAGCGCACGGTTTGCCGGACATCGCATTCTGATCGGAGAAACAGGCTGGCCCAGCGCGGGCCGCCAGCGTGAAGAATCCAAGCCTTCGCGCGTCAATCAGGCACGCTACATTCGTGAATTCATCCATCAGGCGCATGATAAGGGTTGGGACTACAACCTGATCGAAGCCATCGACCAACCCTGGAAACGTCGGCTGGAAGGAACCGTAGGCGGTTTCTGGGGCATGCTCGACGCCCACACCCTGGCCCCCAAGTTTCCGCTTGCCGGCCCGGTGGCCGAACGCGAAACCCTGCAGAAACCCTTACTTGGCACCGCCATCGGCGCACTCATCGCGCTACTGCTGGCCAGCCTCTCCGCACGTGGTCAAGGTGGCCCGATACGGCTGGCTGCGCTGACCCTCAGCGGTGCGCTCTGCGGCCTGGTTGCCATCCTGCATTGGGAGCACGCAATGCTGGCTTACCGCAACATGATCGAGTGGACCGTACTGGGCGCGGTGGCAGTACTCGGCAGTATCAGCTGCGGCGTACTGGCCTGCTGGCATGGTCAGCCGCTGGTGTCCGCAGCCTCCGCATGGCAGAACCTGCGTGCCCGCAGCAGTCCTTTCATCGCCCGCGATCTGCTGTCGGTGTTGCACGGTGTGCTGCTGTTCTCCGCCGCAATCGCCGCCCTGTTGCTGTTTGTCGATTCCCGCTATCGCGACTTTCCGGTCATGCTTTATCTGGCGCCGGCGATGGTCTTCCTCATTGCGGCCT
>JAUVWV010000309.1 GCA_030603925.1 Thauera sp. | reverse complement strand
CCTGGACGCAAGACGCCCCGCGCGGTGTTCACCGGCGGGGCGTCTTGCGTATGCGGGCTAGTCGCCGCTGCGGCTCGCGTCGGCCCAGCAGTTGGGCGTCTCGTACAGGCGCACGCGCTCCAGGCGCAGGTCGTTGCCGTAGGTGTCGCGGTACAGCGGGTCGAGGATGCGGAAGGCGAGGTGAGCGAGGTTCTCGGCGGTGGGGATTACGTCGAGCACCACGGTCTTGTGGCCGGGAATGCGCGCCAGGCAGTCCACCACCACGGTGTCGCCGCGATACACCAGGAAGGCGTGGTCCCACAGGTCCACCAGGTGGTCCTTGGCGATCGCCTTCACGTCGGCGAAATCCATCACCATGCCGTTGACCGGCTGGCCGGCCGCGTCGATGATGCTGCCTGAGAGCGTCACCTCAATCGCGTAGCGGTGGCCGTGCAGGTGCCGGCACTGGCTGGCGTGGTCCGGAATCCGGTGCCCGGCGTCGAACTCCAGTCGGCGGGTGATGCGCATGTTCAATCTCGACGGTAAAGGGCGCGGATTATAGCACCGCCGGGCCACCCATCGTTGGCTGTTTTTCCTTCCGCCACAATGACTTCCAGCAAGGTAGAGCTGACCGTCCGCAACCATGACCGCGACCTTGGCGGCATGGTCTACGTGTATCCGGTGCTGTCGCGCCGCGCTGGCGGCGTGTCGGTCGGGATCAATCTCAATCCCAACAATGCCTGCAACTGGCACTGCGTGTACTGCCAGGTGCCGGAACTGGTGCGCGGTGCGGCGCCGGCCATCGACCTTGCGCTGCTGGAGAGCGAACTCGACGGCTTCCTGCATGAACTGGTGCATGGCGACTATCTGGCACGCCATGCGCCGGCCGGTGCGCGCGAGATCCGCGACATTGCGCTGTCCGGCAACGGCGAGCCGACCAGTGCGGCGGACTTTCCCGAGGTGATCGAGCTGATCCAGCGCCTGCGGGTGAAGTACGGCCTCTATCCCGCCGTGCCGCTGCGCCTGATCACCAATGGCAGTCTGCTCGGACGCCGGCGCGTACGCGAGGCCATCGCGCGCATGGGCGAGATCGGCGGCGAGGTGTGGTTCAAGGTGGATGGCGGGCGCAGCGAGGACGTGCTGCGGATCAACGGCGTCAAGCTCCCTCCCGGGCGCATCGCACGCAATCTGGCCGCCTGTGCCGAACTGTGCGCGACCTGGGTGCAGACCTGCATGTTCCGCTGGGACGGGCAGAGCCCGGCCCCGGAGGCGCTGGCCGCCTATCTGGAGGTGCTGGAGCAGGCTGGCGTGGAGCGTTTGCGTGGGGTGCTGCTGTACGGCGTGGCACGCCCGTCCATGCAACCCGAGGCGCCGCGAGTGAGCGCGATGCCGGCCGATGAGCTGGAATCGATCGCCGATGCGATCAGAAAAAAAGGGCTGACCGTGACGGTCAGCCCCTGAGTTCCATGCTGGCCGGGAAGGCCGGCGAACAGATCAGCCACGCTCCTTGCGCTTGGCGCGCGCTTCCTTCTTGAGCGACTTGAACAGGTCCGGGTTGCTGGACTTGAGGTACTCGGCGACTTCGACGTCTTCCTTCTTCACCTTGTTGATGTCGATCTGCTCGATATGCACCAGGCGGAGCAGGGCCTGAACGGGGCGGGGGATGTTGCGCCCGCTCTCGTAGCGGGAGCCGCCGCTCTGGGTGACGCCGATCTTGGACCAGAACTGCGACTGGTTCATGCCGAGCTTGCGGCGGATCTCGCGAACATCGATGTTTTCAACGTTTTTCATTGCATCTTCCTGTCGAGTAATGTCAGGCGCGTTATGTGACACGACTGATCGTGAATGGTTCCATACAACTTAAGTTGTATGATGGCTGCAGTATAGAACAGCATGTAGAAAACATACAACCACGATATGAACATAACTAGGGTTAACCACAGTCGGACGGCCTTTGGACGGGATGTTGCGCTGCACGACAACTCCCTGGAAACCCAAGTCGGGTAGTGTTTTCAGCCGCTTGGGCAGGGCGCGGAGCCGATCGGGCGGCCGCCCTCGACCGCGGGTGGGCGCCGGGGGGCGTCCGCCCGCCGGCTAGGCCGCTGGTGCTAGGCGGGCGGATGTGCCGGTTCGCCTGCGGCGCCCGTCGGGGGTAAGCTCGGGGTTTGTCGCCCGATGCCGCTGCGCGCAGCGGTGAGGCCTTCCGGACGTTTGGAGACTGAGTTCATGAAGCGCTTCGTTCTTGCCCCGCTGCTTGCCCTGTGCGCGCTGCCGGGGCCGCTCGCCGCCGCCGAGGTGGCCCTGGTCGGGCTGATCGGATCACGTGCGATCCTGTCGGTGGATGGCGGCCCGCCGCGTACCGTCGCGGTCGGCCGCAGCACGCCGGAAGGGGTGCTGCTGGTCTCGCTCGACGGCGAGCGCGCGGTAGTGGAGGCCGGCGGGCGACGCGACACCATCCGGCTGGGCGAGCGCGCGGTGTGGCGCGACACCTCGGGCGATGCCCTGTCGGTGACGCTGTACGCCGATTCGCGTGGCCACTTCATCAGCGAAGGCAGCGTGAATGGTGTGCCGATCCGCTTCCTGGTCGATACCGGCGCAACCATGGTGTCGCTCGGCAAGGGCGACGCCGAGCGTGCCGGCATCGACTTCCGCCGCGGCCAGGAAACCTCCGCGCAGACCGCCGCCGGGCGCACGCGGGCCTGGCACGTCCGGCTCAATACGGTGCGTCTGGGCGCGGTCGAGTTGCGCAACGTCGATGCGCTGATTCTCGAGCACGATCTGCCGATGGCGTTGCTCGGCATGAGTTTTCTGAACCGCACCGAACTCAAGCATCAGGGCAACGCGCTGACGCTGGTCGGCCGCTGAGCCGGCAGCCGGGTACGCCGTCCCCCTCGGCTGAGCCGTTGTGCTGCCAAAGTTGCGCCGCTTTCGCTAGAATTGCGCCTTTTATCCACAGGCACTGGATACGACGATGGCACTGATAGTTCAGAAGTACGGCGGCACCTCGGTCGGCAGCCCGGAGCGCATCAAGAACGTCGCAAAACGGGTGGCGAAGTTCCAGGCTCAGGGCCACCAGGTGATCGTCGTGGTATCGGCGATGAGCGGCGAGACCAACCGCCTGATCGCGCTCACCAAGGAGGTTGCTGCCAGCCCCGATCCGCGCGAGCTGGACGTGGTGGTATCCACCGGCGAGCAGGTCACCATCGGCCTGCTGTGCATGGCGCTCAAGGACATCGGGCAGAAGGCCAAGAGCTACACCGGCGGCCAGGTGCGCATCCTCACCGATTCCTCGCACACCAAGGCGCGCATCCTGAACATCGACGAGGCACCGATCCGGCGTGACCTGGAAGAGGGCAACGTGGTGGTGGTGGCCGGCTTCCAGGGTGTGGACGAGCACGGCAACATCACCACCCTGGGCCGTGGCGGTTCCGACACCACCGGCGTGGCGCTGGCCGCCGCGCTGAAGGCCGACGAGTGCCAGATCTATACCGACGTCGACGGCGTCTATACCACCGACCCGCGCATCGTCCCGGAAGCGCGCAAGCTCGACACCATCACCTTCGAGGAAATGCTGGAAATGGCCAGCCTGGGCTCCAAGGTGCTGCAGATCCGCTCGGTCGAGTTT
>JAUVWV010000262.1 GCA_030603925.1 Thauera sp. | reverse complement strand
ACGTGCAGGTCGCCTGCCTCGCCAACCAGGCGATGAACTACCTGGTCTCCGGCACGGCGCCGCAACGCATGGGCAACGCCCACCCCAACATCGTGCCCTACCAGGCCTTTCCCACCGCGGACGGCGACATGGTGCTGACCATCGGCAACGACCGCCAGTGGGCCGCTTTCTGTCGGCTTGCCGGCAAGCCGGAGTGGGCCGTCGACGAACGCTTCGCGACCAACGCCGCGCGCGTCGCCCACCGCCACACGCTGATCCCGCTGCTGCGCCAGACCACGGTGATGAAGACCACCGACGAATGGGTCGCCGCGCTGGAGGAAGCCGGTGTGCCGGGCGGGCCGATCAACGATCTGGCGCGCGTGTTCGCCGATCCGCAGATCGTCCATCGCGGCATGCGCACGGAGATCGACGGCATTCCGCAGGTCGCCAACCCGCTGCATCTCTCCGCCACCCCGCCGGCCTACCGCAAGGCGCCGCCGGCGGTGGGCACGGACAGCGCGGCGGTGCTCGGCGCGTTGGACGGCATGGATGCGCAGCGCCTCGCCGCGCTGCGTGCGGCAGGGGTGGTCGGATGAGTGCCGGTTCGGGCAAATACGGATAGGCGACGCTTGACCCTCGGGGGCAAAGTCCCCAAGCTGGCCGCGACCGGGCGCAAGACCCGGCGGGAAAGACCAGGCAAAAGAACAAGTTTGATCAACCAGGTAGGAGACAAACCATGAAGTTGATTCGCACCCTCAGCCTTGCCGCGGCAAGCCTCTTGGTCGCCAGTGCGGCGCATGCCCAGCAGTTCGTCACCGTGCTCACCGGCGGCACCAGCGGCGTGTATTACCCGCTCGGCGTCGCGCTGACCAAGGTCTACGGCGACAACATCCCCAACGTGCGCGCCACCGTGCAATCCACCAAGGCGAGCGCGGAGAACCTCAACCTGCTGCAGGCCGGACGCGGTGAAGTCGCCTTCGCACTGGGCGATGCGGTGTCCGACGCGTGGAACGGCGTCGAGGAAGCCGGTTTCAAGAACAAGCTCGACAAGCTGCGCGGCCTGGCCGGCATCTACACCAACTACATCCAGATCGTCGCCTCGGCCGATTCCGGCATCAGGACGCTGGCCGACCTGAAGGGCAAGCGCGTCTCGGTGGGCGCGCCGCGCTCCGGCACCGAACTCAACGCCCGCGCCATCTTCCGCGGCGCCGGCATGAGCTACGCCGACCTGGGCAAGGTGGAATACCTGCCCTTCGGCGAATCGGTGGAGCTGATCAAGAACCGCCAGCTCGACGCCACCCTGCAGTCCGCCGGCCTCGGCGTGGCCTCCATCCGCGATCTGGCCAACTCGGTGAACATCGTGGTGATCCCGGTACCCGCCGAGGTGGTGGCGAAGATCGGCGACCCGGCCTACCAGGCCGGCGTGATTCCCGCCAACACCTACCAGGGCCAGAGCGCCGACGTGGCCACCGCGGCGATCCGCAACATCCTGGTAACCCACTCCGGCGTACCCGACGACGTGGTGTATGCCATGACCAAGTCGATGTTCGAGAACCTCGACCAGATGGTGGCCGCCCACGCCGCCGCACGCGGCATCCAGGCGGAGGGCGCTGCCGACGGCCTGCCGCTGCCGCTGCACCCGGGCGCCGAGCGCTACTACCGCGAAGCCGGCCTGCTGAAGTAGGCCACCCACCCCGTAGCCTGGATGGAGCGCAGCGGAATCCAGGAATCAAGTCCGGCACCCCGTCCCGTAGCCCCGGATTCCGCCTTGCTCCATCCGGGCTGCGCATGACCGTGGCCACGCGCCAGCACCCACTCATGACCGCCGCACGCCGCACGCTGCGGCACCGGAGCTGCCTCCCATGACGACCAGTTCGCACGGCGCCCACGTCGTCCCCTTCGGCTGGGACAAGGGCCTGCAGGGCCGCGCCCTGTTCCTGATCGCGATCGCCTTTTCCGCCTATCAGATCGTAGTGGCGGCCTATCACCCGCTGTCTTCCCAGGTGGTGCGCGCCATCCACGTCGGCTTCATGCTGCTGATGACCTTCGGCCTGCTGCAGCACTGGCTGCCGCGCCGCCCGGTGGCGCCGCTGGCCTGGCTGGTCGGGCTCAGCGCGTTCGGCCTGGCCTTCTATCACTGGATCTTCGAATCCGACCTGATCGTGCGCGCCGGCGACCCCACGCAGGCGGACATCGTGGTCGGCACCATCACCCTCGTCCTGGTCTTCGAGGCCGCCCGCCGCATCATGGGTCCCGCGCTGCCGCTGATCTGCGCCGGTTTCTTCGCCTACGCCCTGTTCGGCCAGCACCTGCCGGGCGACTTCGCGCACCGCGGCTACGCCTACGACCAGCTCATCGAACACCTCACCTTCGGCACCGAAGGCATCTACGGCATCCCGACCTACGTCAGCGCCACCTACATCTTCCTGTTCATCCTGTTCGGCGCCTTCCTCGAACAGGCCGGCATGATCAGGCTGTTCACCGACTTCGCCCTCGGCACCGTGGGCCACACCCGCGGCGGCCCGGCCAAGGTGTCGGTGGTCACCTCCGGCATGATGGGCACCATCAACGGCTCGGGGGTGGCCAACGTGGTGACCACCGGGCAATTCACCATCCCGCTGATGAAGCGCTTCGGCTACCGCCCCGAGTTCGCCGGCGGCGTGGAGGCCACCTCCAGCATGGGCGGGCAGATCATGCCGCCGGTGATGGGCGCGGTGGCCTTCATCATGGCCGAGACCATCGGCGTGGCCTACGTGGAAATCGTCAAGGCGGCGATCATCCCGGCCATCCTGTATTTCGTCACCGCGTTCTGGATGGTGCATCTGGAAGCCGGCCGCTGCGGCCTGCACGGCATTCCGAAGAACGAATGCCCCGACCCATGGGCCGCGGTGAAACGCCACTGGTACCTGCTGCTGCCGCTCGCCGTGCTGGTGGGCCTGCTGTTCTCCGGCTACACCCCGCTGTTCTCCGGCATGGTCGGCCTGGCGCTCACCGCGGTGCTGATCCTCGGCGCCGCGGTGGCGCTGCGCCTGTCCGGCAACGCGCTGCGCTTCGCCTTCTGGATCGCGCTGGGCGTCTTCTGCGCCGGCTTCTTCAAGTGGGGCATCACCGCCATCATGGCGGTGATCGGCGCACTGGTGGTGCTGTGCTTCCTGGTCCAGGGCGGGCGCGCCACGCTGCGCATCGCCGCCAACGCGCTGGCCGACGGTGCGCGCCACGCCCTGCCGGTAGGGGTGGCCTGCGCGCTGGTGGGGGTGATCATCGGCGTACTCACGCTGACCGGTGCGGCCACCACCTTCGCCAACGCCATCATCTCGCTGGGGCGCGACAGCCTGCTGCTCTCGCTGATGCTCACCATGCTGGTGTGCCTGCTGCTGGGCATGGGCATTCCCACCATCCCCAACTACATCATCACCAGCTCGCTGGCCGCCCCGGCGCTGCTCGAACTGGGCGTGCCGCTGATCGTCAGCCACATGTTCGTGTTCTATTTCGGCATCCTCGCCGACCTCACCCCGCCGGTGGCGCTGGCCGCCTTCGCCGCGGCGCCGATCGCCGGCGTCTCGGGCATGCGCATCGGCGTGCAGGCAGTACGGGTGGCGCTCGCCGGCTTCGTCATCCCCTACATGGCGGTGTATGCGCCCGAGCTGATGCTGCAGGGCGACCCCAGCGTGGCCGCAGTGGTGTGGATCGTCTTCAAGGCGCTGGTGGCGATCAGCCTGTGGGGCGTGGCCTCCATCGGCTACCTGTGGCAGCCGGTGAGCTGGCCGCTGCGCATCTGGGCCTTCCTCGCCGCGCTGTTCCTGGTGGCCGCGCTGCCGGTTACCGACGAGATCGGCCTGGGCGGCGCGGCACTGCTGTATGCCTGGCTGGCCTGGCGGCACTTCCGCCCCGCACGCCAGCCCGCATGATCGGCCTGTGCCTGGCCAGCGGGGCGCTGTCGGCCTACATCGCCACCAGCGCCTTCACCCTGGCCTGGACGCACTCGATCGAAAAGCAGCGCTGGGAAGAGGACTGGCGGGTGGAAGCGGGCACCGCCGATACGCCGCCCGTCCTGCACCTGCTTGAAGGGCGCATCCGCGGCTCGGGCGCCGGCATGGAACCACCGGACGACGCCCGCCTGGAGAACGGCGTGTGGCGCTATCCGGTCGGCCGCCGCCTGGCGCAGCTCGAACTGGCCCATTCCGCCTACACCGCCGGCTACACGCTGTGCGTGGCGGCGCACTGCCGCCCCCTGCACGAATGGCTTCCGGGCCTGGAGGCCATGCCCGCACACGCACATGGCATTCGCCTGAGCGCGTGCCGGGCCGCGCACGATCCCTCCGCCCCACCGCCGGACGGCAGCTGAGGCAGGCGGCGTAGACGGCAAAAGGACGCGCTCCTTGCGGAAATCGCGTCCTCTTGTCTGGCCCCCCGCCTGTGCCGTCTCCACCGGGCATCCTGAACCTAGGGTTCAGGGTGGTCGCATTCCCACCGCTTCAGGCTTCCCCTATCGGGGCATGCACACCGCGGCACTCAGGTCCGCAACCATGTCTCTCGACATTGGTTCAAGGAATCTACGGCTTCGACGAACACTGCAGGGGATTGATCTACCGTCGGCACACCCGCTCAGAACAGCTTTTCCTGCTGGGCGAGCACTCCATCGAGACGTGCCGTCATGAATCCGATTCTACGCTTCGCGGCAGGCATGTCAAACCCTCCGGCACGCTGCTGCAGAAGATGTT
>JAUVWV010000300.1 GCA_030603925.1 Thauera sp. | reverse complement strand
CGCCACCTCGCCGGGTTCGCCCGGCGGCAGCGGGTGGCCGGCGTCGTCGATCACCGCGACCTGGTGGCCGGGGTAGGCGCGCCCCATCGAGCCCGGGCGTGCCGGCCAGTCCTCGCAGGAATTGCCGACGATGTAGTTGATCTCGGTCTGCCCGAACATTTCGTTCACGGTGATACCCAGCGCGTCGCGGCACCAGTCGAACACCATGTCGCCCACTGCCTCGCCGGCGCTCATGATCGCGCGCAGGCGCAGGTCGAAGTGCTCGCGCGGGCGCGGCCAGGCCTTCATCATCGCCTTCAGCGCGGTGGGGAAGAGGAAGGTGTTGGTCACCCGATACTCGGCCATCAGGCGGAAGGCGGTGTCGGGCGAGAAGCGCCCGCGCCAGGCGACGATGGGATGGCCGAAGTACAGCGTGGGCATCAGCGCATCCCACAGCCCGCCGGTCCAGGCCCAGTCGGCCGGCGACCAGAACACGTCGCCCTGGCGCGGAAAGCCGTTCTGGCTGGCGACAAAGCCCGGCAGGTTGCCGAGCAGCGCACGATGCGGGATCAACGCACCTTTCGGTGGGCCGGTGGTGCCGCTGGTGTAGATCAGCACGGCCGGATCGCCGGCCAGGGTGTCGGCGGGCGGAAGCGGACGGGCGGCCCCGTCGAGCAGCGTACGCCAGCCCACCTCCAGCGTGCCGTTCGCCGCCTCATCGACCACCAGCAGATGGCGCAGTTCGGGGCATTGCGTGCGCAGGGCGCGCAGGGTGGGCAGTGCGGCAGCGTCGCAGATCGCCGCCACCGCGCCGCTGTCCTGCAGACGGTAGGCCAGTGCCTCGGGGCCGAACAGGATGGACAGCGGCGTGGCCACCGCGCCGAGGCGGGCGATCGCCATATAGGCTACCGCGGTCTCGAAGCGCTGCGGCAGCACGATCGCCACGCGCTCGCCGCGCGCCACGCCGAGCGCGGCAAGGCCGGCCGACAGGCATTCGGCCGCGCTGTTGAGCTCGCCGTAGGTATGGCTCGCCTTGCGCCCTTCGGCGTTTTCGGCGTGGATCGCGACGCGTGCCGGATCGTCCGCCCAGCGGGCACAACAGGCCTGGAACAGATTGAAACGCTCGGGCACCTGCCAGCGATGCGCGGCGTGCAGATCGGCGTAACGATCCACATGGCTCATGTCGTCTCCTCCTGGTCTCTTTCTAATGGTCTCAGGAGGCTAGCACGGCGCCCGGCGGCCGTGTGGGTCGGCGGTGCCGCCCTCAGCCGAGGCGGCGCAGGCGGGTGAGCGCGGTGTCGTCGATGCCGTCGATGCGCACCCGCTTGGCGCGCGAGGATTCGCCCGACAGCAGGCTCACCGCGGCACGCGGGACCTCGCAGAAGGCCGCGAGAAAGGCCAGCAGTGCGCTGTTGGCCTTGCCGTCCACCGGCGGTGCGGCCAGGCGCAGCTTCATCGCCTCGCCGTGCGGACCGGCGAACTCGGTGTGGCGCGCGTTGGGCTGCACGTGCAGGACAAGCACCACCCCGTCGTCGCTCTGGCGCAACCAGACCATGATCAGCCGCCGAACAGCAGCGGGGCGAAGGCGCCGCGCAGACCGGACACCACCATCAACAGGATCTGCAGTGCCAGCAACAGCACCAGCGGCGACAGATCGACGTTCGCCACCAGCGGAATGAGCCGCCGGAACGGACGCAGAAAAGGCTCGGCGAGGCGGTGGAACAGTGGCGCGGCCGGCGCATGCGGGCTGACCCAGGAGAGGATGGCCGAGATCAGCACCACGGCGAACACCAGATAGATCGCCAGGCGGACCAGCTCGACCAGGCCGAGCCCCCAGAAGCCGAGCAGCACGGCCGCCGCATTGCCGCCCAGCGGCACGCCGCGCAGCGAAAACTCGATGAACACCAGCAGGGTCTGCAGCAGCCAGGCCGGCAGCAGGCTGGCCAGGTCCAGCCCGAACAGCCCGGGGATGAAGCGGCGCAGCGGGCGCACCAGCCAGTCGGTGGTGGCGAGCACGAACTGGCCGACCTGGTTGTGGAAGGACACCCGCAAGCACTGCAGGAAGAAGCGCGCCAGCAGCATCAGGGTGAACAGGCCGAAGGCGACGTTGAGGACCAGCAGCAGGATATTGCCCAGCATGTTCACGCTCCGCCGAGTTGGTCGCCCAGCTCGCGCCCGCGCGCTTCGGCGGCGCGCACCGCCGCCACCAGCGCATCATGCCAGCCGGCCGCGGCCAGGCTGTTGAGCGCCGCTTCGGTGGTGCCGCCCCTGGAGGTGACGCGCTCGCGCAGCACCGCTGCCGGTTCCGGCGAATCGGCCGCCAGACGGGCCGCGCCGAGCACGGTATCGATGGCCAGCTTGCGCGCAGTGGCTTCGTCGAAACCGAAGCCCTGTCCGGCCGCCTGCAGCGCTTCGATGAAGTGGAAGACATACGCCGGTCCGCTGCCGGAGATCGCCGTCACCGCGTCCATCTGCGCCTCGTCGGCGATCCACACGGTGCTGCCGACCGCAGACAGGATGCGCTCGGCCGACTCCCGTCCCACCGCATCGACCGCCGCTTCGGCATACAGCCCGGTGATGCCCGCACCGATCAGCGCCGGCGTGTTGGGCATGCAGCGCACGATGCGGCGATGCCCGCCGCTCCAGCGCACCAGATCGGCCAGGCGCAGGCCGGCGGCGATGCTGATCACCAGCTGGCCGCCCAGCCGGCCAGCCAGCGGCGCCAGCGCGCCCTTCATCTGCTGGGGTTTCACCGCCAGCACCAACACGTCGCAGGCCAGCACGGCGTCATCCACCGCGTCGACCGCACGCACGCCGAAACGCGTCGCCAGGCGCTCGCGGTTGTCCTGCTGCAGGTCCACCACCTGCATGCCGCTGGCCGCATAGCCCTTGTCCACCAGGCCGCCAATCAGTGCGGCCGCCATGTTGCCGCCGCCAAGAAAGCTGATTCTCATGTCGATCGCCACCGCTTCGTGAGGAGTGAGGCTTGAACGCCGGATACTCTCCGCTCGCTCAAGCCTGACGCCTCTCGCCGAAAATCGCCGTCCCAACACGCACCAGGGTCGCCCCGGCGGCCACTGCGGCCTCGAGATCGTGCGACATGCCCATGGACAGGGTGTCCACCGCCAGCCCGCCTTCGGCCAGCTTGCGCTGCAGCGCCCGCAGCACGCCGAAGCGCGCCGCCAGCAGCGCAGCATCGTCGGTGGGTTCGGGGATGCACATCAAGCCCCGCAGGCGCAGGCGCGGCAGCGCGGCCACCGCGCGCGCGAGCGCTTCCGCCGCTTCCGGCGCCACCCCGCTCTTGCTCAGCTCGCCGCTCACGTTGACCTGGATGCAGACGTTGAGCGGCGGACGATGCACATCGCGCTGCGCGGACAGGCGCTCGGCGATCTTCAGCCGGTCGATGCTGTGCACCCAGTCGAAATGCTGCGCCACCGGACGGGTCGGGTTGCTCTGCAAGGGGCCGATGAAGTGCCATTCGAGGCCCAGCTCCGCGAGCGCCTCGGCCTTGGCACAGCCCTCCTGCACGTAGTTCTCGCCGAATGCGTGCTGCCCCGCGGCGGCCGCCACGCGCACGGCGGCTGCCGGCCAGGTCTTGCTTACGGCGAGCAGTTCCACCTCCGCCGGGCGCCTTCCGCACGCCTCGGCGGCCGCCCGGATGCGGTCGCGCACGGCTTGCAAGTTGGTGGAGATTGATGTCATATAGCGCCTGCCCCGGCCCCCGAAAAACGGCCGGCAGAGTATAGCACCGGGCCGTTTTCCGCCCGCTTCGCCCGCAT
>JAUVWV010000213.1 GCA_030603925.1 Thauera sp. | reverse complement strand
GGTCGTCCTTCCATTCCTCGCCGCGGTAGTTGGCCACCGCGCTCTGCAGCGCCTCGCGCCCCATCACCGAGCAGTGCATCTTCTCGGGCGGCAGGCCGCCGAGGAAGTCGGCGATGTCCTGGTTGCTGACCGCCAGCGCCTCATCCAGGGTCTTGCCCTTGATCATCTCGGTGAGCGCCGAGCTGGAGGCGATCGCCGAGCCGCAGCCGAAGGTCTGGAAGCTTGCATCGACAATCTTCTCGGTACCCGGCTCCACCTTCAGCATCAGGCGCAGCGCGTCACCACAGGAGATCGAGCCGACCTCGCCGATGGCGTTGGCCTCCGGCAGCGGGCCGGCGTTGCGCGGGTTGTAGAAGTGTTCCTTGACGGTGTCGGAGTAGTCCCACATGGCCGTTCTCCCCGATCAGGCGGTGAAGGACTGCCCACAGGCGCAGCCGCCCGAGGCATTGGGGTTCTCGAACTTGAAGCCGGAACCGGTGAGCGACTCGACGTAATCGACGGTCACGCCGGAGAGCAGCGGCGCGGAGAACGGATCGACCAGGATGGTGACGCCGTCGACCTCGACCGACACGTCGTCCTCGGCCTTCTCGGCCTCCAGCTTCATGCCGTACTGCAGGCCGGAACAGCCGCCGCCCTGCACATGGATGCGCAGTCCGGCCACGGGGTCGGCGGAACCGCTGATGAAACGGCTGACGGCCTGCAGCGCGGTGGGGGTCAGGGTGATCATGATCTTGTCTCTCCTGGGGGAAGGGGTGTCGGGAGACAAGCTGCAAGCTGCGTGCCACGTGGGTTTGTGGCGTAAGTTGTTGATTTGTCGTTGTTGTTGTCTTGTTGCCGTTGTCGGGAGCGGAACGCGGGCGGGGGCTTGTCGGGTTTGCGACAAGGATGCGGAGGCTGAGCCTGTCCGGGCGTCCGCCGAGCGCGGGCAGGTGCTGGAGCGCCTTGCGGCGCCTGTCAGGCGTGTGGTGCCGCCGTGACCGGCCTCAGCCCGGCGGTGCGCTCCGCCAGCAGCGCGTCGCGCGCTGGAAGAACAGGCTGTTCGGCAGTTGCAGTACGGTGTTGGCGCCGTCCTCGGTGGTTTCCCGCAGCGTGGTGTAGATCAGGTTGATGTCGATGACTTCGCCCTTGAGGCCGGGCTTGTCGCCGCTTTCCAGCAGTTCGATCTGGTCGTGCAGGCGGAAGGGGCGGGTGGTGAAGATGAGCAGGCTGCAGAAGATGTTGGACAGCACGCTCCAGGCGGCGAAGAAGGCCACGGCGCCGACCGCGGCGAAGCCGGTGAAGGCGGTCCACAGCACGGTGGCGGAGACGCCGAGGCGGTCGAGGATCAGCAGTACGACGGTGGCGTAGATGAGGACGCTGCTGAGACGGCGCACGGCAAAGGCGAACTCCGGCGGCAGGCCGTGGCGGGCGCCGATGCGGCCGACGAGGTAGCGCAACACGGTGCGCAGCAGCCAGGCGCCGACGAGGATCAGCACGATCTGCACGCCGGTGGTGATGTCGTGCAGCCAGGGTTGCGCCCATTCGGGCAGGAACTGGTTCATTCGGGACTCCGCGCGGGCGGTGCCCGCATCCGGCTTGTGATGGCGGGATTGTATGCGAGCCGGGCGGCGCGCAGCCCGGACGGCGTTCCGCCCCGGCCCTGCGGCGGGCTCGGGGCGGACGCCGGTGCGTGGGTGTCTGCGGCGCCGTCAGGCGCGCAGTTGGGCGGTGAGCTGCTGCAGGTCCAGGGTGCGCGCGCGTTCGGCGATCTGCGGCTGGTAGCGCGACTGCAGGCCGCGCGCCTGGTCCGCCAGGCCGGCGAACATCTGCTTCAGGCTGGCCGAATCCAGCGTGCGCCCGCCGCCGTAGTAGCGTTTGGCGACCTGGCCGAGTGCCCAGGTGGTGGCAAAGGAGAAGGCCGAGCCGGTGGCCGCGCTGCCGATGGCGCGTCCGGTCTTGCCCAGCACCTTGCCAAGCAGCCCGCCGACCAGCTTGCGGCCGAACTGCTCGACGTACTGCGAGGTAAGGCCGACGCCGATGGTGGCGAGGAAGTCGGTGATGTGGCCGCGGTCCAGCTCATAGCCGTGGGCCTTGCCGACGCGATACACCAGCCGGGTCTGCAGCGGGATGATGGCCCAGGAGGCGAGCGATTGCGGCAGCAGTTCCAGCGCGCCGTTGAGGATAGCGGCATTGAGGATCATGCGGTCGAGTTCTGCCTGGTCGGGGGTGGCGGCAGCGCCCGGCGCATCAGCCGGAACAGCGGCTGCGGGCGGTGCCGGCAGGTCGGCAGGCAGCGGCGGCAGGGCGCCGTTCACCGGGGCGTCGGCCAGCGCGTCGGCCTCATCGACCAGCGCATGCGCGCGCCCTGCGTCCAGGCCCAGCAGCGCGGCCAGGCGCTCCAGGAAGGCGGTCTCGTCCGCGCTGTGGTGGCCGTCGGCGTCGCACACCCCTACTGCGGTCTCGTAGGCGAGTTGGCGTAGTTCGGGCGCATCGAGTGCGGCGGTGGCGTCTTCCAGCTTTACCCGGCGCAGCAGCACGTCCTGGTAAAGGGCGATGAAGTCGGCGCCGGCCTCGCGCGACAGCGATTCGGCGATGCGGCGCACATGCTCGCGCTCGCGCGCGTCCTGGTGGCCGTCGGCAAAGGCCGCCATCAGGGCGATGGTGAGCAGGGCGCGGGTCTGTTCGGGGTTCATGCGGGGCTCCGTGGGTGTGGGGGCGGGTCGAGGGCTTCGACTGGGGAATGGAGGGAAGTTCCCGGGGGGCGTGCGATGTGCCGTGTCGGGGTGTTGCGGCGAGCGGCGGCTTTCACTGCGTCGGCGGAAACCCATCCCCACCCCGGCCCTCCCCTTGAAGGGGAGGGAGTGGGCCGCGGCATTCTGCAGCCCGCTATGGCACGCCTGCGTTGATTAGCAGGTTCCTTCCCCTTCAAGGGGAAGGGCAGGATGGGGATGGGTTCAAAGCACCCATGATCGCTTCAACCACCGCATCCGTCTGCGTCAGAACCTCGTTGTTCCAGAAGCGCAGCACGCGAAACCCGGCACGTATCAGAACTTCCGTCCGCAGCGCATCGTGAGGTGCGTTGTCGGCATGTTGGGAGCCATCCACTTCGACGACAAGGCCACGCTCCAGGCAGACAAAATCAAGGACATAACCCTGGAATGGATGCTGTCGGCGGAACTTTACGCCGAGTTGTTCGCCACGGAGGCGTTGCCAGAGCTTGCGCTCCGCCTCGGTCATGGTCTTGCGCAGGTGAGGGGCGAAAGCTTTGGTTATGGGGGTGGTTTGGCCGTGCATTGGGGGGCGATTGTTGGGAAACCCATCCCCATCCTGTCCGGAGGGCCGGCTTTGCACAGCCGGCCCGCTTCGGCGGCGCGAAGCGGTGCTTCGCGAAACCCCGCCTCCGCCCCCTTGAAGGGGAAGGGACCTGCTAACGGGGTTCTCGCAATTCTATGGGCATTACTGCTTGCTGGCAGACGTATTGCGGATGCGTCGCTTGGCCTCTTTCCAGTCGGTCGTCTCTTCCTGCCCCTGTTCATACTGGGCGGTGCGCTCGGCAAGAACCTCTGCATGCCAGTCTGGAACGGCCGCCGACGAATCCTCATCAAGGCTTTCCCACAGGGCCTCCATGAGTTGCAGGCGTTCGGCAACGGGCATGGTGGCGATGTCGGTGCGGGTCATGGGTATCTCCTTGCGCTGGGGAGATGTTAGACCAGTTTGCCGAGCGCCGCTCCCGGATTGCGCTGCGCTTCATCCGGGCTACGGCCTTCAGGCCCCGCTATTCAGCCTCACCCCAGCACATGCTCATACACCAGGCGCAGCACATCGCGTTCGGTGTCGGGGAGTCCGCGGATCTCGGTGAGGGTGACGAAGCGTCCTTCTGCCGCGGCGACGGCGTCGAAAGGCGGGTCGATAGTGGTGAATTCGCCCAGGCGTACGTCCAGCGTCCCGCCGGGGGCGAGGAGATCGGCGTGGAACTCGCCGTCCACGCGCACCGCGCCGGCCGGCAGGCCGAGGCGGGCAGTGGCCTGGGTGGCGAGCGGACCGGGGTGGGGCAGCACGTCCCCGCCGTCGCCGGCTGCGAGCCGGGCGGCGAGGACGGTGCTGCCGAAGCGCGCGAAGCGCACCATGCCGCTGGTGGACTGCTTGTGGTACAGGATCAGAGCGAGGTCGTTCATGCGCGCACTGCGCCTCAGGCGGCGACCGGGGCGGCGCCGTGGGTGTGGCAGCCCTTCGGACACACCCGCGCACAGGCGCCGCAGCCGATACAGTCCAGTGCGTCGGCCAGGGTCATGACCATCATGTTGTCGTCGTCCAGATCGTCCTCTTCGCGTTCGACCAGGTCGAACACCTTGCGCGGACAGACCTTGTAGCAGCGCCCGCAGCCGATGCACTTCTTGGGGTCGAGTTCGAGGACGAACTGCGGTTCCCAGCTGGCGCCGCCGCGGGTGAGGCCGGTGATGTTGCTCATGATGCGTTCCTTAGCTGTTTACGGATGCAGAGAGTTCGTTGAAGCGCTGGTTGGCGTCCGCCCATGCCTTGCAGGCGTCGTAGGTGGATTGGGCGATGGCGGGGATGTCCTCGTAGCCGGCGGGCAGGCGGTCTTCCACCAGGTCGTGCAGTTGCGAGGCCCATTCGCTGGAGATGCGCTTGAGTTTCCTGACTTCCTTTTCGAGCGCCTTGAGTTCTTCTTCGGTCATGGTCGTGCTCCTTAAAGGCCGGCGACGTCCGGGTACTTGCCGATGATTTCCAGCGCCACCGCGAGGTGCTTGTCGCAGTCGTCCTTCATCTTCGAATAGCTGTCGAAGCCGAAGCGGTGCACGTCGCGCAGGGTGCGGTCCATCACCACCAGCTTGCCGACGGTGATCAGCGCGCGGCCGAAGCCTTCGTGGGTGATGTTGATCAGCGGCACCGCCATCAGCCCGCATTCCTTCTCGATCAGCGCAGCGATGGCGTTGTGGTAGGCCTTGACGCGCGCCAGGATGACGTCGTCCGGGTCGCCGATCACCGGGATCTCGCGGCGCTGCTCCTTGGTGACGATGTAGGGCGCGAGCAGGCGCTCGGTGGGCCAGCCGTCGTAGCTGCCGTAGCTGTCCACGGCGCGGGTCTGGCGCACCATTTCCTTGATGAAGTCGGTACCGGCCAGGTCGGCGTTGATTTCCGGAACGATGGCAGTGGTGCTCATGAATGGATCTCCTGATGAAGGTTCGGGTGGGCCGCCAGCAGGGCGGGCTGAAGTTGAAGTGCGGGGCGGCGGGCGATGCGGCGCAGGGCCAGGAAGCCGGCCGCCAGGCCGCCCAGGCTGGCCAGCACGATGGCGCCTTCGGCCAGCCCAAGGGCGGCGGCGCCCAGCATGGCGAGGAGCAGGCCGGCCAGCGGTACCAGGTAGGTGGCGAGCGTGGCGCGCAGTGCGGCGTCTTCGGCCACCCCCACCTCCACGCTGTCGCCGCAGCGGTAGTGGCTGCCCGGCGGGCGTGCCACCACCAGTTCGGTGGACGGGGTGTTGCCGGCGCAGGCCTTGGCGGCGCGGCAGGCAGTGCAGGCGGACTGGCGCTCGAAGCGCACGGTGAGGCAGGCGTCGTCCATGTGCACGATGCGTCCGGTGCGCGCGATCATCGGCGGCAGGGGCGTCGGGCAGCTCATTCCTGCCAGCCCTCCGCTTCCATGGCGTCGAAGCGAGCGCCGTCTGCCGGCGCTTTGCTGCGCACCGCCTTGGCCAGCCAGCCGCCCGGCCCGGAAGCCAGTTCGGCCTGGATGTCGGCGATCAGCGCCTCGATGCAGGCGCCTTCCTCCACCCGTACCGGCTGCACCCCGGCGGCGAGCAGCTGCTTGACCGCCGAGGCGCCCACCGCCAGGCAATACACCGCGCCGCAACCGGCCAGGGTGGCGATCTTGCCGGGCAGCTTGTTCTCGTTGCCGTCCTGCGCGGTGTCGATGAATTCGC
>JAUVWV010000185.1 GCA_030603925.1 Thauera sp. | reverse complement strand
GCGTCTCGGTACCACCCCTTCCCATCCCGAACAGGACCGTGAAACGAGACCGCGCCGATGATAGTGAGGCTTCCCTCGCGAAAGTAGGTCATCGTCAGACTAACCCACAATACAAAGCCGCTCGATCTCAACGATCCAGCGGCTTTGTGCCGTCTACCGAAATAAAGCCGATCCTGCCGCCTGCCCGAAACGGTCGTACGGCGTGAATCCGCTCGCGCGCTGTAACGACAGCTGCGCATTACTCCGGTATGCTCATCGCACGCCCGGGAAGGGCGTCCGTCCATGCAGCGAAGCGTGTATGCGAGCTGCGGGATCGATACAACAAGAAGCGGGGAAACACACAATGAGCGCAGAAGCTAGAGATTTCACTGAGTTCTACGGTATTGACTTCGAGGACTTGCAGGTCGGCATGAGCGCCGCCTACGGGCGGACGGTGAGCGATGCGGACATCCTGCTGTTTGCGGGGGTGTCGGGCGACACCAACCCGGTGCATCTGGACGGGGAGTTCGCCGCGTCCACGATGTTCGGTGGGCGCATAGCGCACGGCATGCTGTCCGCAGCCTTCATCTCGACGGTGTTCGGCACGAAGCTGCCCGGGCCCGGATGCATCTATCTCTCGCAGAGCCTGAAGTTCAAGGCACCCGTCAAGAGCGGCGATACGGTGGTGGCAAGGGTCACGGTGAAGGAGTTGGTGCCGGCGAAAAGGCGGGCGATCTTTGACACCGTGTGTACGGTAGCCGGCAAGGTCGTTCTCGAGGGCCAGGCGGAAATTCTGGTGCCGGCGCGCAAGGCTCAGGACGGCGCGTAGCGCAAAGGGCGGATTCGCGACCGGGTCGGAATCCGCCCTTCGGCGGCTGCGGCGGCACAACGGGCCCGCCGGACTCAGCGGGTGAGGCGCTTGTCGCGCTCGATCAGCGCGTAGGCGGAGTGGTTGTGGATGGATTCGAAATTCTCGGATTCCACCACGTAGGCGTCGATACGCGTTTCGGCATTGAGCAGGCCCGCGACGTCGCGCACCATGTCCTCGACGAACTTAGGGTTGTCGTAGGCGCGTTCGGTGACGAACTTTTCGTCGGGGCGTTTGAGCAGTCCGTAAAGCTCACAGGATGCCTGTCCCTCGACCATCTGCACCAGTTCCTCGATCCACAGGTGGGCATTGGTGGTGGCGGTAACGGTGACGTGCGAACGCTGGTTGTGCGCGCCGTAATCGGAGATCTTCTTCGAGCACGGACACAGGCTGGTAACCGGCACCACGACCTTCATGTCGAACTCGTACTGGCCGCCTTCGCGGATCTCGCCGACGAAGGTGACTTCGTAGTCCATCAGACTCCGAACGCCGGAGATCGGCGCGGACTTGTTGATGAAGTAGGGGAAGGTCATCTCGATGTGGCCGGTTTCCGCCTCGAGGCGCCGCACCATCTCGCGCAGCATCGGCTCGAAGGACTCGACCGAGATCTCGCGCTCGTTGCCGTTGAGAATCTCGACGAAGCGCGACATGTGGGTGCCCTTGAAGTTGTGCGGCAGGCCCACGTACATGTTGAACACGGCAACGGTATGCTGCACGCCGCCGTTCTTGTCGCTGACGCGGACGGGATGGCGCATCGCCTTGATGCCGACCTTGTTGATCGCGATCTGGCGGCTGTCGGCGCTGTTCTGAACATCGGGAATGGCGTGCGCCTCTACGGGTTTCATAGGCTGATCTCTGATAAGTGCGGGATTGCTGCCGTGCAATAAGTGAAGGATGCTAGCATTCCCGACAAAAACGCTCAACTATTAACGGGATAGATCCGCTCAATCGCGGCCAGCACCCCGGCCTCGTCGAGGCCGACCGAGTGCAGCAACTGGGCCTGGTCGCCGTGATCGATGAAGCGGTCAGGCAGACCGAGGCGCAGCAGGCGCGGGCGGTTGTCGACCTCGTCGAGCACTCGCGAGACTTCGGCGCCGGCTCCGCCCGCCACCGCGTTCTCCTCGAGGGTGACGAGCAGATCGTGGCGGCTGGCGAGGTCGCGCACCAGGTCTTCATCGAGTGGTTTGATGAAGCGCATGTTTGCAACCGTGGCGCCAAGCCGCGCGCCGACGGATTCGGCGACGGGCACCATGCTGCCGAAGGCGAGCAGTGCGATGCGCCTGCCTTCACGGCGGATCTCGCCCTTGCCCAGGGGCAGGGCCTGCATGGCGCTGAGCGGTGCGACACCAGGGCCGCTGCCGCGCGGGTAGCGCACTGCGCTCGGGCCGTCATGGCAGACGGCCGTGAAGAGCATCTGGCGGCACTCGTTCTCGTCGGCCGGGGCCATGATCAGCATGTTCGGAATGCAGCACAGGAAGGACAGGTCGAAGGCGCCGTGATGGGTTGCGCCGTCCGCACCGACCAGACCGCCGCGATCGATCGCCAGCACGACTGGCAGATCCTGCAGGGCGATGTCGTGGATCAGTTGGTCGTAGGCGCGCTGCAGGAAGGTGGAGTAGATCGCCACCACCGGTTTGAGGCCCTCGCAGGCGAGGCCGGCGGCAAAGGTCAGCGCGTGCTGCTCCGCGATGCCCACGTCGTAGTAGCGTTGCGGGTATTCGTGCGCGAAGCGGACCATGCCCGAACCCTCGCGCATGGCCGGGGTGATGCCGACGATGCGCGGGTCCGCGGCGGCCATGTCGCACAGCCAGTCGCCGAACACCTGGGTATAGGTGAGCTTGCCGGCGGACTTGGCGTTCTGGATGCCTGCGGTGTGGTCGAACTTAGACACCCCGTGATAGAGCACCGGGTCGGCCTCGGCGAGCTTGTAACCCTGTCCCTTGCGGGTGACGACATGCAGAAACTGCGGCCCCTTGAGCTTGCGCAGGTTTTGCAGCGTCGGGATCAGGGCGTCGAGATCGTGGCCGTCGATCGGCCCGTAGTAGTGAAAGCCGAATTCCTCGAACAGCGTGCCCGGCGTGATCAGCCCCTTCACGTGTTCCTCGACGCGGCGGGCGAAATCCAGCATCGGCGGCGCGACGCCGAGGACTTTCTCGCCGGCCCGCCGTGCGGCATTGAAGGTGGAGCCGGAGAGCAGGCGGGCGAGGATCTTGGTCAGCGAACCCACCGGCGGCGAGATCGACATCTCGTTGTCGTTGAGGATCACCAGCAGGTTGGCGTCGCTGATGTCGCCGGCGTTGTTGAGCGCCTCGAAGGCCATGCCGGCGCTCATCGCACCGTCGCCGATCACTGCGATGGCACGGCGGTCCTCGCCGCGGTCGCGGGCTGCGACGGCCATGCCGAGCGCTGCGGAGATCGAGGTTGAGGAGTGGGCTGTGCCGAAGGTGTCGTATTCGCTCTCGCAACGCCGCGGGAAGCCGGAAATGCCGCCCCAGTGGCGCAGGCCGTGCATCGCCTCGCGTCGCCCGGTGAGGACCTTGTGGCCGTAGGTCTGGTGCCCGACGTCCCAAACGATGCGGTCCTCGGGGGTCTGGAAGACGTGATGCAGCGCAATCGTCAGCTCGACTGTGCCCAGGTTGGAAGACAGGTGGCCGCCGGTCTTCGAGACCGATTCGATCAGGAAGGCGCGCAATTCGTCCGCCAGCGGGCGGAGCTCCCGGCGGTCGAGCGCACGGAGGTCCGCGGGTGAGCCGATGCGTTCAAGTAGCGGATAGGGGGACATGGTGGGCGGAGAAGGGTTGTTCAGAACGACCGGCGGGTGATGTACTCAGCCAGCCCCTGCAGGTAGGTGGCGCGCTCGCCAAGCGGCTCAAGGGTGTCGCAGGCGTCGGCAAGCAGCTCTTCGGCATAGCGGCGTGCCTCGCCGAGGCCCAGCAGGCTGACGTAGGTGGGTTTGCCCTGGTCGGCATCCTTGCCCGCCGTCTTGCCCAGCGTGGCGGTGTCGGCTTCGGTATCGAGGATGTCGTCGACCACCTGGAACAGCAGGCCGATCTGCTTGCCGTAGTGGTCCAGACGTGCCATCTCGTCCTCGTTGAGGCCGGCCCCGGCGTGCGCGCCCAGCAGGATCGCCGCGCGGATCAGCGCGCCGGTCTTGTGGATGTGCATGAACTCGAGTTCGGCACGGTCGAGCTGGCGCCCCACGGCGCCGAGGTCTATCGCCTGTCCGCCCGCCATGCCGCGCGAGCCGGAGGCGGTGGCAAGCAGGGTGAGCATGGCGAGCTGGGTTTCCGCCGTGTCGGCGACCGGCTGCTCGGCAAGGACGTGGAAGGCGAGGGTCTGCAGCGCATCGCCGACCAGCAGGGCAGTGGCTTCGTCGTACTCGACGTGCACGGTCGGCTTGCCGCGGCGCAGGACGTCGTCGTCCATGCAGGGCAGGTCGTCATGCACCAGCGAATAGACATGCACCAGCTCCACCGCGCACGCCACCCGGTCGAGGCGCGCCGCGTCGGCGCCGGCCAGATGGCCCGCGGCGTGGGCCAGCAAGGGGCGCACCCGCTTGCCACCGCCGAGCGCGGCGTAACGCATGGCCTGGTGAAGACGCTGCGGTGCCTGTGTGGCGGCGGGAAGCAGTTCGGCGAGGGCGGTTTCGGTGCGTTGCTGGATGTCTGCCATCCAGCGGGCGAAATCGGGCCTGTGGTTCACGTGCGCGCTCCTTCGTCGGCCGCGAACTCGTTCAGCGTGCCGTCTTCCAGCAGGCGAATGCGCCCTTCGGCGTCCTCCAGCGTCTTCTGACAGAACTTGAGCAGCTCCACGCCTCTCTGATAGCGGTCGAGGGCGTTCTCCAGCGAGAGTTCGCCCGCTTCCATGTCCCGCACGATGGCTTCGAGTTCACCGACTGCGGATTCGAAGCTCCGGGGGACGGGCGCCGTTTTTGCCATGTTCAATACCGTCCGGCCTAAAGGAAGGAAAATAACCGATCGCGCTATTGGCGGTCAAACTGCTTCTGGCTTAAACTAGCCTGTTTATTTTTCCGGATTTCTGGCGGAAAGGGAGGTTCGGGATGTCCGACATCGCTTCCAAGGCTCGCTTGGCCCCGGCTGTTTCGCAACTGCCGGTTTCCTGGTATTTCGACGAGAAGATTTTCGAACTGGAGCAAAAGCTCCTGTTCGATGCAGGTCCGGGGTACGTCGGTCATGAATTGATGGTACCGGAAGTCGGCAGCTACCGTTCACTCGAGTGGCTGGACCATGCCAAGCTCCTGTTCCGCACCGGCGACGGTGTGCACCAGCTCTCCAACGTCTGCCGCCACCGCCAGGCGATCATGCTGCAGGGTGCCGGCAAGGCGGACAACATCGTCTGTCCGATCCACCGCTGGACCTATGACCAGCAGGGGTCGCTGCTGGGCGCGCCGCACTTTCCCGAGAATCCGTGCCTGAACCTCCAGCGCGACGCGCTGGAGCGCTGGAACGGCTTGCTTTTCAAGGGGCCGCGTTCGGCCAATGCCGACCTCGCGGGCATGCAGGTGGCGGGCGAGTTCGACTTCTCCGGCTACAAGCTCGACCACGTCGAGATCCACGAGTGCAACTACAACTGGAAGACCTTCATCGAGGTCTATCTGGAGGATTACCACGTGGTGCCCTACCACCCGGGGCTGGGCAACTTCGTCACCTGTGACGACCTCACCTGGCAGTTCGGCGAGTGGTATTCGGTGCAGCGCGTGGGCATCACTTCGCTCGCCAAGTCCGGCTCGCCGGTGTATGAGAAGTGGCAGAAGGCGGTGCTCGACTACTACGGCGAAAACAAGCCGGCGCAGGGCGCGGTGTGGCTTACCTACTACCCCAACATCATGGTGGAGTGGTATCCGCACGTGCTGGTGGTGAGCACGCTGATCCCGACCGACATCAACAAGACGACCAACGTGGTGGAGTTCTATTACCCGGAGGAGATCGTCGAGTTCGAACGCGAGTTCGTCGAAGCCGAGCAGGCCGCCTACATGGAGACCGCCATCGAGGACGACGACATCGGCGAACGCATGGACCGCGGGCGCCTGGCGCTGCTCAAGGAAGGGCGCAACGAGGTGGGGCCCTACCAGTCTCCGTTCGAGGACGGCATGCAGCACTTCCACGAGTTCTACCGCGGGATCATCGAGCCGCATCTCTGATGCGGTTCCGACCCAAGCGAAAAGGCCGGGCATTGCCCGGCCTTTCTTCTTGCGGCAACTGCGCCGGTTACGTGCCCTGCTGCAATTCCTTCGGCAGCGGGAAGGTGACCTTCTCGGGCACGCCGTCGAGCTGGCGTACCGACGTGGCGCCGAGCTGCTTCAGGCGCTCGATCACCGCCGCGACCAGCACTTCCGGGGCCGAGGCGCCAGCGGTCACGCCGATGCGGCGCTTGCCGGTCAGCCAGGTGGGGTCGATGCCGTCGGCATTGTCGACCAGATAGGCCGGCACACCGCGCAGTTCGGCTACCTCGCGCAGGCGGTTGGAGTTGGAGCTGTTCTTCGAGCCGACCACGAAGACCACGTCGGCCTGCGGCACCATGATCTTCACCGCGTCCTGGCGGTTCTGCGTGGCGTAGCAGATGTCGTCCTTCTTCGGGCCGACGATGGCCGGGAAGCGCTCGCGCAGCGCGGTGACGATGGCCGCGGCGTCGTCCATCGACAGCGTGGTCTGGGTGACGTAGGCGAGCTGCGCGGGGTTGGCGACCTGCAGGCCGGCGACGTCTGCGGCCGATTCCACCAGGTGGATGCCGTCGCCCACCTGGCCCATCGTGCCTTCGACTTCCGGGTGGCCCTTGTGGCCGATCATGATGATCTCGCGGCCGGCCTCGCGCATGCGCGCCACCTCGATGTGCACCTTGGTGACCAGCGGGCAGGTGGCGTCGAACACGCGCAGGCCGCGGCGCTCCGCCTCGGCGCGCACCGCCAGCGACACGCCGTGGGCGCTGAAGATCACCGTATTGCCGGCCGGCACTTCGTCCAGTTCCTCGACGAACACCGCGCCCTTGGCG
>JAUVWV010000331.1 GCA_030603925.1 Thauera sp. | reverse complement strand
CCGGGTCGTCCTGCGAGTACTGCTCCAGCTTGCGGATGTCGATCTTGCCGACCAGCGAGGAGATGTCCTGGTTGTTCTCGTCGCCCGGCTCGGTCTTCGCCACAGCGATCTGGCGCAGCACCGAGGGGCGCAGCTTGACCACGCGGAACTTGGTGATGTCGCCGCCGTACTCGTGCAGGCGCTTCACCGCCCACGGGCTCATGATGGTGTTGAGGTAGCGCCGCGGGATGCCGAAGTCGTCTTCCAGCAGCGCGCCGTCTTCATCCGGGTCGAACAGGCCGAGCGGCGACTCGTGCACCGGCGACCCCTTGATGGCGTAGAAGGGCACCTTCTCGATCAGGCTCTTGAGCTTTTCGGCCAGCGAGGACTTGCCGCCACCCACCGGACCGAGCAGGTAGAGGATCTGTTTCTTTTCCTCCAGACCCTGGGCGCCGTGTCGGAAGTACGACACGATGTGCTCGATGACTTCCTCCATGCCGTAGAAGTCGCGGAAGGCCGGGTAGAGACGCAGCACCTTGTTGGAAAAGATGCGCGACAGGCGGGGATCGAGCCGGGTGTCCACCAGTTCCGGCTCGCCGATCGCCATCAGCATGCGTTCTGCCGAGGTGGCGTAGGCCGAGCGGTCGTGCTTGCAGAGCTCCAGGTATTCCTGGATCGACATCTCCTCTTCACGAGCCGATTCGAACCGGGTCTGGTACGCGTTGAAGATGCTCATGGCGCTTCTCCTCCGTTTCTGGACATCCGCCCCGGGCGGCCGGAATGTGCGCCAACCCGGTGGTGCATGCGTCACACGTGAGATAGAGGGGGGTGCCCCAAGTTCCACGTGTCCGGAAAGCTTTCTGCATCCTGCCGTGACGCATTTTCCGCCTCCCGGGGCGCTGGAAGGAAGGCCCCGGGGCTGTGCTAGAATCGAAATTTGTTCGCAACACGCACCCGCAAACTCCCGGCCAGCCGCCGGCCCGGTCGAAGCCCGCCCGGCAGGAGCGGCAAGGGTGCAATCATTGACTTCTCAGGGATCATTTAATGCAAACCAACCAGGAATCGCAAAGCTCGCTCGAGCGTCGTATCGACATGTCCGTGCCGATGGCGGCCGTCGAGCAGGAAGTGGCCGCCCGCCTGAAGCGCATGGCGCGCACCGTGAAGATGCCGGGCTTCCGTCCGGGCAAGGTGCCGATGAAGATCGTCGAACAGACCCACGGTGCCCAAGCGCGCTCCGAAGCGATCGGCGCCGCGGTCGAGAAGGCTTTCGTCGAACAGGTCCGGGAACAGAACTTGCGTGTTGCTGGTTACCCGCGCATCGAGCCGAAGCTGGCCGAAGGCGAGGGCAGTGTCGAGGCGCTGGAGTTTACCGCCGTGTTCGAGGTCTACCCGGAAGTGGCCCTGGGTGACCTGTCCGCGCAGGTGATCGAGCGTCCGGCCCTGGAAGTGGGCGAAGCCGAAGTCGACAAGACCCTGGACGTGCTGCGCAAGCAGCGCACCACCTTCGAAGCCGCCGAGAAGGCCGCCGAGGATGGCGATCGCGTGACGATCGACTTCACCGGCCGCAAGGACGGCGAGGTGTTCGAAGGCGGTCAGGCGCAGGACTTCCCCTTCGTGCTGGGTGCCGGTTCGATGCTGAAGGATTTCGAGGACGCCGTGCGTGGTCTGAAACTTGGGGAGAGCAAGACCTTCGACATGACCTTCCCGGAGGACTACCACGCTGCCCATCTGGCCGGCCAGACGGTGCAGTTCGAGGTGACGCTGAAGAAGGTCGAGGCGCCCCGCCTGCCGGAAGTCGATGCCGACTTCGCCCGCGCGATGGGCGTGGCCGACGGCGACGTGGCGAAGCTGCGCGAGGAAGTGAAGACCAACCTGGAGCGTGAAGTGAAGCGCCGCATCCAGGCGAAGGTGAAGGAACAGGTGATGGAAGCCCTGCTGAGCGCCAACCCGATCGACGTGCCGAAGGCACTGGTCGAAGCGGAAGCGCAGCAACTGGCCGAGAACGCCAAGCGCGATCTGGAAGCCCGCGGCATGAAGGCCAAGGACATTCCGGTGAACGTGAGCTGGTTCATGGACCAGGCCGTGCGCCGCGTCAAGCTGGGCCTGATCATGGCCGAACTGGTGAAGGCCAAGGAACTGCACGCCAAGCCGGAGCAGATCCGTGGTCTGGTGGAAGAGATGGCGCAGAGCTACGAGGACCCGGCCGAACTGGTACGCTGGTACTACGCCCAGCCGGAGCGCCTGGCGCAGGCCGAGGCGGTGGTGATCGAGGACAACGTCGTCGCCTGGGCGGTGGCTGAAGCCAAGACCAGCGACAAGCCGGTATCCTTCGACGAACTGATGGGCAATGCAGGCTAAACCGCGGAAGATCGAGCGATGAACAACGGAACACCACAGCACGGCAGTACCTGGGACCCGGTCGGCCTCGGCCTGGTGCCGATGGTGGTCGAACAGAGCGGGCGCGGCGAACGCGCCTACGACATCTATTCGCGCCTCCTGAAGGAGCGGGTGGTGTTCCTCGTCGGCCCGGTCAACGACGCGACGGCCAACCTGATCGTTGCCCAGTTGCTGTTCCTCGAGTCCGAGAACCCGGACAAGGACATCCACTTCTACATCAACTCCCCGGGCGGTTCGGTGACCGCCGGCATGGCGATCTACGACACCATGCAGTTCATCAAGTCTCAGGTCAGCACGCTGTGCATCGGCCAGGCGGCCAGCATGGGGGCCTTCCTGCTGGCGGCCGGGGAGAAGGGCAAGCGTTACTGCCTGCCCAACTCGCGCGTGATGATCCACCAGCCGCTGGGCGGTTTCCAGGGCCAGGCCTCGGACATCGAGATCCACGCGCGCGAGATCCTCTATCTGCGCGGCCGGCTCAACGACATGCTGGCCAAGCACACCGGCCAGTCGATCGAGCAGATCGAGAAGGACACCGATCGCGACAACTTCATGTCCGCGACCGCGGCTGTCGAGTACGGCCTGGTGGACAAGGTATTGACCAGCCGTACCGACTCCTGAGAATCGAGAGAGGAAGACCATGACGGAAAAAAAGGCGGGCGGCGACAAGCTGCTGTACTGCTCGTTCTGCGGCAAGAGCCAGCACGAGGTCCGCAAGCTGAT
>JAUVWV010000194.1 GCA_030603925.1 Thauera sp. | reverse complement strand
CGGTTGAGTTCAACAGGGATGGGCGTTTCGCCCATTTTTTATTTGTGGGCGGGCAAATGAATCTGGAAGGTCTGGTCGGGCAGGTGGTCAGCGGGCTCGGGTTCGAGCTGGTGGATCTCGAGATGTCTCCGAAGGGGCGTCTGCTGCGCGTGTTCATCGATATCGAGCGTGGCGTCACGGTGGATGACTGCGCCACGGTCAGCAATCAGCTGACCCGGGTGTTCGAGGTCGAGAACGTCGATTACGACCGCCTGGAGGTGTCCTCGCCCGGACTGGACCGGCCGCTCAAGAAACTGGCCGACTTCGAGCGCTTTGCCGGGCAGGAGGCCCAGGTGAGGCTGCAGATGCCGGTCGGAAATCAACGAAATTTCATCGGCGTGCTGGGCGGCGTCAAGGACGGTGCGGTAGTGCTGCGCACCGAGAAGGGCGAGCTTGCCCTTCCCTTCGACGAGATCGAGAAGGCACGTCTTGTTCCCAAGTTTTGAGCATTCGGATGTGGAGGTTTTGAGGAAATGAGCCGCGAAATTCTGCTGCTTGTGGATGCCCTGGCGCGCGAGAAGAACGTCGCCAAAGACATCGTGTTCGCTGCGCTGGAGTCGGCGCTCGCTTCCGCGACCAAGAAGCGCATCCATGACGAGGCCGACGTGCGCGTCACCATCGATCGCGACACCGGCGACTACGAGTCGGCGCGCCGCTGGGTGGTGATGCTCGACGAGGAAGTGACCAACGATGAGGCCGAGATGGGCATCATCGATGCGCGCGAGATCAACCCGGACATCCAGCTCGGCGACTACATCGAGGAGCCGCTCGAGCCGATCGACTTCGGTCGCATCGGTGCGCAGGCCGCCAAGCAGGTGATCCTGCAGAAGATCCGCGACGCCGAGCGCGAGCAGGTGCTCAACGACTTCCTTGAGCGCAAGGAATTCCTCGTCTCCGGTTCGATCAAGCGCATGGAGCGCGGCAACGCGATCATTGAGGTCGGCCGCATGGAAGCGGTGCTGCCGCGCGACCAGATGATCCCGAAGGAGAACCTGCGCGTGGGCGACCGCGTCAAGGCCTTCCTGCTGCGCATCGACCGCGGCGCCCGCGGCCCGCAGCTGATCCTGTCGCGCACCGCCCCCGAATTCCTCATGAAGCTGTTCGAGCTCGAGGTGCCGGAGATCGAAGACGGCCTGCTGGAGATCAAGGCCTGCGCCCGCGACCCCGGGCTGCGCGCCAAGATCGCGGTCAAGTCCAACGACCCGCGTATCGATCCGATCGGCACCTGCGTGGGCCTGCGCGGCTCGCGCGTCACCGCGGTGCGCAACGAGATCGGCGGCGAGCAGATCGACATCATCGTCTGGGCACAGGATCCGGCGCAATTCGTCATTGCCGCGCTGCAGCCGGCCGAGGTGGTGTCCATCGTGGTCGACGAGGAGACCCACGGCATGGACGTGGTGGTCGACGAAAACAACCTCGCCATCGCCATCGGGCGCAGTGGCCAGAACGTCAAGCTCGCTTCCGAGCTGACCGGCTGGACCATCAACCTGATGAGCGAAGAGGAATCTGCGGAACGCTCCGAGCGCGAGCGCGAAGGGCTGCGCAGCCTGTTCATGACCAAGCTGGACGTGGACGACGAAGTGGCCGACATCCTCATCGACGAGGGTTTCTCCTCGCTCGAGGAAATCGCCTACGTGCCGCTCGCGGAAATGCTCGAGATCGAGGCTTTCGACGAGGATACGGTGAACGAGCTGCGCAATCGCGCGCGCAACGTGCTGCTTACCGAGGCCATCGTGACCGAGGAGCAGCTGGAGAAGGTCTCCGACGACCTTCTCGGCCTGGAAGGCATGGACAAGTCGCTTGCCGCGGAACTGGCCCAGCAGGGCATTCGTACCCGTGACGAGCTGGCCGACCTCGCAGTGGACGAGCTGGTCGAGCTTGCCGGGATTGACGAAGAAAGAGCCAAGGCGCTGATTTCCACAGCCCGCGCCCATTGGTTCGAAGAATGACGGGAGGGCATTGATGGAACAGATGAGCGTGACCCAGTTTGCCGGCGAACTGAAAATGCCGGCCGCGGTACTGCTCGAGCAGCTGCAGAAGGCCGGTGTGGAAAAATCCGGCGCCGAAGACCTGTTGAGCGAACAGGACAAGGCCCGGCTGCTTGAATACCTTCGCCGGTCGCACGGCGATACCGAGCCGAAAGGCAAGATCACCCTGACCCGCAAGCAGACCACCGAGATCCGTGCCACCGACTCGACCGGCCGTGCCCGTACCGTGCAGGTCGAAGTGCGCAAGAAGCGCACCTTCGTGAAGCGTGACGAACTGCTTGCCGATCTGCAGGCCGAGACCGAAGAGGCTGGCGCTGTCGCGTCGGCCGAAGAACTCGCCGCACCGATCGCCGAAGCGCCGGTGGTCGAGGCCGTGGAGGCGGTGTCCGCAGCGCTCGAGGCGGCGCCGGAGCCGGAACCCGTGGTCGAGGACGTGCAGCCTGAACCGGTTCCCGAGCCCGAACCCGAACCCGAACCCCAGCCTGAAGCTCCGGCGGTGGCGGACGATGCCGCACAGCCGGAGCCCGTCGCCCAGGCGCCTGCAGCGCCGGTCTCCATCACCTCGCTGCTGAGCGAAGAGGAACTGGCGTCGCGCGAGGCCGAGGCCCGCCGTCACCGCGAGCTGAAGGAACGCCAGGCCGCCGACATCCGCGCACGCCAGGAGCGCGAAGCCGCTGCACGTGCCGCGGCCGAGGCGCGCAAGCAGGAAGAGGAGGCGCGTGTTCGCGCCGAAGCACAGAAGACCGAACAGGCCGCAGCCAAACCCGCCGCGAAAGGGCCGAGTGGCACGCTGCATCGCCCCGCCAAGACCGAGGACAAGGCGGCCAAGGACGCCAAGCGTGGTGGTCCCGCACGCGAGGCCGACAGTGCCAAGCGCCGCGGCGGCCTGAAAACGCGCGGCGAAGTGGGCGGCGGTGCAGGCTGGAAGGGTGCGAAGGGCGGCGGTCGCCATGGTGGCCGTCACCAGCAGGACGACCGTTCCAGCTTCCAGGCGCCGACCGAGCCGGTTGTGCGCGAGGTGCACGTGCCCGAAACCATCACCGTGGCCGATCTGGCGCACAAGATGGCGATCAAGGCCACCGAGGTCATCAAGGCGCTGATGAAGATGGGGACCATGGTCACCATCAACCAGGTGCTGGACCAGGAAACCGCGATGATCATCGTCGAGGAGATGGGTCACAAGGCGCTCGCCGCGAAGCTCGACGACCCGGACGCCTTCCTCGAGGAGCATGCCGAGCAGAAGGACGCCGAACTCAAGCCGCGTGCCCCGGTGGTGACCGTCATGGGCCACGTCGACCACGGCAAGACCTCGCTGCTCGACTACATCCGGCGTGCCAAGGTGGCCGCGGGCGAACACGGCGGCATCACCCAGCACATCGGCGCGTACCACGTCGAGACGGCGCGCGGCATGATCACCTTCCTCGATACCCCGGGCCACGAGGCGTTTACCGCGATGCGTGCGCGCGGTGCGAAGGCGACCGACATCGTCATTCTGGTGTGCGCGGCCGACGACGGCGTGATGCCGCAGACCCGCGAGGCCATCCACCACGCCAAGGCCGCCAATGTCCCCATCGTGGTGGCGATCACCAAGATCGACAAGCCGGAAGCCAGTCCCGATCGCGTCAAGCAGGAACTGGTCGCCGAGAGCGTCATTCCCGAAGAGTACGGCGGCGACGTGATGTTCGTGCCGGTGTCGGCGAAGAGCGGCCAGGGCATCGACGAACTGCTCGAAGCGGTGCTCCTGCAGGCCGAAGTGCTGGAACTGACCGCGCCGGACGACACCCCGGCGAAGGGCCTGATCATCGAAGCCCGTCTCGACAAGGGGCGCGGTCCGGTGGCCTCGCTGCTGGTGCAGTCCGGTACCCTGCGCAAGGGCGACGTACTGCTGGTCGGCGCTACCTTCGGCCGCATCCGCGCGATGCTCGACGAGAACGGCAAGCCGATCGACGAGGCCGGTCCGTCGATTCCGGTCGAGATCCTCGGCCTGTCCGACGTGCCGGGCGCGGGCGACGAGGCCATCGTACTGGTGGACGAGAAGAAGGCCCGCGAGATCGCCCTGTTCCGCCAGGGCAAGTACCGCGACGTGAAGCTCGCCAAGCAGCAGGCGGCGAAGCTCGAGAACATGCTCGAACAGATGGCGGAAGGCGAGGTGAAGACCCTGCCGCTGATCGTCAAGGCCGACGTGCAGGGCTCGCAGGAAGCGCTGGTGCACGCCCTCAACAAGCTGTCCACCGAGGAGGTGCGGGTCAACGTCATCCACGCTGCGGTCGGCGGCATCTCGGAATCCGACGTCAACCTGGCGCAGGCCTCCGGTGCGGTCATCCTGGGCTTCAACACCCGGGCGGACGCCGGCGCGCGCAAGCTCGCCGAGACCTTCGGCGTGGATATCCGCTACTACAACATCATCTACGACGCAGTCGATGAGGTGAAGGCGGCACTGTCCGGCATGCTGGCACCGGAGAAGCGCGAGGAGATCATCGGCCTGGTGGAGATCCGCCAGGTGTTCACGATCTCCAGGGTCGGCTCGGTGGCCGGCTGCTATGTGCTCGAAGGCATGGTCAAGCGCGGCTCGTCCGCCCGCCTGCTGCGCAACCACGTGGTGGTGTGGACCGGCGAGCTCGATTCGCTCAAGCGCTTCAAGGATGACGTGAAGGAAGTCAAGTCGGGCTATGAATGCGGCCTGCAGCTGAAGAACTTCAACGACATCCAGGAAGGCGACCAGCTCGAGATCTTCGAAATCCGCGAAGTCGCCCGGACGCTCTGACGATGCCCAAGGAGTATTCACGCAGCCAGCGCGTGGCGGAGCAGATCCGCCGCGAGCTGGCCGAGCTGATCCGGCTGGAAGTGAAGGACCCGCGCATCGGCATGATCTCGCTGACCGACGTGGAGATCACGCCCGACTACGCACACGCCAAGGTTTATTTCACCTCGATGAGCGGCGCGGAAGGGCTGGACGAGATCCTCGCCGGCCTGCGTCGCGCGAGCGGCTTCCTGCGCCGTGAACTGGGCCGCCGGGTGCGCATCCACACTACGCCGGAGCTGCATTTCCAGTACGACAACTCGCTGGAGCAGGGCAGCAGACTCTCCAAGCTGATCGACGACGTGGTGCGCGAGGATGAGGCGCGCCACGACAAGGATCAGAACGACTGAGACGCGGCCGGCGGACGGGTGCATCGACGATGCATGCGTCCGCCGGTTTCGCTGCCATCGACCGTTACCCGGCTCCCTTCATGCAATTCCGCCACAACCGCCGCCCTGTCGATGGCGTACTGCTGCTCGACAAACCGCAGGGGCTCACCTCCAACGCCGCGCTGCAGACCGCGCGGCGTCTGCTCAATGCCGCGAAGGCAGGGCACACCGGCACCCTGGATCCGATGGCGACCGGCCTGCTGCCGCTCACCTTCGGCGAGGCCACCAAGTTCTCGCAGATGCTGCTCGACGCCGACAAGACCTACGAAGCGCTGGTCTGCCTGGGCAGCGAGACCGATACCGGCGATGCCGAAGGGCAGGTCATCGCCCGTGCGCCGGTGGCCGTCGATGAAGCCGCGGTACGCGCCGCGCTGCAGCGCTTCACCGGCGAGATCGAGCAGGTGCCGCCGATGTATTCCGCGCTCAAGCGCGACGGCAAGCCGCTCTACGAGTACGCGCGCGCCGGCGTCGAGCTCGAGCGCGAGCCGCGCCGGGTGTGCATTCACTCGCTGGAACTGCTGGCCTGCGAGGCGGAGGCCTTCCGCATCCGCGTGGCGTGCAGCAAGGGCACCTACATCCGCACGCTGGCCATCGATCTCGGTCGTACGCTGGGCTGCGGTGCGCACCTGGGGGCACTGCGGCGGACCCGCATCGGGCCGTTCGACGTCGCCGACAGCGTCAGTCTGGCGCGCCTGGAGGCCGCCGAAGGAGGCGGGCGCGATGCGCTGCTCGCACCGGTCGACGCGCTGGTCGCCCACCTGCCGCGCGTCGATCTGGATGCGGCGGCGGGCGCCGATCTGCTGCAGGGCCGCCAGCTCGCGCTCGCCGGCGAACTGCCTGCCGGGCTGCGGCGCGCCTATGCTGCCGAGCGCTTCCTCGGCCTGGCCGAAGTCGATGCAAGGGGCCGCCTGTTGCCCAGACGCCTCATCGCCACCGGCGAGGCATCCAAAGCAGGATGATTTCCATTGAGTTTCCGCCGCAGCGTCCGCTATAATTCGCTGCTTCTGATTGACAGAAATAAAAGAGTAAACACGCACATGGCTCTCGATACCACTACCAAGGCGCAAGTCGTTGCCGATTATCAGCGTGCCCAGGGCGATACCGGTTCCCGGAAGTCCAGGTGGCCCTGCTCACCGCACGCATCAACGGCCTGACCGGCCACTTCAAGGCCAACGCCAAGGAACAGCGCTCGCGCCGGGGCCTGCTCAAGATGGTCAGCCGCCGTCGCAAGCTGCTGGACTACCTGAAGCGCACCAACGCCGACAGCTATCGCAACCTGATCGAGCGTCTGGGCCTGCGCAAGTAAGCCGCCGGT
>JAUVWV010000401.1 GCA_030603925.1 Thauera sp. | reverse complement strand
GTCCTGGTTGGCGATGAACTCCACCGTGCCGGCGCCGACGTAACCCACCGCCTTGGCCGCATCCACCGCGGCCTTGCCCATCGCCGCGCGGCGCTCGGGCGTCATGCCGGGCGCGGGCGCCTCTTCCAGCACCTTCTGGTGGCGGCGCTGCACCGAGCAGTCGCGCTCGAAGAGGTACACCACGTTGCCGTGGGTGTCGCCAAACACCTGGATCTCGATGTGGCGCGGGCGGGTGATGTACTTCTCCACCAGCACATGGTCGTCGCCAAAGGACGAGGCCGCCTCGCGCTTGCAGGAGGCCAGCAGGTCGAGGAAGTCTTCGGTACGCTCCACCAGCCGCATGCCCTTGCCACCACCGCCGGCTGCGGCCTTGATCAGCACCGGGTAGCCGATGGCGTCGGCCTGCTGGTGCAGGTAAGCGGGTGCCTGATCGTCGCCGTGGTAGCCCGGGGTGAGCGGCACGCCGGCCGCTTCCATCAGCTTCTTGGCCTCCGACTTGGAGCCCATGGCGCGGATCGCCGACACCGGCGGGCCGATGAAGACGATACCGGCCTCGTCGCAGGCGTGGCAGAAGTCCTCGTTTTCGGACAGGAAGCCGTAGCCCGGATGGATGGCCTGCGCGCCGGTGGCCTTGGCCGCAGCGATGATGCGCTCGATCACCAGATAGCTCTCGCGCGCCGCCGCCGGGCCGATCAGCACCGCCTCGTCGGCCAGGCGCACATGGCGCGCATTGGCGTCGGCCTCGGAGTAAACCGCCACCGTCTTGATGCCCATGCGGCGGGCGGTCTTGATCACCCGGCAGGCGATTTCACCGCGGTTTGCGATCAGGATTTTTTCAAACATTGCGTCTCCCCCAACCTTGGTCAGGTCATGTCGTTGCCGGCTTCTGACGCGGCCGGAAAATGCGTTTGATAAAGCGCCACAGCAGCACGATCAGCGCCCCCGCGAACAGCACGAACACCGCCAGCCCGAGCGCGAACCACAGCGGGTTGGTGACCAGCAGCCACAGCCCGCCGAGGAACAGCGCGTCCTCGCCGAGCGAGGTCAGCACGTTGCTCACCGGCTCCGGCGAGGTGTTGATCGCCGCACGCGCGCCGGCCTTGGCGAAGTGCGTGCCGGCCGCCAGCGAACCGCCCAGCAGGGCGGCGGCCACCTGCAACGCGGCACCCTGGTCGCCCATCACCCCGGCCGCCAGCGCCGCGCCGGCGGGGATGCGGATGAAGGTGTGCAGCGCGTCCCACAGCGAATCCAGCCAGGGCAGTTTGTCGGCGAAGAACTCGGTGAACAGCAGCACGCCGGACAGGCCCAGTACCCAGGGGCTGGCGAGCACTTCCAGCCCGCCGGGCAGCTGCACCCCACCCCAGCGTCCCAGCGCACCGAGCACGAACACCAGCGCATACAGGCGCAGCCCGCTCGCCCAGCCCAGGCCGGCGGCCAGCACCGCCAGCGAGGCCACGTCCAGCGGCAGCCCGCTCCAGTCCAGCAGCGGGGTCAGCTCGCGCAACGCGGCAGTCCATGCGGAGTCGGCGTCCATGGCTCACGGTGGCGGACGGTGCGCCGTTCAGGCCTGCGGCACCCAGGCCGCCGGGCGCTTGTCGAGGAAGGCGGTGAGGCCTTCCGCCGCTTCCGGGGTAGCGCGCAGTTGCGAGATGCGCCGGGCGGTGTCTTCCACCACCGCGTCGGACACCGGGCGGTTGCCCACCGCGCGGATCAGCGCCTTGGCCGCGGCCTGCGCCTTGGGGCCGCCCTGCAGCAGG
>JAUVWV010000190.1 GCA_030603925.1 Thauera sp. | reverse complement strand
CCGACACGCGCCAGCACCGCGCGGGCGGCCGCTTCGCGCTGCGCGCGCGGCACGCCACGCGGCTTGAGCGCCACCGCCACGTTGGCCAGCACCGAGGTGCGCAGCAGCATGGGGTGCTGGAAGACCATCGCCACCCCGCCCTGCGGCGGCGGGCCGCCGCCCCAGTCGATGGCGCCGGCAACCGGCGCCACCAGCCCGCCCCGGGTGCGCAGCAGCACGCTCTTGCCGGCGCCGTTGGGGCCCAGCACCACGGTGATGCCGTCGGCACCAAGCTCCAGATCCAGCCCGTGGAGCACCGCGCGCCCGCCGTTGCCGCCGGGCTGAACGCTGAGCCCGCGGATTCGCAATGGAAACAGTGCCGGCTCAGCCATAGCGGCGCTCCGCCCAGGCGCGCAGCGCAAAGGCCAGCATGTTGAGCAGCAGGATCACCGCCACCAGCACCAGCCCCAGGGCGATCGCCAGTGGCAGGTCGCCCTTGCTGGTTTCCAGGGCGATCGCGGTGGTCATCACGCGGGTGGCGCCGTCGATGTTGCCGCCCACGATCATCACCGCGCCCACTTCGCTCATCGCCCGCCCCAGGCCGGCCAGCACCGCCACCAGCAGGGCGTGGCGGCAGTCGTGCAGCAAGGTGGTGACGCTGTGCCACCAGGAAAAGCGCAGCACGCGCAGTTCCTCCTCATAGCGCAGCCAGGCGTCTTCCACCACCTGGCGGGCAATCGCGGCCATCAGCGGGACCACCAGCAGGGTCTGGGCGATCACCATGGCGGGGGCGGAATACAGCAGGCCGAAGCCGCCGAAGGGCCCGGAGCGCGACAGCGCGAGATACACCACCACGCCGACCACCACCGAGGGCAGGCCCATCAGCGCACTCACCAGCACGGTGAGCGCGTTCTTGCCCGGAAAGCGCCCCACCGCCAGACAGGCGCCGAAGGGCAGGCCGATCAGCGTGCCCAGCAGCACCGCGCCGCCGGACACCTGCAGCGAAAGCACGACGATCTCGACCAGATGACGGTCGAAGGTGGCAAACAGCGCAACGGCGTCGGCAATAGTGGCAGCAAATCCGGGCATCGGGAAAGGATAGCCGAAACTCAACCGCCGCCGCGCTGCATCGCGCGGTCCAGTCGGGTGAGCAGCGCCGCGCGCGCCTCGGCCGTGCCGCCGCTGAAGCGGTAGTGCAGCGTGAGTTGCGGCAGTTCGAAGAGGCCCAGGCGGCGCACGCCGGCCGGCAGCGCATCGATCTCCAGCGCGGTGTCGCCCTCGCGCAGGCAGAAGCGCCCGGCCACCGGGGAGGCCACCCCGGCCGGCCAGGCCATGCGCAGGTCGCGGGCAAAGGCCTCAAGGCTTGCGCTGACCTGGCGCTCGAAGCGTTCCGGCACCACCCCGCCGGGAAACACACCGATGAAGGTCAAATGTCAGCCGCCCGCGATCGGCGGCCAGCAGGCCAGTTCGTCGCCATCCTGCAAGCGGTGCGTCATGCGCGCCGCGGGCGGGATGAAGACGCCGTTGACCAGCACCAGGTGGGCGCTCTTCTCCGGCACCCGGTGGCGGGCGATGACCTCACCCACCGTGGTGCCGGCCGCCAGTTCCAGTTCCACCCGGTTGTTGCGGCTGCCCGGCGGCAGGTGGTCGGAGAGCGAGGCGAAGAGTTTGAAGGCGACGCGGATGGTCATGCCGGTTTCAGCCAGGCCCATGTGCCACCCTCAACGCGCCAGCGCCACCGGCTGGGTGCGCGCCACGTAGGCATCGACGAAGTGCAGCGGGCTCTTCAGCAGCCGGTCGCGCCAGGGGCCCAGGCGGATGCGCCCCTGGATCAGCCCGCGCAGCACCCCGACATGCTGGGTGAGGCCGATGGCGGTGGCGCCGATCAGCACGTCGTCCTTGAACTGCAGGCTGAGGTAACGCTGCCCCGCCTCATCCACGTGCTCCACGCCGCTGCCGCCGGCCTCCGCCTTCTCGCCCCACCACTGGCCGAAGGAGGTGGAGATCAGCCCCAGGGTATCGAGCACGTTCACCGCCAGCACGCCCGTCAGGCGGGTGTCGCGCCCGGCCCGGTTGAGCGCCGCGATGCGCGCCTGGTCGGCGGCGTTGGGCTGGATGGCGGCCACCAGGTGGGCGCCGGTAAAGAGATCTGGCGCCTCGGCCACGTCGCCCGCGGCATAGATGCCGGGCACGCTGGTCTGCATGCGCTCGTCCACCAGCACGCCCTTGGCGACATGCACCGGGGTGGATTCCAGGAAGGCGACATTGGGCGCCACGCCGGCCGCGACAATCATCAGGTCGCAGGGCAGGCGGTCGCCGGTGGATAGCGCCACGGTCAGCGGGGTGGCGGCGTCCGGGCCGCGCTCCACGCGCTCCACCCCGGCCGAGGTCAGCACGCGGATGCCCTTGCCTTCCACCCAGCGCTTGATCATGCCGCCGGCCTGGGGGGTCATCATGCGCGGCACCATGCGGTCGCCCATCTCGACCACGGTGAGCGCCACCCCGCGCGCGGCGAGCGCCTCCATGATGATGCAGCCGATGAAGCCGGCGCCCAACTGCAGCACCCGCGAACCGGGGCGGGCCAGCTGCGCGATGGCGCGCGCATCTTCCAGCGTCCAGCAGGTCTGCACTTCGGGCAGGTCGATGCCGGGGATCGGCGGGCGCACCGGATGCGAGCCGGTGGCGATCAGCAGGCGGTCGTAGGGTTCGAAGTGGCCGTCATGGAACAGGATGGTCTGCTTCGTGGTGTCCAGCGCCACCGCACGGGCGCACAACTGGCGCACCCGCAGGCGTTCGAAATGGTCGGCAGTCTTGCGCAGGTAGGTGCCGGACTCGTCGATGTCGCCTTCCAGCAGGTAGGGGATGGCCATGCGCGAATACGGCGGCGCGGCCTCGTTGCCGACCAGCAGGATGTCGCCCGCCGGATCGGCCTGACGCAGGGTTTCGGCGGCCACCACGCCGGCCGGGCCGTTGCCGAGTATGACGTGCTTCATGGGAATGGTCCTCGAATACGGGGATGCGATGGGCGGGCGATCGATCACGGCCGTTCGCCCCAAACCGGCGCACAACCGGGCAGCAGGACCTCCACCGCGGAGGTCCGCTGCCCGGCACCACGGCCACCCGGGCTTACAGTCCCAGGCGGGCCAGGGTCTCCGGCGTGGGTACGCCGTCCGGCGTCCAGCCGCGCACCTCGTAGTACTTGGGCAGCATCTTGTCGAGGCCGTTCACCAGGCCCTTGGCCGGACCGCTCTTGGCCGGTTCGGTGGTCAGGCGCGGCGGCAGGTTGTCGTCCTTGGCGGTGAAACCGGCCGCGTTGTTGAACTGGCGCTCCATGTTCCAGATGCGCTCGCCCACTTCGTTGAGCTTCTCCATGCTCCAGTCGCCCTCGCAGGCGGCGGCCAGTTGCGGCTGCACGTCGGCGAGCGTCCAGGCAAAGCTGGTGAACACGCAGATGCCGGCCGAATCGAACACCGCGGTGGCGTCCTGGAAGGCCTTCACCAGCTCCGGCTTGCCGTCGGTGGTGAGCGGATCGGTCTTCACCGGAATGCCCAGCACCTCGGAGGCCACGGTGTAGCCGCGCAGGTGGCAGGCGCCGCGGTTGGAGGTGGCGTAGGCCAGGCCCATGCCCTGGATGCCGCGCGAGTCGTAGGCGGGGAATTCCTGCCCCTTCACGCTCATCGACAGTTCCGGGCGGCCGTACTTGGCGCACAGGCGCTTGCTGCCCAAGGCCAGTTCCTTGCCGAAGCCTTCACCGCCCGCGGTCATCTCGACCAGCTTGGCGAGCGCCTCGGCCGAACCGAAGGGCGCTTCCAGGCCGATCTGCTCCTTGCTCAGCACGCCGAGGTCGTAGAGCTCCATGGCCGCGCCGACGGTGGCGCCGAAGGAAATCGGGTCCATGCCCTGTTCGTTGCAGATCAGGTTGGCGTACTGCAGCGCTTCAAGGTCACCCACGCCGTTGGCCGCGCCCAGCGCCCAGGCCGCTTCGTACTCCAGGCCGCCCGAGGCGCCCCAGTACTTGGGACTGTTCTTGACGGTGAAGTGGCCCTTGTCGATCTCGGAGATGCGCCCGCAGGCGATAGTGCAGCCGAAGCAGGCGGCGTTGGTCACCAGGTGGCGCTTGCCGTCGCTCTCGCGCTTTTCGTGCATCGCCTCGGCGGAGATCTTGCCGGCGTCCTCGAACTGCACGTCGCGGTGGTTGCGGGTGGGCAGCGCACCCATCTCGTTGATCACGTTCATCAGCACCTGGGTGCCGTACTTCGGCAGGCCCTGGCCGGTGACCGCGTTGTCCGCCAGCACCTTCTTGGCGTCATTGGTGGCCTGCATGAAGGCGCCGAAGTCCTTGATGCCGGCGACCCCCTTGGTGCCGCGGATGGCGACCGCCTTGAGGTTCTTGGAGCCCATCACCGCGCCCACGCCGGAACGCCCGGCAGCACGATGCAGGTCATTGACGATACAGGCGAACAGCACCTGGTTCTCGCCCGCGCGGCCGATCGAGGACACGCGGATCAGCGGGTCCTGGTGGCGCGCCTTGATCTGCTCCTCGGTTTCCCAGCAGCTCTTGCCCCACAGGTCGGCGGCATCGCGCAGTTCGGCCTTGTCGTTCTCGACGTAGAGATACACCGGCTTGGGCGACTTGCCTTCGAAGATGATCATGTCCCAGCCGGCGAACTTCATCTCGGCGCCGAAGAAACCGCCCGAGTTCGAACAGGCGATCGCGCCGGTGAGCGGCCCCTTGGTGATCACCGTGTAGCGGCCGCCGGTGGAGGCCATGGTGCCGGTGAGCGGCCCGGTGGCCATGATCATCTTGTTGTCCGGCGACAGCGGATCGACCTTGGGGTCGATCTCGGAGACCAGATACTTGGTCGCCAGGCCGCGCGAGCCAAGGTAGTCCTGCGCCCACTGCATGTTGAGCGCTTCTTCCGTACAGGTGCCTGCCGAGAGGTTCACCCGCAGGAGCTTGCGATTCCAGCCCATGATGTCCCCTCCTGATCAGGCCGCGGTGGTGGCGGTGTTGGCCTTGGCCGCCCAGCTGCGCATCTTGTCCAGCCCGGTCCAGTCGGCATCCACATAGGTGATGGCGCCGGTCGGACAGGCCTTGGCACAGGCCGGATCGCCCTCACAGAGGTCGCACTTCTGCACCTTGCCGCTCATCTGGTTGTAGTTGATGGTGCCGAAGGGGCAGGCGATGGTGCATACCTTGCAGCCCACGCAGGTGTCTTCGAACACCATCTTGGCGCCGGTGCTGTGATCGACGCGGATCGCGTCCACCGGACAGGCGTTCAGGCACCAGGCTTCGGTGCACTGGGTACAGGTATAGGGCACCTTGCGCCCTTCGTGCTCGAAGTCGAAAACCTTGATACGGGAGACGCTGGGATTGATGACCCCGGTATGTTCGTACGAGCATGCCATTTCGCACTGCAGGCAGCCGGTACACTTCGCGGGGTCAATGTGCAGGGATTTCCACATCGACCTTCTCCTCCTGGTGAGATTCCAATCGGACAGGTGCTGCGCCGCGGCCATGATGGCCGTCTTGATCGTTCTGCCCGGTCTGGGTGTCGCGCGATGCCCGCCCGAACGCATGCGGGATGCGAAGACATTTTTCAGCTTACGCCGCGGTCGATGAATGTCAATGCGGGCACGCCTCTCTCATGATTTTCGCTAGAGAGCGCACCGCCACACGCCGCGCGGCTGCTCAGTAAGGCTGACCGAAGAGCAGGTAGTAGCGCGGCTCGCCCACCCGCGACGCATAGGCCACGCCGACGTAGAGCGGACCCAGCACGGTGTCCGCGCCGAGGAACAGCGCCATCGAACTGCGCTGGCCGGGCGACGGGGCGTCCAGCGCGTAGTTGCGCAGCGCGGCCCACTCCACCGTGCCACCCAGGTAGACGCCGCGCCCGAGCGCGTCCGGCAGCGTATTGATCAGGCGGTAGTAGGAGGCGCTGGCCAGGGTGACCTGGTCGGCGGCGAGTTCGCCGTAGCGGTAGCCGGACAGGCGGAACAACCCGCCCAGCGTGTAGCGCCCGGCCGAGGGCAGTTCGCGGTCAGGGCTGCCGGCGGCCACCATGCGCAGCAACAGGCTGTGCGGGCCGCTCGACCCCACCCAGGCGCCATCGAACTCGGCATAGCGGTAGTCGAGGTCGCTGCCGAAGCGCGCGTCGTGCCATTCCCCCAGCAAGCGCGCGCTGTAGCCACGGCGCGGGAAGAAGGGGCTGTCCAGACGGTCGAGCACCGCACTGAGGCGCAGCTTGCCCTGGTCGCTCTCCTGGCGTGGATAGATCGGCGCACCGCTGACCACCTCGCCTTTCTCCCGCCCGCGGTGCCAGCCGGCGCGCAGCTCGCCCCACTCGCCCAGCTCGTAGCCCAAGTCCACACCCAGCGTCTCCTCCCGCACGCGGAAGTCCGCCACCTTGCGCCCCGCCTCGTACACCGGCACGGTACGGCTGCCGACCTGCGCCACCGGCGCGAGAAACCACGAACTTTTCAAGCCCAGCGGCTGGAACAGTTCGCCACGCAGCCGGTTGGTGGTCCCCACCTGCACGTCCAGGTTGAGCCGCCCTTCCCAGTCGTTGATCCAGCGCCGCGACAGGCCGGCAAACAGGCCCACCGCGCCGTCGCCTTCGAGATCGGCCGCAAAGCCGCCGCCGAAGCGCAGGTAGTTGGGCCCCCAGGACTTGTCCACCGCTTCGACCTGCAGGCGGCCGTAGGCGCCGTCGCGTT
>JAUVWV010000007.1 GCA_030603925.1 Thauera sp. | reverse complement strand
GCGTACCTCGCACGGCCAGCACGAACCCGCGACCCCCAGCAACCCGCATCGCGGGCAAGCCAGCGCCTACCGCAAGCGCAACCCCACCCCCGCGACCGACAGGCGGCGCGCCGTCCACCCCTTAAAGCTCTCCAGCAGCGAAAGCAGCGCGGGGATGAAGAACAGCACCAGCACGGCGGAGAAGCCCAGACCGAAGGCGATCGAGGTCGCCATCGGAATCAGGAACTGGGCCTGCAGCGAGGTCTCGAACAGCAGCGGGGTCAGCCCGCCGATGGTGGTCAGCGAGGTCAGCAGCACCGCGCGCAGACGTCCGCAGGCCGCGCCGACCAGGGCCTCGTCCAGTTCCGCGCCCTTGTGGCGCAACTCCTTGAACAGGGTCACCAGGATGATGGAGTTGTTCACCACGATGCCGGCCAGACCGAACAGGCCGAACATCGACAGAATGGTGAGGTTCAGCCCGAGCAGCCAGTGGCCGAAGATCGCCCCGGCGAGCCCCAGCGGAATGGCGGCCATCACCACCAGCGGCCAGCTCCACGAAGCGAAGGACCACACCAGCACCAGGTAGATCAGCGCCAGCCCGAGCAACAGCCCGGTCTTCATGTCTTCCATGGTCTCGCGCTGGTCGGCCGCGCGCCCTTCGAAGCTGAAATCCACCCCGTGGCGCTGCGCAAGCTCGGGCAGCACGGCACGCGCCAGCTCGGCACGGATCGCATCCGCGCTGTGGCGTGCGGTGTCGACTTCACCGCTCACCTCCACCGCCAGCCGCCCACCGGCATGCCGCAAGGCCTCGACGCCCTGGCGCGATTCCCAGCTCGCCACCGTGGCGAGCGGCACGAACTGGCCGTTGGGGGCGCGGATCACGATGCGCTCGAACACATCCAGCCGGGTGCGCTCGGCACGCGGCAGCAGCACCCGCACCTCCAGCTCATCGCGCCCCACCTGCACCAGCTGGGCCAGATGGCCGTCGAAGGCGGCGCGCAGCTGGCGACCCAGGGTCTCGGTGGTGAAGCCGAGCGCTTCGCCGGCCGGCGTCAGGCGGTAGATCAGCTGCTCGCGGCCGAAAGGCATGTCGTCCTCGGTGTCGGTCACGCCGGGGATGCTGCGCAGGGTCTCGGCCAGTGCCAGCGCCGCGCGCTTGAGCGCAGCGGCGTCGTCGCCGGACAGGCGCACGGTGAGATCGCGCCCGGGCGGACCGGACTGGCGTGCGGTGAGCGTCAGGCCTTCCAGTCCGGTGGTCGGGGCGAGCTTCGCGCGCCAGACGGCGAGGAAGGTCTCGTTGCGCACCTCGCGGTGGTCCGGCGGCACCAGCTCGACCATCATCGAGGCCAGCTGATCGCCGCTCGCCCCGCTGCCCGCCGCCCCCAGGCTGCCGCCCAGACGGGCCAGCGCGGTACGCACCAGGCCGCCGCCCAGTTCGCGCTCGGCCTCGAACAGGGCACGCTCCATCTCTTCCAGGTAGGCGGCGGTGTGCGTTCGCGGCGTGCCGGCAACGAAGGTGGCGTTGGCGTACAGCACCTGGCCTTCCGGCGTGGGGAAGAAGGTAAAGCCGATGCGCCCGCCGGCGAGCAGGCCGACGGCGAGGATCATCAGCGCCAGGGTGAGCGCCACCGTGGTGCCGCGCCAGGCCAGCGCGAGCGCCACCAGCGGGCGGAAACGCTGTTCGCGGAAACGCTCGAAGGCGGCATCCAGGCGGCGGCGCAGCGCGGAGGTCTTGCGCGCCGCCTCGCCGGACAGCGCGCTCTTCAGGTGCGCGGGCAAGATCAGGAAGCTCTCCAGCAAGGCCGCGCTGACCACCATGACCATCACGAAGGGGATGTCGCCGAGGATGTTGCCGATCACCCCGCCCACCATCATCAGCGGCAGGAAGGCGGCAACGGTGGTCAGCGAAGCCGCCACCACCGGCCAGAACATGCGCCGCGCGCCGCCCAGCGCGGCCTGCTCCGGGCCTTCCCCCATGCGGCGGTGGGTGTCGGCATCCTCGCTGACCACGATGGCGTCGTCCACGATGATGCCCAGCGCCATGATCAGCGCGAACAGGCTCATCATGTTGATGCTGCCGCCGAACGCCAGCATCAGCCCCAGGGTGGCGAGAAAGGCGGTGGGGATGCCCACCATCACCCAGAAGGCCACGCGCGCCGGCAGGAACAGGTAGAGCACCGCGACCACCAGCAGCAGGCCGGAGAGGCCGTTCTTCACCAGCAGTTCGATGCGGTCGCGGATCAGCTCCCACTGGGCATCGAAGAGCTCCAGGCGAATGCTGGGCGGCAGTGTCGGACGGGTCTGCTCCAGCCAGTTCTCCAGCACCCGCGCGGCCTTCAGCGAATGGCCGCTCTCGGCGCGCTGCAGCAGCATCTCGACCACCGCATCGCCCGCCTCGGACAAGGCCAGGCTGCCCGGACGCGGCTCGCGGGAGATGCCCGCGACCTCGCCCAGGCGCACCACGCCCTGCGGGTCGCTGACCAGCGGCAGGGCGGCAAAGGCCAGCGCGTCGCGGCGCTGCTCGAGGCCGCGGATCTCGCGCGCACCATCGGCCTCGCCCGCCACCCCGGCCGGCACGTCGCGCGCCACCTGGGCGATGCGCTCGCCGGCCTCGACCAGCGACAGGCCGAGGGTTTCCAGTGCCGCAGAAGGGATCTCGATGGCGATGCGCTCCTCCGGCAGGCCGCTGAGGGTGACCCGGTCGATGCCGGCGGCGAGCAGTTCGCGCTCGAACTGGCGCACCCAGGGGCGCAATTCCTCGACGCTGGCCCCGCGCACCAGCAGGCGGGCGATCGGCTCGTAGCGCGACACCCGGCTGACCTGGGGGGTTTCGGCATCACGCGGCAGGTTGCGGAACTCGTCCACGCGCTGGCGCACCTGATCGAGCGCGAGCAGCGGATCGGTCCCCTCGACCAGCTCCACGGTGATGCTGGCGATGCCCTGGGCCGAGGTCGAGGTGAGCCGCTTCAGGCCATCGACGGTCTTCAGGCGCTCTTCCAGCGGTGCGCTGATGCCGGTCTCCACGTCCTCGGCCGAGGCACCGCTCCACACCACCCGGACACTGATCACGTCGAGTTCGAAGCTGGGAAAGAACTGCACGTTCATGCGGGTGACGCCGATCACCCCGAGCACGAAGGCGAGCAGCATCAGCACGTTGGCCGCCACGCGGTGGCGCACCAGCATGGGCAGCACGCCGGATCTCATCGTGCGGGTACCGCCGCCGCGCCTGCGGTGGCGAGCGGCACCGTCCCGCCGACCACCTCGACCGCCAGCCCGTCGATCGCGTTGGGCAGGTGGGTGGTCATCACCAAGGCCCCGGACGGCAGCTCCGCACGCACCAGCAGGCGCACCGCGTCGCCCTCCCGGCGCTCGCCGACGCGCTGCACACGCAGGCCCTGCAGGCGCCCGTCGACCACGCGGTAGAGGCGCTCGCCACCGTGCAGCGCGGTAAACGGCAGGCTCAGCACGCCCTCCACCAACGGGCGCTCCAGCACCGCGTTGACGAAGGCCCCCACCGGCACCGCGCTGCTGTCGGCCAGGCGCAGCAGCACGTCCACCCCGCGCGCATCCGCCTCACCGGCAATGCGCTCCAGACGGGCGTTCAGGCGGGTCGAACCGAACTCGGCATGGGCTTGCAGGACCTCGCCGGCGGCCAGCGCGGCGCGCAGCTCCTCGGCGTATCCGGCAGGCACACGGGCACGCAGGTAGAGCGCACCCGCGGGATACAGCACGAACAGGGTCTGCCCGGGCTGCAACTGATCGCCGGCGGCCACCTCGACCTTGCCGATGCGCGCGGCGAACGGCGCGCGGACCTCGCCACGCTGTGCGTCGCGCTCGGCTTCGGCCAACCGGGCCTGCGCCTGCGCCAGGCGTGCGGGCTGCTCGGCCACCGCCTGCTCGCGCTGGGCGAGCGACACGCGCACCCGCGCGAGCTCCTCGCGCGCCTGGTCGTAGGCGGCCTCGGCGCTGAAGCGCGCCTCCTTGAGCTTCTCGAAGCGCGCCACCTTGGCTTCGGCGAGCGCCAGCAGGGCGCGCTCCTGCTCCAGCGCCGCGCGGTCGCTGCGGGCGCGCACCCGTTCGCGCTCCACTTCGGCCCGTGCCTGCGCCACGCGCGGCTGCAGGTCGCGCGGGTCGAGGCGCGCCAGCACCGCGCCGCCCTCCACGCGGTCGCCGTCGCGCACGCGCAGTTCGAGCACGCGGGCACTCACCGGCGCGGCGGCGCGCACCTGGTCGGGCGCCTCGATGCGCCCATACAGGGTCAGGGTGGGGCGGGCGGCCCGCGGCTGCACGGCCTCGGCGGCGATCCGCCAGATGCGTTCGCGCGCCTCCACCGGCGGCGCTGCGGGGCGCGTGGCCTTGAGCGCCATGAAGCCCGCGATTGCGAGCACGAGTATTCCCACCGCTGCCAGACGCCGCCGCATGTCCTTCCCGATTCGAGTCAGGACGCGACACGGGTTGCGTCGCGCTCCATCAGATTTTGCTTATTCTACTCCGCGGCGCGCGCGCCGCCTGCATCCAGCCAGCGACGCTGTGCACCCGCCATTGCATAGAGGCGCCAGCCCGCGTCGCCGGCCGCGGCGCACAGACCGTAGCGGAAGGGCTGGCGCTCACGTTGCGGAATGTCGAAACGCAGGTCGCGGAAACCCGCGCAAGGGGCACCGGTGAGCGGATCGGGCTGCACGTGATCGAGCACCGGAAACATCGCGAACCAGCGGAAGAAGGCGAAATCCTCGGCTGCCCACACCTGGCGCGCGAGTGCGGCGTCGGACCCGTTGCCGAACTTCGGCAGGCGCGTCCATTCGGCGCGCTGCACCGGCTGGTAGGGCGCGGAGAAGCGCCGGATGAAGTGATCGTCCGGGCCGGCCTGCAGCGGCTCGCTGCGCCGCGTATTGAGGTGGGCGAGATGGTAGTCGGCGCCGTCGAAGAGGACCACCGTCCAGTTGAAGGGCGAGGCCGGGCGCGGCGCCGCATCGATCTCCACGACGGGGATTCCGTGCGCCGCCGCGTAGGCCCGCCCGGCATCGATCGCCTCGCCGCGCCCCATCCAGCCGACGCCCACCCAGCCGGTGACTGCAGCCAGCGCGAGCGCCGCCGGCAGCCGGCTGCGCCGCCACAGCGCACTGGCGAGCAGACCGGCCAGCAGGATGCCGGAGAAGGTGAGATCGATGATGAAGGTGGTGCCCAGGCCGAAGCGCCAGTCCGAGAAGGGCGCCAGCATCATGGTGCCGAACTGGGTGATGAAGTCGCCCGCGATGTGGATCAGCAGACCGCCCAGCGCCACCGCGTAGAAGGCCCGCCAGGGGCGCGCGGCGCCGGGCTGCAGGGCGCTGATGCGCGCCATCAGCCAGGCCAGCAGCAGCGCCCACAGCGGCGCCATCACCAGCGAGTGGGTGACGCCGCGATGGCCGCGCAGGTAGGCGATCTCGGAGACGTAGCCGAGGACGAAGTCGATGTCCGGAAAGGCGGCGGCGGCGGTCCCGGCAAGTACCGCCTGGGCCACCCGCAGGCGGTCGGGCCGCGCCGCGCCGCCCGGCCGCGCCATGACGCGGCCGAGCAACGCGCCGGAGAGCGCATGGGTCAGGGTATCCACGGGGCGTTTGAGGGGCGCATGCGGTGTTCGTTCCGCGTGCCGGTGGCTGCCGGCACGCGGATCCTCACTGCCAGCCGCCGCCCAGCACCTTGTACACCGTGATGCGGTTGGTGGCCTCGGCCAGGCGGGTGGCGATCAGTTCCTGCTCGGCACCGTACAGCGTGCGCTGCGCGTCGAGCAGCACCAGGAAGCTGTCCACCCCGGCCCGGTAGCGCGCCTCGGAGAGGCGGTGGCTTTCGCGCGCGGCGGCCAGCAGCATCTGCCGCGCATCGGCCTCTTCGCCCAGCGTGGCGCGCTCGGCGAGCGCGTCGGCCACTTCGCGGAAGGCACCCTGGATGCTGCGTTCGTACTCGGCCACCGCGATGTCGCGGCGCACCTCGGCGACATCCAGGTTGGCCGCCAGGCGGCCAGCCTCGAAGATCGGCAGGGTGAGCTGCGGAATGAAGCTCCAGGCGCGCGAGCCGCTCTCGAACAGGCCGCCGAGCTCGGCGCTCGCCGTACCGGTGGCGGCGGTCAGGGTGATGCGCGGGAAGAAGGTCGCGCGCGCCGCGCCGATGTTGGCATTGGCTGCACGCAGGCGATGCTCGGCGGCGACGATGTCGGGCCGGCGCACCAGCACCTCGCCCGGCAGCCCGGCGGGCAGTTCGGCCAGACGGGTCACCGTGGTGTCGAGCCGGACGGGCAGCAGCGCATCGGGCAGGGGCTGGCCGGCGAGCAATGCAAGGGCGTTGGTGGCGCGCGCCACCCGCGCGCCGAACGCAGCCACATCGGCCCGCGCACGCTCCATCTCGCCCTGCGACTGGCGCAGTTCGAGCGCCGACGCGGCGCCGGCTTCGTAGCTCGCCTGGGTCAGCTCGAGGCCCTTGCGGCGGGTTTCCAGGGTGCGGCGCGCCAGTTCCAGGCGCTCGTTGTCGGCGGCCAGCTGCAGCCATGCACCGCCCACTTCGGCGACCAGGCTGAGGCGCGCGCTGCGGTGCGCCTCCTCGCTGGCCAGATACTGCTCGAGCGCCGCATCGCGCAGGCTGCGCACACGGCCGAAGAAGTCCAGCTCCCAGCTCGCGATGCCCAGGCTGACGCCGTACTGGCGGCTGAGCATCGATTCGCCGCTGGCGTTCAGGTCACCCGGCACGCGTTGCGCGTTCTGGCTGGCCGACAGGCCCAGCGCGGGAAACTGCTCGGCCCGCTGGATGCGGTACTGCGCGCGCGCCTGCTCGATGTTGAGCGCGGCGACGCGCAGGTCGCGGTTATGCGCCAGGGCAAGTTCGACGACGCGGCGCAGGCGTTCGTCCTCGAAGAACTCATGCCATGCCAGATCGGCCGCCACCGCGGCGGCAGCGTCACGCTCGCCGGCGCTCGCCGGCCAGCTGGCGGCGACCGGCGCAGCGGGGCGCTGGTAGTCCGGCGCCAGGGTGGTGCAGGCGCTCGCGCCCAGTACGGCGAGGGCGAGCGCAAGGGTACGCAGGCGGTTCATCAACGGGCCTCCCCGGCTTGTGCGGCCGGCAAGGCGTCGGCCGGCTTGTCCTTGAAGATGCGCTTGATCACCACGTAGAACAGCGGCACGAAGAAGATGCCCAGCAGGGTGCCGGCAATGGTGCCGCCCAGCACCCCGGTGCCGATGGCGTTCTGGCTGCCGGAGCCGGCACCGGTGGCGATGGCCAGCGGCACCACGCCGAAGCCGAAGGCCAGCGAGGTCATGATGATCGGACGCAGGCGCATGCGCGCCGCCTCCAGCGTGGCGGAGACCACGTCGCGCCCCTCGGCCATCAGCGCCTTGGCGAACTCGACGATGAGGATCGCGTTCTTCGACGACAGGCCGATGGTGGCCAGCAGGCCGACCTGGAAGTAGATGTCGTTGGGCAGCCCGCGTCCGGTGGCGGCCAGGATGGCACCCAGCACGCCGAGCGGCACCACCAGCATCACCGCGAAGGGGATCGACCAGCTCTCGTAGAGCGCGGCCAGGCACAGGAAGATCACCAGGATGGACAGCGCATACAGCGCCGGGGCCTGCGCGCCGGAGCGGCGCTCCTCGAAGGAGGTGCCCGACCACGCATAGCCGATGCCCGGCGGCAGCTGGGCGATGATCTCCTCGACCGCCGCCATCGCGTCGCCGGACGACAGCCCGGGCGCGGCCTGGCCCAGCACCTCGACCGAAGGCTGGCCGTTGAAGCGCTCCAGGCGCGGCGAGCCGTAGGTCCAGCGCGCCGTGGTGAAGGCCGAGAACGGCACCATGCGCCCTTCGCGGTTGCGCACATACCACTTGTCGAGGTCTTCGGGCGCCATGCGCGCATGGGCGTCGGCCTGCACATAGACCTTCTTGATGCGCCCGCGGTCGATGAAGTCGTTGATGTAGCTGCCGCCCCAGGCGGTGGCCAGGGTGTCGTTGATGTCGCCCACGCTCACGCCCAGCGCGCCGGCCTTGGCGTGGTCGATCTCCAGCTCGAACTCGGGCATGTCCTCCTGGCCGTTGGGACGCACGCCGACCAGGCGCTTGTCCTGCATGGCCATGCCGAGGAACTGGTTGCGCGCCGCCACCAGGGCCTCGTGACCGAGGCCGGAGCGGTCCTGCAACTGCACGGTGAAGCCGCTCGAGGTGCCCAGTTCGAGCACCGCCGGCGGCACGAAGGCGAACACCATCGCCTCGCGGATCTGCGCGAAGGCGCCCATCGCGCGGCCCGCCACGTCCTGCACCTTCATGCCGGGCTCGCGCCGCTCGCTCCAGTCGCGCAGGTTCACGAAGCCGATGCCCATGTTCTGCCCGCTGCCGCCGAAGGAGAAGCCGGCCACGGTGAAGATGGAACGCACGGTGTCCTTCTCGTTCTCCAGGAAGTGCTGCTCGACCTTCTTCAGCACGTCGAGGGTGCGCTCCTGGGTGGCGCCCGCGGGCAGCATCACCTGGTTGAACATCACGCCCTGGTCCTCGTCCGGCAGGTAGGCGCTGGGCATGCGCATGAAGAGCAGGCCGAGCACCACCACGATGGCGAGATAAATCGCCATGAAGCGCCCGCCGCGGCGCACCATGCCGCCGACCGCGGATTCGTAGCGCCGGGTGCCGCTGGCGAACCTGCTGTTGAACCAGTGGAAGAAGCGCCCGAACAGGCCGCCTTCGCCCGGTTCGTGCCCCTTGTTCACCGGCTTCAGCATGGTGGCGCACAGCGCCGGGGTGAAGATGATCGCCACCAGCACCGAGAGCGCCATCGCCGAAACGATGGTGATCGAGAACTGGCGGTAGATCACCCCGGTGGAGCCGCCGAAGAAGGCCATCGGCACGAACACCGCGGACAGCACCAGGCCGATGCCGACCAGCGCACCGGTGATCTGGTCCATCGACCTGCGCGTGGCCTCCTTGGGCGGCAGGCCTTCCTCGCTCATCACCCGCTCGACGTTCTCCACCACCACGATGGCGTCATCGACCAGCAGGCCGATGGCCAGCACGATGCCGAACATGGTCAGCGTGTTGATGGAGAAGCCGAAGGCCGCCATGATGCCGAAGGTGCCCAGCAGGACCACCGGAATGGCGATGGTGGGAATCAGCGTGGCGCGGAAGTTCTGCAGGAACAGGAACATCACCAGGAACACCAGGATGACCGCTTCCACCAGGGTCTGCACCACCGACTGGATCGACAGCCGGACGAAGGGCGTGGTGTCGTAGGGGATCACCACCTCCACGCCGGGCGGGAAGTAGCGCTGCTGGTCCGCGAGCGACGCGCGCACCGCGGCAGCCGTCTCCAGCGCATTCGCGCCGGAGGCCAGGCGGATGCCCACGCCGGCGGCCGGCTGGCCGTTGTAGCGCGCGATGGTGCCGTAGTTCTCCGCGCCGATCTCGATGCGCGCCACATCCCTCAGGCGCACCTCGCCGCCCTGCGCACTGCTGCGCAGCAGGATCTGCTCGAACTCGTCCACCGACTGCAGACGGCTCTGCGCAGTGATCGTGGCGGTGAAGCCCTGGCCCGGCAGGGCCGGGGTGCCACCCAGCTGACCGGCGGAGATCTGCGCGTTCTGCGCCAGGATGGCAGCGCGTACGTCCGCCGGGGTCAGCCGGTAGTTGACCAGGCGTGCGGGGTCCAGCCAGACGCGCATGGCGTACTGCGAGCCGAACACGGTCACCTCGCCCACCCCGCTCACCCGCGACAGCGGGTCCTGCACGGTGGAGGCGACGAAGTCGGACAGGTCGAACTGGCTCTGCGTGCCGTCGGCGGACACGAAGCCGATCACCATCAGGAAGTTGCGCGCCGACTTGGCCACCTGCACGCCCTGCTGCTGCACGGCCTGCGGCAGCAGCGGCAGCGCGAGCTGGAGCTTGTTCTGCACCTGCAGCTGGGCGATGTCCGGATCGACGTCGGCATCGAAGGTGAGGGTGATCGAAGCGCGCCCGTAGGAGTCGCTCGCCGAGTTGATGTACAGCAGGCCGTCCAGCCCGGTGAGCTTCTGCTCGATCACCTGGGTGACCGAATCCTCCACCGCCTTCGCCGAAGCGCCGGGGTAGGTGGCGTTGATGACGATGGCCGGCGGGGCGATCGGCGGGTACTGCGACACCGGCAGCTTGAGGATGGACAGCGCGCCGGCGAGCATGATGACGATGGCGATGACCCAGGCGAAGATGGGCCGGTCGATGAAGAAGCGTGCCATGGCTGCGTCCTCAGTTCGCCGCCGCTGCGGCGGGTGCGGCGACCACGGTCACCGGCGCGCCCGGGCGGACGCGCTGCAGACCCTCGACGACGACCCGCTCGCCGGGCGCCAGGCCTTCGCTCACCACCCACTTGTCGCCCAGCGAACGCTCGGCGCGCACCACCCGTGCCTCCACCTTGTCCTCGCCGTTGACCACCATCACCGTGGCGTTGCCGCGCGCATCGCGCCCCAGCGCGGCATGCGGCACCAGCACCACGTCGTTCTTCACGCCCTGCTCGAGGCGCGCACGCACATACATGCCGGGCAGCAGCTCGCCCTTCGGGTTGGGGAACACCGCACGCAGGGTCACGCTGCCGGTGCCCTCGTCCACCGAAACCTCCGAGAAGGCGAGCTCGCCCGCCGGTTCGTACTCACTGCCGTCTTCCATCAGCAGACGCACCGGCACCGCATCCTGGCCATTGCGGCGCACGCGGCCGGCTTCGAAGTCGCGTCGCATCCGCAGCAGGTCCGCGCTCGATTGCGTCAGATCGACATAGATCGGATCGAGCTGCTGGATGGTGACGAGCGCCTCGCCCTGATTCGCGGTGACCAGCGCACCCGGCGTGACGCCGGAACGGCCGGCGCGACCGCCGATCGGCGCGCTCACCCGGGTGAAGGCCAGATCCACTCTGGCCTTTTCCAGCGCGGCGCGCGCGGCCGCCACTTCGGCCTCCGCCAGTTTGTAGGCGGCCTGCGCCTCATCGTTGGCCTGCTTGCTGACCGCCTCGATCTGCACCAATCCGGCAAAGCGCTCGGCCTTCAGGCGGGCGGCATAGAGATTGGCCTCGGCGCGCGCCAGACCGGCTGCGGCACTGTCGTGCGCCGCCTGATAGGTCGCCGGATCGATCTGGTAGAGCAGCTCGCCGGCCTTCACCTCGCCACCCTCGCGGAAAGGGCGCTGCTTGACGATGCCGCTGACCTGCGGGCGTACTTCGGCGATCAGCGAGGGGGCGGTGCGCCCCGGCAGTTCGACCACCAGCGGCACCACGTCCGCCTGCGTCTGATACACCGCGACCTGCGGCGCCCCGGCGCCGCCCATGCCGCCCTGCGGGGTGCTGTCCTTGCCGCACGCCGCCAGCGCGAACGCGGCGGTCAACGCCATTACCAGCACGGCGGGCCGCCGGCTCCTGTCGATCTGCATGGGGAGACCTCTCATGAGTGGTGAGCCGGACGACGTACACGGGTAAGCGCACGCCGCCGGCGGGTGTCCATTGTGTAGAACGTTCGTTCTAGATTGAACGCTCATTCTATGGTAGGCTCCAACTTCCCGCAAGCAGAAAAAGACCCTTTTCATGACCGCACCATCGGAGCCCGGAATGACGGCAGCACCTTGTTCCAACGTCGAATGTTCGCGCAGCGAGGCGCGCCGGGCGCAGATTCTGGACGCCGCCAGGGATTGCTTCCGCCGCAACGGCTTCCATGGCGCAAGCATCGCGCAGATCTGCCGCCAGGCGGGCATGAGCGCCGGCCATATCTATCACTACTTCGAGAACAAGGAAGCGATCATCGCGGCCATCGTCGAGCAGGATCTCGACCGCCTGCTGACCATGACCGCCGAACTACGCGCTGCGCCCGACATGCTCGCGGCGATCTCGGCGTGCGCGGCCGACGGCGTACACGACAACCTCGAGCCGGACACCGCCGCACTGAAGGTGGAGATCGTCGCCGAAGCGGCACGCAACCCGCGGGTAGCGGACATCGTGCGCGCCGCCGACCGGCGTTGCCGCGAGAGCATGATCGAAACCCTGCGCGCCCAGCGCCGCGCTTTCGGCCTCGACGACGACCACGCAACAGTGGACGCGATCGCCGAACTGTTCGCCACCATGTATGACGGATTGCTGGTGCGGGCCGTGCGCAATCCGCAGATCGCCAGACAAACACTTATCTTCATGTTTCAGAACGTCATAATGAACGTTCTCGCCACCCCCTCGCCGCATCCCGAAGGCATGAAACCGCCTGCCGCGGCGCCGTCCGGAGCCGGTTGACCGGGTTCAGGCAACATGCGAGGCTGGCCCCAGGACACAAGAAGACAGCATTCAGGGGGCCGGATTGGATCGCCGACGGACGCACTTTCGCTCGCGCCATTGCGCGCTGTTTGCACTACTGGGCGCCGCCCCCCTGCCGGCACTGGCGAGCACCGACCTGTTCTTCAGCGACCTGCCCATCGTTGCCTCGGTAAGCCGCCTTCCGCAACGCCAGGCGGATGCCCCCGGCTCGGTCACGGTGATCGGGCGCAACACCATCAGGGCCTCCGGCGCACGCTCCCTCAACGACGTACTCAGGCTGGTGCCGGGCTTTCAGACCTTCGCCCCCAGCGACAAACCCGCGCGCGTCAATTATCACGGCGTCACCGACGACAACGACTACTCGCCACGCGTCCAGGTGCTGGTGGACGGCCGCTCGCTGCATTCGCCGCTGTTTCGCGGCGGCATGAACTGGGAACTGGTACCGGTCGCCCTGGAAGACATCGAACGCATCGAGGTGGTGCGCGGCTCGAACACCACCTCCTACGGCACCAACGCGTTTCTCGGCGTAATCAACATCGTCACCGTCGATCCGGCGCTGGTGCGCGGCGTATCGCTGTCGGCGAGCAACGGCAACCAGGGCGTGCGCGACTATTCCGTGCGCACCGGCGCGCGCCTGGGCGAAGCGGGCAGTTTCCGCCTGACCATGCAGGAGCGCTCCGACGACGGGCTGGACCACCGCGCCGTTGCGCTCGACGACCAGGACTGGCGCACACGCAACCGGACCCGCCTGCTCGATGTTGCCGCGCATTTCCAGGCCGACAGCCGGAACCAGCTCGAACTGCAGTTCGGCCGCGTGGAGAATCGCTACCTCACCGGGCGGCTGGATCCGTACAGCCTCGTGGCGAAGGCCACCGACCCCTTGCGCACGGCTGACCAGTCTTCCAACTGGTTGCAGCTGAAGTGGCTGCACACCCTGTCCGAAGATGCCGATCTCTCGCTACGCTACACGCACAGCGAAGACCGGCTGGACAACAGCTTCGACCACCCGACCCTTGGCCGCGTCAACCCGACCGGCGGGCGGGGCACGCGCAACGAACTGGAAGCCCTGCACACCTTCCTGCCGTCCGAACGCACGCGCATGGTCTGGGGCGCCAGCCTGCGGCACGACGTACTGCGCTCGCCGACCATGCTGGAGGGCATCGACAAGGTCAGCCGCGACATCGGGCGGATCTTCGCCAACGGCGAGTGGAAGCCGCTGGAATGGTTCACCGGCAACCTCGGGCTGTCCTACGAATACGATTCGCTCGCCGGCCGGCACCTCGCACCGCGGGCGAGCGGCGCCTTCCACCTCACGCCGGACAACACGGTGCGCATCGGCTATGCACGCGCGTGGCGCACCCCCGGCACGCTCGACTACACCGCGAACCAGCGCAGGAGCCCGACCCGCATGGAGTGGGTGGGCAATCGCGACCTTCCGGCCGAGGCACTGGAGAGCTGGGAACTCGGCTATCTGGGCGACTGGAAGGACTGGCGGATGAGCCTGGACGTGCGCCATTTCCGCGAGCGCATCGCCGACCGCCAGATCCACCGCATCCGCACCACGGGCAGCGGCCCGGACACCGTCCAGCCGGTACACGACCTGCGCATCCGCGGACACGAGTTCCAGTGGAAATGGCAGCCCTTCGACGCCACCCGGCTCGCGGTGGGCCATGCCAACATCCGCATCGACGCCGCGCTGACCGCAGTGGGCCGCGCGCTGGCCGATCCTGCATCCGGCAGCAACTTCTCCAGCGACCCGACCAAGGTGCAGCTCTACCAGGACCTGTCCGAACTCTCCGCACCGCGCCGTTCGACCTCGCTGCTGTGGATGCAGACCCTGCCGCTGGGCGTCGAACTGTCGGTGGCGCGGTACTGGGTACGCGAGATCAAATGGACGCGGAACACCGATACCGACAAGTACAACCGCACCGACCTGCGCATCGGCTACCCGTTCAGCCTCGGCGCGCAACGGGGCGAGCTCGCCTATACCGTCCAGTCGTACGACGGCGCGCATGTCGAGGAACGCATGCAACGCATCGTCGAGCGCCGCCACTGGGTCAGCCTGCGGGTGGATTTCTGACCCGCTCGCGGCAGTGCGCAGGCGGCCCGGCGTGGTAAACGCCCTGTCATCTCCACCGTTGGCCTTGCGCACGGCGGCGGCCCCCCATAATCTCCTCGGCATACGCATGCGCGCGCGCCGCAGCCCCGCCTGCCCACCCTGAGCCGAAACGGATCCGATGCGCTTCACACTTCCACGCATAATCACGCTGCTCGCCGCGTTTGCGCTCTGTGCGCCGGCAGCGCATGCGCTGGAAGTCGCTCTGGTACTCTCCCAGAAGGGAGGCGCCCACGCCCAGTTCGCCGAGGCCCTGAACGCAACGGCAGGCGGCAGCGCGGGGCTCCGGCTGGTCAATGCAGGAAACCTGGAGGATGGCGTGGATGAAGGCCTGCTGCAGCGTGCGGACCTGATCCTCGCGGCCGGCGCGCCGGCCGCCGAGGCGGTGCTGCGCGCGCACGCCCGCCCCACGCTCGCCGTGCTGCTGGCGCACAGCCAGTTCCACAGCCTGCGCGACCGCCATCCGGGCGCCACGCTGTCGGCCATCGTGCTCGACCAGCCGCCGGCCCGCCACCTGGCGCTGGTGCGCGCCGTGCTGCCCACGGCCGGGCGCCTCGGGGTGCTGCTCGGCCCCGACACCGCCGCGCTCGAATCCGGGCTCGCCGCAGCCGGCGCCGTCGGCGGCCCCGGGCTGGTCAGCCGGCAGGTATCGACCGCCGCCGAACTCCTGCCCGCGCTCGAGCGCGTGCTGGAATCCTCCGACGCCCTGCTCGCGCTGCCGGACCCGCTGGTCTCCGGCCCCGCAGCGGCACGCGCCATCCTGTTGACCAGCTACCGCTACCGCCGCCCGGTGTTCGCCTTCTCGCGCGCCTACGTGGACGCCGGCGCGCTCGCCGCGGTGTTCAGCAACCCCGGCGACATCGCGCGCGACGTCGGCGACTGGCTGCGCCAGCAGCCCGGCACGCCGCCACGGCTGCCCGCGGCGCGTTCGCCGCGCCATTTCGACGTGGCGATCAACCGCCAGGTGGCGCGCGCCCTCAACCTCGACGTGCCGGACGAGGCCACCGTGCTGGCGCGCATCCGTGCGCAGGAGCAGCCATGAGGCTCGCGCCCCGCCTCTCGCTGCGCCAGCGCCTGCTGCTGGTGGTCCTGCTGCCCGCGGCACTGCTGGCCGGCGCGATCGCCAGCCTGTTCGTGGTGCGCGGCACGCAGGCCGCCGACGACGCGATGCGCGACCGCGGCCTGGCCATCGTCAGCTTCCTCGCGCCGGCGGCCGAATACGGCGTCATCTCGGGCAACCGCGGCACCCTCAGCACGCTGATCCAGGCGGTGCTCGAGCAACGCGACGTCGCCGCGGTGGCCATCTACGACAGTGCCGGCGAGATGCTCGCGGTGAGCGGCCGGCCGCGCCTGGCCAGTGCGCCGCGCATCCTCGCCGCGCGCAGCGCGCAGGTACTCGAGCGGCGCGACGACCGCCTCACCATGGCCGCACCGGTGGTGGCCGCACCGCTGGTGGTGGACGACCTCACCGCGACCTACATCAGCAGCGTCGGACCGGCGATGGTCGAGACCGGCTGGGTGTATGTGGAACTCGACACACGTGCGCTCAACCACGAGAAGCGCGCCATCGTGTTCACCACCCTCGCCCTCACGCTGGGCGGCCTCGCGCTGACCGCCATCCTCGCGGTACGCCTGGCGCACTCGGTGACCGGCCCGCTCGTGCGGCTCGCCGAAGCGGTCAGCGGCATGGCCGAGGGCCGTCTCGACATCACGGTGCCGGACACCGCGGCGATCCGCGAACTGCGCGCACTGCAGCGCGGCTTCAACACCATGGCGCGCTCGATCGCCGAATCCCAGCAGACCCTGCAGGCCAAGGTCGACGAAGCCACCGCGCAGCTCGCCCACCAGGCCCTGCACGACCCGCTCACCGGCCTGCCCAACCGGCGCGCCTTCGAACAGGCGCTCGAACACGCGGTAGCCGATTCGCGCCGCGCGGGCGACCAGGGGGCGCTGTGCTTCATTGACCTGGACCGCTTCAAGATCGTCAATGACACCTGCGGCCACGCCGCCGGCGACGAGTTGCTGCGCCGCATCGCCCGCCTGATCCGCCAGCGCGTGCGCGCCGATGACCTGATCTGCCGCATCGGCGGCGACGAGTTCGCCCTGATCCTGCGCGGCTGCAGCGTGGAAGAGGCGATGGGCATCGCCGAAGGCCTGCGCGAGGCGGTCGCCGCCTTCCGCTTCAGCTGGGACGCGCGGCGTTTCTCGGTGGGGGCCAGCGTCGGCCTGGTGCGCATCGACGGGCGTATGGACAGCGCCTCCGACGTGCTCGTGGCGGCCGACCTGGCCTGCTACGCGGCCAAGAAGGCGGGGCGCAACCGCGTCGTGGAGCACGAACACGAGCACCCGCCGGGGCGGCGGCGCAGCGACCAGCGCGACAGCGACGGCGCGGCACACGACGACATCCCCTTTGCCCGGTTGAGCCTGTTCGGCCAGCCCGTCCTGCCCCTGCGCGAAGCACGCCACGCCCCCTGGCTGGAAGTGCTGCTGCGGATCACCGCCGAAGAGGGCGGCGAGCCCCAGTCCCCGGTCGAGTTGCTGGCGGCGCTCGACGGCGGCGGCGCCGGCCTGCGCCTCGACCTGTGGGTGGCCGAGCAGGCGTGCAGCCATTTCGGCCGGCAGCTCGCCGAGCCCGAGCGCCCGCTGGCGCGCTTCGCGCTCAATCTGACGCGCGCCTCCATCGTGCAGGGCGGCACCTACCTGGACGCCCTGCACGGCCTGCTGCACCGCCACGCGATCGAAGCCTCGCGCGTCGTGCTGGAGTTTCCTGCGGCCCTCGCCGCACGCTTCCCGGCCGAGGCCGCAGCCCTCGCCCGGAGCGCGCACGCGATGGGCTGCGCGGTGGCGCTCGAGCGCCTCGACGGCACCACCGCCGAACTGCTCAACACCCTGCGACCGGACTACGCCAAGATCAGCCTCAAGGCGCTGGCCGACAGCTACGGCCTGGAGGCCGGCTGCAACCTCGCCCAGGCCCTGTGCGGCATGGCGCACGCCCTGTCGATCCCGGCCATCGCCTCCGAGGTGGAGGACGAACTGATCCGCGAATCGCTGCACGAGTTCGGGTTCGACTGGGCACAGGGCCTGGCGTGCGGCGCGCCGCGCGCGCTCGACGCAACGGGCGCCTGATGAAGCGGACGCGCTCAGGCTCGCCAGAACGGCTTGGCCGCCTCGCGCAGCGCCTGCTCGCGGCTGATGCCGACATCGCGCAGCAGGCGATCGTCGAGTTCGGCCAGTTCCTGCCGGCCCTGCCGCCGCCGCAACAGCTGCGGCAGCGCAATACGCAGGCGGCGCAGCGCGTTGATCTTCAGCATGGCGCATCTCCCGTTCGCAGATCGAATGACGGGTTCATCGTAGGGCGCCACGCGACTCGGATACAGACCCATGAACATACAAGTTCAACGGATACAATCTGCTCGTTGTCCGCACTGTATTCAATGCCCCGCCCGCCGGCTGTGACCGTGGTGCAGTGCACGACGGCCCCCTGCCCATCGGGGAAAGCCCTGATCGCCTGCGCACGACCGCCGTGCGACCGTCCGCAGCTGCCGCGTTTCGGTATCATGCCGGGCATGCCAGCGCCTCCGGCCAGGCAGCCGCGCAGCATCTACAACGACAAGGCGGACGCGCACGATCCGCCACGGAGACCACCCATGCGAGCATTGCAGCCGCGCCCTGCGGGCCGGGAGCGCGCCTTTTGATGAGGGCGGAGAGCCGCCCGGCGCGGCGCCTCACCACCTTGCGACGCACCATTCTGGTGCGTTCACTGCTGCTGGTCGGCGGCAGCGCGGCACTGATCACCGCCGGCTTCCTCGCCCTGTGGATGGTGCCCACCCTGGACCGCATGGCCGAATCGGAATTCGAGCGGGTCGCCGAACGCATCCTGACCCGCCTCGACCACACCTTCGAGCCGGTCGAACAACTGCTCGAAAGCGGTGCCGGCTGGATCCGCAGCGATCCGCCCGCGCTCGACCGCCCGGAGGCCTTCAACCGTGTGTTCGCCCCGGTGCTGCAGGCCTCCCCCACCATCACCTCGGTCGTCGGTGCGAACGAAGCCGGCGAGGGCTGGATGCTGCTGCAGCTTGCCGATGGCCAGATGCGCAACCGCCTCACCGACGTCGCGCGCTGGGGGCAGCGCCACCTGTTCATCGACCACGATGCCGACGGACGCAGCACGCAGCGCTGGGAAGCGCTGGCCTACGATCCGCGCAAGCGCCCGTGGTTCACCGGCACCGCGGCCGACGGCGGGCATCCGCCCGGCAGCACGCACTGGACCGCGCCATACGCCTTTCTCAGCACCGGCGATCCGGGCATCACCGCATCGCGCCGCATCGAGCTGCCCGACGCGCAGGCCTTCGTGCTCGGCTACGATGTGATGCTGCGCGACCTCTCCGCATCCACCCTCGACGTGCAGGTCGGCGAGCGCGGCATGGCGCTGATCCTCACCGAGGACGAGCGCGTGCTCGGACTGCCCGCGCTGCCCGCCGGGGTCAGCCGCGACGAGTGGTTCGGCAGCCTGCTGCTGCCGGCCAGCGCGCTGGGCATGCAGACGGTCAATGACGCCCTCTCGGTGTGGCGCCAGGGCGGCCGCAAGGCATTGGCGGTACGCCGCATGCAGTCCACCGGCTCCTCCTGGCTGCTCAGCCTGCACGACTACCCGCTGGGCAACCAGCGCCTGTGGGTGCTGACCCTCGCACCGGAGGCCGACTTCTCCCCGCCCTGGCAGTCGATCGGCGCGGTGCTCGCCGCCGCGCTGTCCCTGCTGATGCTGCTCGCCGGCTTCATCGCGCACGGCCAGGCACGCCGCATCGCGCGCCCGCTGGAGGCGCTGGCGGCCAGCAGCAAGCGCATCGGCGCGCTCGACTTCAGCGCCCCGCCGCCGCTTGCCAGCCGCATCGCGGAGATCGCCCAACTGGGCGAAGCGCAGGAGACCATGCGGCGGATGCTGGAAGACAGCCAGCAGTCGCTGCGCGACCAGGCCGCCCGGCTGCTCGGCCAGGTGCAGGAACTGCGCGAGGCCGAAGAACGCATCAACGCCCTGGCCTTCTACGACCCGCTGAGCGGCCTGCCCAACCGGCGCCTGCTGGGCGACCGCCTCAAGCGCGCGCTGGCCGCCTGCCGGCGCCACGAGCAGCGCGGCGCGCTGCTGTTCCTCGATCTGGACAACTTCAAGACCCTCAACGACACCCTGGGGCACGAACTGGGCGACGCTCTGCTCAAGGAGGTGGCGCGCCGCCTGCTGGGTTGCGTGCGCGACACCGACACCGTCGCGCGTCTGGGCGGCGACGAATTCGTCGCGGTGCTGGAAGAACTGGACGGCGAACACGCCGCGGCGATGACGCAGACCGCCGCCATCGGCACGAAGATCCTCGCCGCACTCAGCCAGCCCTATCACCTGGGCGACGGCCTGCACGCCAGCTCGGTGAGCATCGGCGCGACCTTGTTCGACGGCAAGGGTGACGAGGCCGAGGAACTGTTCAAGCAGGCCGACCTGGCGATGTACCAGGCCAAGGCCGAGGGGCGCGGCCGGCTGTGCTTCTACGGCCAGGCCATGCACGACCGCCTGACCGCGCGCACCCAGCTCGAGACGGAGTTGCGCAGCGCGGTCACCGAGCGCCAGTTCGTGCTGCACTACCAGCCGCAGGTCAATGCCGCCGGGCGGCTGATCGGCGCCGAGGCCCTGCTGCGCTGGCAGCACCCGCGCCGCGGCCTGGTGCCGCCGGGCGAGGTGATCCCGATCGCCGAGGAAACCGGCCTGATCCTGCCGATCGGCCATCAGGTCATCGAAATGGCCTGCGACCAGCTCGCCAGCTGGGCGCGCGATCCGGCGCTGGCCGGCCTGAACCTGTCGATCAACGTCAGCGCGCGCCAGTTCCGCCACGCCGGCTTCGTCGACGACGTGCGCAGGGTGCTGCAGGCCACCGGCGCCAACCCGGCGCGCCTGCGCATCGAACTCACCGAGAGCATGCTGCTGGAGGACGTCGACACGGTGATCGCGCGCATGGCCGAACTGCGCGCCATCGGCCTGTCCTTCGCGCTCGACGACTTCGGCACCGGCTATTCCTCGCTCGCCTACCTGAAGCGCCTGCCGCTGTCCGAACTGAAGATCGACCGCTCCTTCGTGCGCGACGTGCTCGACGACCCCAACGACGCGGCGATCGCCCGCACCATCATCGCCCTGGCCCACACCATGGGGCTGGAGGTGATCGCCGAGGGCGTGGAGAACCGCGCCCAGCGCGAACTGCTCGCCGCTGCCGGGTGCGACGCCTACCAGGGCTACCTGTTCGGCCGCCCGGCCCCGGCCGAGCAGCTGCTGCAGTTCGCCCTGCGTCCCGCAGCCTGCGACGGCACGAGCTGAGCGCGCCGAGCGGCGCCGGCCGCCGGCGGTAAAACGCATCCGCCCCACCGATGTCCAACCCGCATCACCCGGCGGAGGGACGCACCATGTCAGCAGCACGCTTTGTCGCCGCCCAGGCTGCGGACCCGGACTGGCGCGTCGCGCTGGAAGACTGTGTCGCCCAACTCAAGCGCGCACTCGCCGCACCGGGCGGCGCGGGCCAGCCCGGCGCCGGCCCGCTGGGCTTTTGCTACCTGACCGACTATTTCGCCGACGATGCGCAAGACATCGTGCTGCGCCTGAACCGCCACTTTCCCACCACCACCTGGGTGGGCACGGTCGGCGTGGGCATCGGCGCCTGCGGCATCGAACACTTCGACCGGCCCGCGCTGGCGCTGATGCTGGGCGCACTGCCCGCCACCGCCTTCCGCATCTTCTCCGGCCTGCGTCCGCTCCATCCGGGGGAAGGCGGCTTCAACCCGCACAGCGCACTGGTGCACGCCGACGGCAACACCCCGGACCTGCAGGAGCTGCTGCAGGAGCTGGCCGAGCGCACCGCCACCGGCTACCTGTTCGGCGGCCTGTCCTCGGCGCGCAACCACACGCTGCAGATTGCCGGCGAGGTGTTCAGCGGCGGCCTGTCCGGGGTGGCCTTCGACGATTCGGTCGGCATCGTCTCGCGGGTGACCCAGGGTTGCCAGCCGGTCGGACCGATGCGCACCATCACCCACGCCGAGCACAATCTGGTGATCGCCCTCGACGGCCATCCGGCGCTGGCCTGCGCGCAGCAGGATCTTGGGCTGGCCGCCGATCTGCCGCTCGAGATGACCGCGCAGGCGCTCTCCGGCACGCTGGTCGGGCTATGTACCGATGACGAAGACCTGGCCATCGCACCCGGACTGTTCGGCCCGGACACCCTGGTACGGCACATCATCGGGCTGGATCCGCGCCACCAGGTGCTGGCAATCGCCGAACAGGTCGCCCCTGGCATGCAGCTGGCGTTCTGCCGGCGCAGCCCGCAGGCGGCGCTGGAGGATCTGCTGCGCGCCGCCACCGAGATCCGCGCAGAACTGCTCAGTACCGGCCGGCAGGCCGCCGGCGCGCTCTACGTGAGCTGCACCGGACGCGGCGGCGGGCACTTCGGCCGGCCGGACGCCGAACAGGACGCGCTGTGCGAAGTGCTCGGCGAGGACCTGCCGGTGGTCGGCTTCTACGCCGCCGGCGAGATCGCGCGCGACCGGCTGTACGGCTACACCGGGGTGCTGACGGTGTTCGCCACGCCACAGGCGTGAAGCGCGACGGGTGCTGCCTGTGGAGCGGGCTTGCCCGCGATACGGCCGCCGTCCTGCCCTGCGCCGCATCGCGGGCAAGCCCGCTCCTACCTGCCGGATCCGCCCGGCGGGCGCGCCGGCGGTTAGTACCGGACCACGAGACCGCACACGTTCCGGCCCCCGCGGCCGGCAGAACCTGCGTAGGAGCGGGCTTGCCCGCGATGCGGCCGCCGTCCCGCCCTGGGCCGCATCGCGGACGAACCCACTCCTGCACGCCCTCTTCGGACGGCTGCCGCCGCGGCGCTCAGCCCTTCGGCACGCGCCCCATCAGGTAGAACTGCTCGTTGGGCGGCGTGCCGGTGAGGTGCACCAGGCGGTTGCTCATGCTGAAGAAGGCGGTGATCGCGCCGATGTCCCAGATCGCCTCGTCGTCGAAACCGTGCGCGCGCAGCGCGTCGAAGTCGGCCTGCTCGATCTCGCCGCCGCGGGTGGACAGCTTGACGGCAAAGTCCAGCATCGCGCGCTGGCGCGGGGTGATCTCCGCCTTGCGATAGTTGGTCGCGAGCTGGTCCGCGACGCGCGGATTCTTCGCGCGGATGCGCAGCACCGCGCCGTGGGCGATCACGCAGTACAGGCACTGCCCGGCGCCCGAGGTGGCCACCACGATCATCTCGCGCTCGGCCTTGCTCAGGCCGACGTCCTTCTCCATCAACGCGTCGTGGTAGTCGAAGAAGGCGCGGAACTCGGCCGGGCGGTGCGCGAGCATGAGAAACACGTTGGGAATGAAGCCGGCCTTCTCCTGCACACCGAGGATGCGGTTGCGCAGGTCTTCGGGCAGGGCGTTGAGGTCGGGCACCGGGAAGCGGCTGATCTGGTCGGTCATGCAATGTCTCCTCAAGAATGGTTGTATCTGCTCGGCATCATGGGTAGCCCGGATGCAGGCCGAAGGCCGGAATCCGGGCTGCGGAACTCAGCGGTTCACGTCCACCACCACGCGGCCGCGCACCTGCCCGGCCATCAGGCGGGCGGCGGTGTCGATCACCTCGCCGAGGCCGATCTCGCTGGTGATCAGCTCGAGCTTGGCCACATCCAGGTCGCGGCCCAGGCGCTGCCAGGCTTCCAGGCGCTCGGCACGCGGCGCCATCACGCGGTCGAGGCCGGCCAGCGTCACCCCGCGCAGGATGAAGGGCGCCACCGTGGCGGGGAAATCCATGCCCTGTGCCAGGCCGCAGGCGGCCACCGTGCCGCGGTAGCGCATACTCGCGCACACGTTGGCCAGCGTGTGGCTGCCCACGGTATCCACCGCGCCGGCCCAGCGTTCGCGCGCCAGCGGCTTGCCCGGCGCATTCAGCGTGGCGCGGTCGATGATCTCCGCCGCGCCCAGGGTCTTGAGGAAGTCGGCCTCGTCCGGCCGCCCGGTCGAGGCCACCACGGTGTAGCCCAGCCTGGCAAGCACCGCCACCGCCACGCTGCCCACCCCGCCGTTGGCGCCGGTCACCAGGATCTCGCCCTGCTCCGGGGTCACGCCGTGGCGTTCGAGCGCCATCACGCACAGCATCGCGGTGTAGCCGGCAGTGCCGATGGCCATCGCCTGGCGCGCGCTGAAGGCCGCCGGCTGCGGCACCAGCCAGTCGCCCTTGAGGCATGCGCGCTGCGCCAGCCCGCCCCAATGGCCCTCGCCCACGCCCCAGCCGTTGAGCACCACCGCGTCGCCCACGGCGACGTCCGGGTGGCTGCTGGCTTCCACCGTGCCGGCCAGGTCGATGCCGGGCACCATGGGGAACTTGCGCACCACCGGGCCCTTGCCGGTGATCGCCAGGCCGTCCTTGTAGTTCAGCGTGGAGTAGGCCACGCGCACGGTGACGTCGCCGTCGGGCAGGGCGTCATCGGCCAGTTCGGCGAGTCGCGCGCGATAGCCCGCGTCGTCCTTCTCGATCAGTACTGCCTTGAACATTCCTCTCTCCTCCATGTGGTTCTAGACTGGTCGTCTAGAAATATGCGTAAAAAACATCAGCGCGGCAGGCCGGCCAGAAAACCGGCGGCGAACTGCCGCAGCGGCGCCTCGCTGCGCGCGAGCTTGGCGCGCAGCACGGCGCCTTCCCCGCCGATCCAGAAGAACGCGGCGAGCGCCTCGCAGTCGGCCTGCGCAGCGATCTCGCCGGCCGCGCGCGCCGCGCGCAGGCACACCGCCAGGCGGGCCTGCCAGTCTTCGAACACCTCTTCCAGGCGGGCGCGGTAGGTCTCCGGCAGCACCGCCATCTCCTGCCCGAGGTTGCCGATCAGGCAGCCGCGGCGGAACTGGTAGCGCGCCATGCCGCCACAGGCGTCGTCCACGAAGGCCTGCAGCCGCTCCAGCGGGGTGCGCGAGCTGTCGCCGAAAGAGCGTTCGAGCTTGCGCGCGAAGTAGTCCGCGTACTGATCGATGACCGCGCGGCCGAAGGCTTCCTTGCTGTCGAAGTAGTGATAGAACGAGCCCTTCGGCACGCCCACGCGCTTCAGCACCTCGTCGATGCCGGTGGCCGCGAAACCCTTTTCGGTCAGCACCTCGGTGCCGCAACGGATCAGCGCCTCGCGCGTTTCGAGGCGCTCGTCGATACGCTTCGGGGGACGGCCGGGACGGCGGCGCAGGGCGGCGGTGGCGTGCATGCGATGAATATTAGACCGTGCGTCTCAACAATTACAAGCGCGCTGCTCGCCGCACCGGCAGGCGCGCCCGAGCGCGGCACGGCAAGACGCGGCTCAGTTCTTCAGCCGGTAGCCGGTCTTGAAGATCCAGGCCACGACCGCCATCGCCACCGCGAGGAACAGCAGGGTCATCACCAGGCTGACCGCCACGCCGACATCGGCAATGCCGTAGAAGCTCCAGCGGAAGCCGCTCACCAGATACACCACCGGGTTGAACAGGCTCACCGTCTGCCAGAACGGCGGGAGCATGTCGATGGAGTAGAAGCTGTCGCCGAGGAAGGTCAGCGGGGTGATGATCAGCAGCGGCACGAGCTGCAGCTTCTCGAAGTTGTCCGCCCAGATGCCGATGATGAAGCCGATCAGGCTGAAGGTGACCGAGGTCAGCAGCAGGAACAGGATCATCCAGAACGGATGGGCGATGGAGAACGGCACGAAGAGCGCCGCCGTGGCGAGGATGATCAGCCCGACGATGACCGACTTGGTCGCCGCCGCGCCCACGTAGGCGAGCACCGCCTCGAAATAGGACACCGGCGCGGACAGCAGCTCGTAGATGGTGCCGGAGAAGCGCGGAAAGTAGATGCCGAAGGAGGCGTTCGACACGCTCTGGGTGAGCAGCGACAACATGATCAGCCCCGGCACCAGAAAGGCGCCGTAGCTCACCTCGCCGATCTGCGGAATGCGCGAGCCGATCGCCGCGCCGAAGACGACGAAGTAGAGCGAGGTGGAAATCACCGGCGAGACGATGCTCTGCAGCAGGGTGCGCCGGGTGCGGGCCATCTCGAAGTGGTAGATGGCGCGGATTGCGTACCAGTTCATCGGCTGTCCTTCACCAGGCTGACAAAGATGTCCTCCAGCGAGCTCTGGCTGGTCTGCAGGTCCTTGAAGGCAATGCCGGCAGCGGCCAGATCCTCCAGCAGCTTGAGGATGCTGGCGCGGTCGCCGCGCGCGTCGTCGTAGGTGTACACCAGCTGGCCGCCGCCGCCGGCCAGCTCCAGGCCGTAGTCGGCGAGGCGCCCCGGGATCTCCGCGAGCGGTGCGTCGAGATGCAGGGTGAGCTGCTTCTTGCCCAGCTTGCGCATCAGTTCGGCCTTTTCCTCGACCAGCACGATCTCGCCCTTGTTGATCACGCCGATACGGTCGGCCATCTCCTCGGCCTCCTCGATGTAGTGCGTGGTGAGGATGACGGTCACCCCGCTCTCGCGCAGCCGCCGCACCAGCGCCCACATGTCGCGGCGCAGCTCCACGTCCACCCCGGCGGTGGGTTCGTCGAGGAAGAGCACCTGCGGCTCGTGGGAGAGCGCCTTGGCGATCAGCAGGCGCCGCTTCATGCCGCCCGACAGGGTGATGATCTTGTTGTTGCGCTTGTCCCACAGCGAGAGCTCGCGCAGCACCTTCTCGATATGCGCCGGGTTGGGCGCCTTGCCGAACAGGCCGCGGCTGAACGACACCGTGCCCCACACCGACTCGAAGGCATCGGTGGTCAGCTCCTGCGGCACCAGACCGATCATCGAACGCGCGGCGCGGTATTCGCTGATGATGTCGTGGCCGCCCACCCGGACGCGCCCGGCGCTCGGCCGGACGATGCCGCAGATGGTGCCGATGAGGGTGGTCTTGCCCGCGCCGTTGGGGCCGAGCAGGGCGAAGATCTCACCCTGGCGGATGTCGAGGTCGATGCCCTTGAGCGCCTGGAAGCCGCCGGCGTAGGTCTTCGACAGGGCGGAGATGGAGATGATCGGCTGCATGCCGGGGACAATAGCAGAGGCACGCCACTCTGCAATAATGCCGTGGCCGCGCCAGCCGGCCCGGCGATCACCACGACCCCAACGGAGAGCCCCATGATCGGCTACGTCACCCTCGGCACCAAGGACCTGCCCCGCGCCACCGCCTTCTACGACGCCCTGCTCGGCGAACTCGGCGCCCGGCGCGCGCTCGACCTCGGCCGCCTCATCGGCTGGGCGGTGAAGCCGGGCCAACCGATGCTGGCGGTATGCACGCCCTTCGACGGCCAGCCGGCCAGCGTGGGCAACGGCAGCATGGTGGCGCTGGTGGTGGACGGCCCCGAGCAGGTAGACGCGCTGTACCGCAAGGCGCTCGCGCTGGGCGGCAGCGACGCGGGCGAACCCGGTTTCCGCAGCGACAACTACTACGGCTGCTACTTCCGCGACCTGGACGGCAACAAGCTGAACTTCTTCTGCATCAAACGCGGCTGACACGCCCGGCGGCACGCGCCGCCGGGGCAGCGATGGCCGGCCGATCCGGTAAAATGGCGGGCTTTCCGCCTTTCCCCCGCAGGAACCCAGCATGCTGAACACGCTCCCGTCCTTCCCCGGCATCGCCGGCCCGGTGGTCGTCATCGTCATGGACGGCTACGGCATCCCCAAGACCGAGGTCGGCAGCGCCATCGCCGCCGCGCGCAAGCCCACCCTGGACGCGCTGTTCGCCAACCACCCGCACATCAGCCTGCGCGCGCACGGCACCGCGGTGGGCATGCCCTCGGACGAGGACATGGGCAACTCGGAGGTCGGCCACAACGCCATCGGCGCCGGCCAGGTGTATGCGCAGGGCGCCGCGCTGGTGGCCGGGGCGATCGCCTCCGGCGCCATCTGGCAGGGCCAGGCCTGGCAGCAGATCGTCGCCGGCGCCAAGGCCGGAGCGAACGGAAAAGCGGGCGTGCTGCACTTCATCGGCCTGTTCTCCGACGGCAACGTGCACAGCCACATCGACCACCTCAAGGCCCTGGTGCTGCGCGCGCGCGATGAAGGCGTGGGCGCGGTGCGCATCCACGCCCTGCTCGACGGCCGCGACGTGCCCGAGACCAGCGCGCTGGACTACCTGGAACCCTTCGAAGCCTTCCTCGGCGAGCTGCAGGCGGCCGGCTTCGACGCGCGGATCGCCTCCGGCGGCGGCCGCCAGGTCATCACCATGGACCGCTACGACGCCAACTGGAAGATGGTCGAGCAGGGCTGGCACACCCACGTGCTGGGCCGCGGCGAACAGTTCGCCAGCGCCTCCGAGGCGGTGCGCGCGCTGCGCCAGCGCCTGCCCGGCACCATCGACCAGGACCTGCCGCCCTTCGTCATCGCCCAGGACGGTGCGCCGGTGGGCACCATCGAGGACGGCGACGCGGTGGTGTTCTTCAACTTCCGAGGCGACCGCGCGATCGAGATCACCCGCGCCTTCGAGGAAGGCGCGGCGTTCGACAAGTTCGAGCGCGTGCGCACACCCCAGGTGACCTACGCCGGCATGCTGCAGTACGACGGCGACCTCAAGCTGCCCAAGCGCTTCCTGGTCGACCCGCCGGCCATCCGCGACACCATGAGCGAATGGTTCTCGAAAAGCGGCGTCGCCCAGTTCGCCTGCTCGGAGACGCAGAAGTTTGGCCACGTGACCTACTTCTGGAACGGCAACCGCTCCAACAAGTTCGCCGGCGAGACCTGGCAGGAAGTGCCCAGCGACGTCGTGCCCTTCGAGCAGCGCCCGTGGATGAAGGCCGCCGAGATCACCGACGCGATGATCGCCGCGATCCAGAGCGGCCAGTACAAGGTGCTGCGCTGCAACTACGCCAACGGCGACATGGTCGGCCACTCCGGCCACTTCCGCGCCGCCACCATGGCCATCGAGGCGGTCGACCTCGCGCTCTCCCGCCTGCTGCCGGCGATCGAAGCGGCCGGCGGCGTCGCGCTGATCACCGCCGACCACGGCAACGCCGACGAGATGTTCGAGCTCGACAAGAAGACCAAACAACCCGCGCAGAACCCCGACGGCACCTACAAGGCCAAGACCGCGCACACGCTGAACCCCGTGCCGCTGGTGCTCTACGACAAGGTCAGCGGCGGCAGGCTGGGGCTGAAGGCGCTCGACGGCGCCGGCCTGTCCAACATCGCCGCCACGGTCGCCAACCTGATCGGCCTCGAAAAGCACGCAGCCTGGGACGACAGCCTGCTCGAAATCCGCTGACCCCCTGTAGGAGCGGGCTCGCCCGCGATACGGCCGTTGGAAAAACGACCCCCGCATCGCGGGCAAGCCCGCTCCTACGCAAGTCTTCGCCCGCCGTCCTGCCATTGCGTAGCCCGGATGGAGCGCAGCGGAATCCGGGGCCGGCCGTGCAGTGCCCGACGCCGCTCCCGGATTCCGGCCTACAGCCTCCATCCGGGCTACGAGATCCCGAGATGCGGCGATGAGCGGACTTGCCCGCTCCCACGACAGACACACCGATCCGCGCCGAAGGGCTGGGCTTTGACCCGCTTCAGCCCGACACCGGAATCCACGGGCCGCCGGCCGGCCAGAATTGCGGTTG
>JAUVWV010000129.1 GCA_030603925.1 Thauera sp. | reverse complement strand
GCGAGGGCGGCGAGCGTGCCGCGCGCCGCGCCGCGCGCCGCGAAGGGGGCGAGGCGGGAGCGCCGCGCGGGCGCAGCGCCACCGTGAAGGTGCTGGGTGAAGACGGCGCGCTGGTCGAACGCGAGGTGCGCATCGGGGTCAGCAGCCGCATCGCCGCACAGGTGCTGGAAGGGCTGCAGGAAGGCGAGCAGGTGGTCGCCGGCCTGCGCCAGAACGGTGCGGCGGGGGCGGCGCAAGGCGGCTCCGTGCCGAGGATTCCGCGCTGATGAAGATCGAACCCGCCATCGCCAGCCTGCCGGTCGAGGGGCAGGCCATGCCCCTGATCGAGCTCTCGGGGGTCACGCGCAGCTTCCGCAACGGCGACCTCGAAGTGCAGGTGCTGCATGGCATCGACATGGTGATCCATCCGGGCGAGTTCGTCGCCATCGTCGGGGCCTCGGGGTCCGGCAAGTCCACCCTGATGAACATCCTCGGTTGCCTGGATCGCCCGAGCAGTGGCAGTTACCGCTTCATGGGGCGCGACGTCTCCGCGCTGGACGCCGATGAGCTCGCCCGCCTGCGGCGCGAGGAGTTCGGCTTCGTCTTCCAGAGCTACAACCTGATCGGCGGCGCCAGCGCGCTGGAGAACGTCGAAGTGCCCGCGGTGTATGCCGGCATGCCGCCCGACGAGCGCCACGAGCGCGCCAGCCGGCTGCTTGCCGGGCTCGGCCTGGGCGACCGCCTGGACCACCGCCCGGCACAATTGTCCGGCGGCCAGCAGCAGCGCGTGTCGATTGCACGCGCCCTGATGAACGGCGGGCGCATCATCCTCGCCGACGAACCCACCGGTGCGCTCGACAGCAAGAGCGGCGCGGAGGTGATGCGCCTGCTCGGCGAACTTTCCGCAGCCGGCCACACCATCATCCTGATCACCCACGCGCGCGAGGTTGCCGAAGCCGCCGACCGCGTCATCGAGATCCGCGACGGGCTGATCCAGTCCGACCCCGGGCCGCGCCCGCCGGCACGTGACGAGCCCGATTTCACCCCGCATGTGGACCGCAGTTCGCCGCTCACCGATCTCTTCGAGGCCACCCGCACCGCGCTGCGCGCCTTGCGCGCCAACGTCTTCCGCACCATCCTCACCCTGCTCGGCATCGTCATCGGGGTGGGTTCGGTGATCGCCATGCTGGCCATTGGCGATGGCGCCAAGAAGGAAGTGGTCGACAGCATCAGCGCGATGGGCAGCAACCTGCTCACCATCCGCCCCGGTGCGCCCAACATGCGCGGACGCGGCGGCATCACCACCCTGGTGCCGGAGGACGTGGAGGCGATCCGCGAACTGCCCAACGTGCTCGCCGCCGCCCCCGAACAGAGCAGCACGGTCACTGCACGGCGCACCGACTTCGACCACCGCACCGAGGTGATCGGCACGGCCGCGGACTACATCCTGGCGCGCACCTGGCCGGTGGCCATGGGCACCTTCTTCTCCATCGAGGACGAACAGCGCTACGCCCCGGTGGCCGTGCTCGGCCAGACCGTGGCGCGCGCGCTCTATCCGGAAGGAGTGGAGCTGGGCAGCTTCGTGCTGCTCAACAACATTCCCTTCCAGGTCGTCGGCTTGATGGCCCCCAAGGGCGCCACTTCCTGGGGCCAGGACCAGGATGACGCGATCTTCGTGCCCTATACCACCGCCAGCCTGCGCCTCACCGGGCAGCGCCATCTGCGCAGCGTCACCGTTGCGGCCGCCGACGTGAAGGAGATCGACGCCACGCAGGACGCCGTGCACGCCCTGCTGCTCGCCCGTCACGGGGTGGAGGACTTCCAGATCCGCAACATGGCCTCGATCATCGAGAGCGTGTCAGCCACGCAGAACACGATGACCATCCTGCTCGGCTCGATCGCGGCGATCTCGCTGCTGGTGGGCGGCATCGGCGTGATGAACATCATGCTGGTGTCGGTCACCGAGCGCACCCGCGAGATCGGCATCCGCATGGCCACCGGTGCGCGCATGAGAAACATCCTGCAGCAGTTCCTGGTCGAGGCGCTCGCCGTCTCCGCACTGGGCGGGCTGATCGGGGTGGCCGCCGGGCTCGGTGTCGCGGCGCTCATCGAGGCGCTCGGCACGCCTATCCAGTATTCCCTTGCCCCGGTGCTGCTGGCCTTCGGCTGCGCCTTCGCCACCGGGCTCGTTTTCGGCTACCTGCCCGCGCGCAAGGCCGCCCGGCTCGATCCGGTGGTCGCGCTCGCCTCGGAGTGATCGTTTCCATGTTCCTCGACCTGCAACACACCATGCGCTGCGCCGCGCGCCCGGCCGGACGGCTGCGCGGCGCAGCACTCGCCCTGCTCGCTGCCGGCCTGCTGGGCGGCTGCGCCCTGCCGCTCAAGCACCCGGGTGCCCAGCTCGACATGCCCGCCAGCTGGGGCGAAACGGTGGCCGCCAGCGAGCGCGCGCTGGAGGCCGACTGGTGGCGCGCCTTCTCGGCCACCGAGCTGGAGACCCTGGTGGCCGAGGCGCTGTCCGGCAGCCCGGATCTCGCAGTGGCCACCGAACGCGTGCTGCAGGCCGAGATCGCGGTGCGCAGCGCCGGCGCTTCGCTGTTTCCCACCGTCAACCTGAACGCGGCCACCAACCGCGGCGAGGTCCGCCAGCGTACCGACCAGGGAACGCTGGCGACGCGCAACGAGAGTTCCTCGGCGGCCCTCGCGATCAACTACGAGATCGACATCTGGGGCAGCAACATCGCCAACTGGCAGGGCAGCAAGGCGACCCTGTCGGCCACCCGGCACGACTACGAGGCCACCCGGCTGTCGCTGGCGGCCGGCGTGGCGAATGCCTACTGGCAGGTGCTGGCCTTGCGCGAGCGGCTGGAGATCGCGCGGCAGAACCTGGCCATCGCGGAACGCCTGTTCGCCATCGTCGAGGCGCGCTACCGCTACGGCGCCGCCTCGGCACTGGACCTCAGCCGGCAGCGCAGTACCGTGCTGGCCGCGCGCGACGCCCTGCTGCCGCTGGAAGTGCAGGAGCGCCAGAACCTGCGTGCGCTCGCCCTGCTGGTGGGGCGGGTGCCGCAGGGGTTCGACGTTGCCGGGCGCAGCCTGGACGGACTCGCGGTGCCGCAGGTCGCTCCGGCGCTGCCGGCCGAGCTGCTGGTGCGCCGCCCCGACCTCGCCGCGGCCGAGGCCCGCCTGGCCGCGGCCGACGCCAACATCGCCGTGGCGCGCGCTGCGCTGTTTCCGCTGAAGCTGTCGATCGGCCTGTCGAGTGCGCTGTCCTCCGCCGAGTTCGGCCTTGGCGGGCTGAGCAATCCGGTCAATACCGCCAATCTGACGCTGTCGCTGATGCAGGCCATCTTCGACGGCGGCCGCCTGCGCGGCCAGGTGCAGAGCAGCGAATCGCAGCGTCGCGTGCTGGTGGAGAACTGGCGCAAGGCGGTGCTCACCGCGCTCAAGGAAGTCGATGACGCGCTCGCCGCGGCCGAGCGCAGCCGCATCCAGGAAGGCACCCAGCGCGAGATCCGCGACGAGACCGCGCGCGCCCTGCGCCTCTCGGAACTGCGCTACAAGGAAGGCAGCGACGGCCTCACCACCCTGCTGGACGCGCAGCGCAGCCTGTTCTCCGCCGAAGACCAGCTGGTGCAGCAGCGCGCGGCACGCCTGAGCGCGGCGGTTGACCTGTACAAGGCGCTGGGCGGCGGCTGGCGTGCCGGACAGGATACGCACGCATCCGCCACCCACTGAACGCCGGCCCCGGGCGCGTGGCGAGGGCAGGGCCGCCACGCCGCGAGCAACTGTTGCGGCGGCGCAACAACGAGTCATTCCAATACATTGGTGATTGCCTGGCTCGTGTGATAACAATTATCATTCGTTACAGGATTCTTATTCAGTAGCCAGCCACCCGGTACGCGTAGTCCAGGAAGCCAGCGAATTCTCTGCAATTGCCCACAAGGGGATCATTCAATGGCTCATGTTTCATCGCGTGCCGCACTGCCGGCGCTGCGACCCTGCGTCGCCGCCCTGCTGCTCGCCTTCTCCACCGCATCCATCGCGCAGCAAACGGATCAGCAACTCGGTGACGTCGTCGTATCGGCGACCGGCTTCGAACAGAAGATCACCGATGCGCCCGCCAGCATCTCGGTCGTCACCCAGGAAGAACTCGCCAGGAAGCCTTACACCAGCCTGATCGACGTAGTGCGCGAAGTCGAAGGTGTGGATGTCGGCGAGACCACCGACAAGACCGGCCAACGCACCATCAGCATGCGCGGCATGGGTTCGGATTACACGCTGATCCTGATCGACGGCAAGCGCCAGAGCAATCACGGCGATATCTACCCGAACAGTTTTGGGGGCAACCAGTTCAATCACATCCCGCCGCTCGACGCCATCGAGCGCGTGGAGATCATCCGCGGCCCGGCCTCCATCCTGTACGGCGCCGACGCAATGGGCGGGGTGATCAACATCATCACGAAGAAGAATCCGGCGGAATGGACCGGCTCGGTGACCCACAGCCGTACCTTCCAGACCGATGACCAGTTCGGTGACGACATCACCACCGACTTCGCCGTGCGCGGCCCGCTGGTGCCCGGCAAGCTCGGGGTGGGCGTGCGCGGCAGCGTCTACGACCGCAAGGCTTCCGAGCTCGACCCCCGCATCGTCAAGGGCCCGAACGGCAACACCTATGTCGGCACCTACGGTATCGGCAACGGCGGCGGTACCCGTGACAATACGAACAAGGCCTATGGTCTTTCGCTGTGGTTTACGCCTGACGCGCGGCAGACCTTCACCTTCGACTACGACAACTCGATCCAGAAGTACGACAACAAGCCGGTGGTGACCATCAATCCGCTGACCGGCGCGATCACTACCTCGACGGCGCTCGGCACCGTGGACAGCATCGACACCATCTGGTCGGCGGGCAATGTCTGCATCGGCGGTACCGGGAACAACGCGGGTGCCTGCGGCGCCAGTGGCGGCACGTGGTCGCGTCGTGCCAACCCGCAGGTCGGCTATGCGAAGGAGCAGGAGTTCACCCGCGAGAGTTGGTCGCTCTCGCATGAGGGCAAGTGGGATTTCGGCACCAGTTTCGTCGCGCTGTCCTATGTCGAGACCGACAACAACGGGCGAACCATGCCCTTCACCGTGGCCGAGCGTGAGGAACTGCTGGCCATGATCGACGCGACCGGGGCTTACGCCGGCATGTCGCTGGAGGATCGCCGGGCGGCCGCTGCGGCTCGATTCCTGCCGCGCGCGAAACGGATCCTGCAGAGCAACCAGTACACCCTGGACGCCAAGCTCGATCTGCCGTTGAGCAACCTCGCCGGCGATCACTTGCTGGTCGTGGGTGGTCAGGTCATCCGCGGTGAGTTGAAGGACGGCGTGTTCGGCATGGAGACCGGTACGCCCGGCAAGGTGCAGAAGCACAACATGTGGTCTGTCTTCGTCGAGGATAACTGGATGCCGACCAGCGCCTTCACCCTGACCGGTGGCCTGCGCTACGACGACCACCAGATCTTCGGCAGCCATGTGTCGCCGCGCCTTTACGGCGTCTATGCCTTCAATCCGCAATGGACCGTAAAAGGGGGGGTGAGCACCGGCTTCAAGACGCCGAAGACCACCCAACTCTACGACGGTATCGTCGGTTTCGGCGGTCAGGGAACCTCGCCCATGTTCGGCAACCCCGACCTGAAGCCGGAAACCAGCCGCAACACCGAACTGGCGGTGTATTGGAACCACCCTAATCGCCACAACTTCAACGCCACGGTGTTCCGCAACGACTTCAAGGACAAGATCGCGTCCCAGCCTTGCGGGCCGGGCACCAGCCTGGTGTGCGCGAGCACTGGCGAGTATGCCGATCTCGGCTACAGCACCAGCAGTCGCACGGTCAACATCGACGAGGTGGTGATCCGCGGGGTCGAACTCGCCGGGCGCTGGCAGATGGCCGATGCCTGGGCGCTGCGCGGCAACTACACCTACACCGACAGCGAGCAGAAGAGCGGCGCCAACAAGGGGCGGCCGCTCGGCAACAGTGCCAAGCACATGCTCAATACCACCCTCGACTGGCAGGCGCTGCCCAACCTCAACATCTTCCTGACCCTGGAGTCGCGTTCGAAGCGCTATCGCACTTTCGATACGACCCTGCAGAAGGAAGTGTACTGGAGGAGCTACAACGTCCTGCATCTGGGCGGCAGCCTGCGGGTCAACAAGACGGTCACCCTCAACGCACGCATCAACAACCTGCTGGACAAGGATTTCACCGGCTACGACACCGACTTCGTCACCTGCACGGGTTCGTCCAACGGTTGCGTCAACGGCTATCGCCCGGTGTTCTCGGACCATTACAACAACAAAGACAAGGCCCGCAACTTCTGGGTCAGCCTGAACGCTGCGTTCTGATCGCGGCACCTGAGAGCCGCACACGAGGCCGTGCCCGCAGCGGGGCACGGCCTCGTCGCTGCGACGCCGCCAGCACCTGTCACGGACGTCATGCAGGGGCGTACAAAACGCTACAAAACGCATGATTGAGAATATTGTTGCGAAGTGTTCTCAGTCGTAAAATGTTCCTGTTCATCTCTTGCCGTGGCGCGTGCCGCGTGCCCACGACAAGCTCCGCCATGCCCGCCTACGTTCCGCCTCCTGTAGATCTGCCCGCAGCCGATGTCGCGCCCGCCGGGCGCGCCGCACCCGTGCGCGGCAGCCCGGCGCGCCGCGCGCAGTGGCTGAAGACCCTGCACCAGTGGCACTGGATCAGCTCCGCGCTGTGCCTGGCCGGCATGCTGCTGTTCGCCGTCACCGGCATCACCCTCAATCATTCCGGTGCGATCGAGGCCAGGCCGCAGACCACTGCGCGCCAGGCGGTGCTGCCCGACGTGCTGCTGGCCGCCTTGCAGGCGCAGGCGGCCGAGCTTGGCGAGGGCGCCGAAGCCGCGCTGCCCGCGGCGGCACGCCAGTGGGTGGTGGCCGAACTGGCGGTGCGCGTGGGTGCGCGGCCGGCCGAATGGTCCGCCGATGAAGTCTATCTGGCGCTGCCGCGCCCCGGTGGCGACGCCTGGCTGCGCTTCGACCTGCAGACCGCCGAGGCCGAGTACGAACTGACCGAGCGCGGCTGGATTGCCTGGGCCAACGACCTGCACAAGGGGCGCAACAGCGGCACCGCGTGGAGCTGGTTCATCGACCTCTTCGCCGTGGCCTGCGTGCTGTTCTCGCTCACCGGCCTGCTGATCCTGCAGGCCCATGCCGCCAACCGGCCGGCAGTGTGGCCGGTGACCGGCCTGGGGCTGGCGCTCCCGCTGCTGCTGATCATTCTTTTCATTCACTGATACGGAGTTCTTCATGCACAAGCCCCTGATTCTGGCGCTGGGCCTGCTTGCCGCAGCGCCGGCATTCTCCGCCGGCATCGAGATCGACATCGAAGTGCCGCGCATCGACGTGGCCGACTACCGCCGGCCCTATGTCGCCGTGTGGCTGGAGCGCCCGGACAACAGCGTGGCCGCCAATCTGGCCGTCTGGTACGACGTCAAGATGCGCAACGACGAGGGCACCAAGTGGCTGAAGGACATGCGCCAGTGGTGGCGGCGCAGCGGGCGCGAACTGACGGTGCCGATCGACGGCGTCACCAGCGCCACCCGCCAGCCCGGCAAGCACAGCCTGAGCTTCACGGCCGGCCAGGCGCCGCTGGGCACGCTGGCGCCGGGCGAGTACCGCCTGCAGATCGAAGCCTCGCGGGAGCACGGCGGGCGCGAGCTGCTCAGTGTGCCGATCTCCTGGCCGCCGGCCGCCGCCGGCCGCAGCGAGGTACGCGGCCAGCACGAACTGGGCACGGTTTCCGTGCGCCTGGTCCCCTGAACCGAACACCGATCCGAGGAAAGACCCCCATGAACCTGCGTCATCGCTTCGTCCTCTCCGCCTTGGCCTTTGCCGCCGCCGCACCGCTCGCCCAGGCCCACGAATCCTGGCTGATCCCGTCGTCCACCGTGCTCTCGAGCGCCGGCTACATCACCGTCGATGCGGCGGTGTCGAACGACTTGTTCCACTTCACCTACCGCCCGATGCGCGTGCAGGACAACCTGTTCATCACCGCCCCGGACGGCAGCCGCATCGAACCGGAGAACATGGTGCAGGGCCAGCTGCGCACGGTGTTCGACGCCAAGCTGCCGGTGGCCGGCACCTACCGCGTGGGGCTGTTCAATGCCAGCCTGATGGCGAGCTGGAAGGAGGGCAGCGAGACCAAGCGCTGGCGCGGTCCGCGCGCGGAGCTGGAACGCAACGTGCCGGCCGGCGCCGCCGAACTGGTGGTGCGCGAGGGCGTGTCGCGCATCGAGACCTTCGCCACGGTGGGCAACCCCAGCGCACTCAAGCCGTCGGGCCAGGGCCTGGAGATGGTCCCGGTGACCCACCCGAACGACCTGTACGACGGCGAAGCCGCCACCCTGGCCTTCGTCATCGACGGCAAGCCTGCTGCCGGCGTGGAGGTGAATGTGATGGCCGGCGGCACGCGCTACCGCGACCAGTTGGAGAAACAGAAGCTGGTCACCGATGCGCAGGGCCGCATCACCTACACCTGGCCGGCGCCCGGGCTGTACTACCTGAACGCCATCGTCAGCGGCGCAACCGGTGGCGAGCAGAACATCGAGCGCCGTCTCGCCTACACCGCCACCCTGGAGGTGTTGCCGCAGTGATCCCGCAGCACGCTACGCGCGCGGCGCGGCGCGCATGAGCATCGCCCTGGAGCTGCCGCGCATGGCCGCGGCAGCCGGCGTGCTGGTGGCCTACGCGGCGATGTGCCTGCGCGTGCGCCGCGCCTGGCGGCGGCGTCACGCCACGCCGGCGCGGGCGCTGCCGGGCGCCTTGCTGGTGGCCTACGCCAGCCAGAGCGGCCTGGCGCGCGAACTGGCCGAGGAGGCGGTGCAGGTGCTCGCCGCGGCGGGTATCGAGGTGCGGCTGAGCGCACTCGATGCGGTCTCCGCCGGGGTCCTGCAGGACTGCCGCCAGGCGCTGTTCCTGGTCAGCACCACCGGCGAGGGCGACGCCCCGGACAATGCCGCTGCCTTCGTCGACCGCGTGATGGCCACCGGGCTGCCGCTCGGCACGCTGCGTTACGGCCTGCTCGCGTTGGGCGACCGTGCCTATGCGCGCTACTGCGCCTTCGGCCGCGCGCTGGACCGCTGGCTGG
>JAUVWV010000154.1 GCA_030603925.1 Thauera sp. | reverse complement strand
GTGACCGGTCATTCCGACGACCGATGAAATCGGTCACGATCAAATCGGAATCGGCGGTCACGAACCCGGAATCACCGGTCACACCCTATTCGGAATCAACGGTCACGATGGGTCGGAATCCGCACAATGCACTGCGTGATGCGTGTCAGTATGTAGAGCAAGCGTACGCGGCCGCGCAGGATACATCTATTGGTGGCAATCAGACCCAAGCGAAGGGATCTGAAGAGTCAAAGGGCGGGAATCATTCTTCCAAGCGCGGCGTGGAAGAATGGGGGGCGGCGGCGATTTCGACTGATAGTGCCACGCGCGCCGCCGCCCCACCCCTCACGGGGTCGGCCGCGAGCTCAAGCGAGCGGCCGGGGGTGGGGTTGGCCGGTCGGGGAGGCGAACATGGGCAAAAATAAACGTCGCCTCACCGGCCGGCTGCCTGTCAATTGGCGCCAATTGATTTGGGATTCATTGCCACCAAGTCGTCGCCTACGGAGCGCCGTTGCAGTCCTTCAGCTCAGTGGTTGCCGCCCCGAGGAGCTACAGAAAGGCGTCGTCGTGCGCTTTGAGCCGGCTGTTGAAGGCTATCCGATCGGACTCGAGCTCACCATCCTTGGCGCCAAGGTTGGTCGTATTCGCGACTCCAAAGGGATCGAGCACGATCGCGGCCAGGAACGGAGATCCATCCTGGTTTCTCTCGACTCACCGGCCGCGCAGCATCTGCTCGACGAATTCGACGTCGCGATGAAGTCTGGCGCTGAGTATTTGCACGTCAGCTATCACAGAAAATCTCTGAGCAATCGACTGAGCGAAGTAAGCCGAATCGTCTTTCCTCGCCGCCGGGAACACATTTCCGCGTATTGCTATCGGCATCAGATCACGAGTGATCACAAAGCCGCCGGCGTGGCACGAGAAACCATCGCCGCAATGCTTGGCCAGCTTTCGGATTATTCGCAGGGCTCGTACGGGCGGCCTCGAAATGGGCGCTCGGCTACGCAACCGCTCGTTCTCGGAGCCTTCGCAACTAACCCAGTGAAGCGCTCAAAGAAGACAGACCGCTTACAACACTTCAAGAAACCGAAGAAGACGCCGGCTCCGTAGTCTCAATCTCGTTCTCGCCGTGCGCCCTTACCGCCAAGCGGCGGCAAAGGGCGCCCGAGCGTTCAGGCTCCGGGTCAGTCAAACTCCGCGTTCTTGAACCTCAGCACGCCGCAGTTTTCCCGGACCGCACGCTGCAAACCATCGTCGAATCCTGCGTCACTCTCTGCATCGATCTCGATCGAGACCCGCACCTTCACCCCCGGCTTTGCAGTGAAGTTCAATACGACTTCGTCCACGATCTCGGCGAACTGCTTCTTCGCCAGGACCGGATCGAGATCGATCGTGCCGAAGAAATGCGTTCGTTTTGCCGCTCCAGATTGCGGCGTGACGACCGCAGTTTCGTCGCGCCCGCGATCTTCGGCCTTAGGGTCACTGCGCCCGCCGCCAGTCGGATAAACGACAGTTCCGCCACCTGATCCTGCCGGCTGAACTGCTTCTCGCGCGCGCTGCTCCTCTTCAGCATACGCGGTAGCAGCAACCGGCTCGAGCAGAATCAGCGATGTGTCCAGGATCGGTGTCGTGCGCCGGCCGAAACTGAAGCCAAGGTAACGGTCCCCCTCCTTGCCTTGCGCGACGCCAAAAAAGTCCCGGCTCTCCGCGCCCGCTGCCAGCGTATGGTGGAACACCCCATCGTCGCGCAAGCGCGGCAAGTACAGTTGCTGGCAGGTTTGCTGCCACACGTTCAACGCATTGGCCTCGGCACTACCGTCCTTCCAGAACCAGGTCTTCAGCAGATTGTGCAGGTGGATGGGCGCCCACTCGGTGATCAGCAGCTCGTTCTCGCGCAGCACCCGCTCGATCTCTTGAGTCAGGTTCTGTGCGCCGGTGTTGATCTGGAACGGCTCCCATTGCAGCTCCGACAAACCCTTGCCCCGCTCGGCAAACTGCGCCGGCGCCAGCAGCCAGCGGTAGGTCTCCTTCACCATCCCGCGCAGGGCCTCGTTGGCGTCATCCAGGCTGCGGCTGGCCTGGCGGGCCTGGTATTGGTCAAGGTTGAGCTTCAGGTCCTTGATGTCGGCGACAATCGATTGCCAAGCCAGTACGGAGCGCACTTGATCCTTCAAGCGGCTCACGCTGTCCGCATCCGGGGCCAGGAAGATCAGGCGGTTCTGCTTGAAGCGCGGCTGCTCGCCACGTTGCTTGAGAATTTCGGTTGCGTGGCGGATCGCCGATTGGTCGCTGCTGCGGCTGTAGCCGGCCGTCGGCGGCAGCACGACCAGGCGCAGTGCCCAGTCGTCAGGAATGTCGGCACTTGCCGTGAATACGTGCACACCGCCGAAGACCCCTTGCGCCAGCGTGCGCTGCACACGGTCGCGCACCGCCGGAATCACGTCGTCCTTGTCCTGGAAGCGCCGCTTGCGGTCTTCCATCTCGCGGCGCAGGTTCGGACGCGTGTCGAACCAGAAGCGGTTATTGCCGGAGTTGAGATAGTGCAAGCGGTCATTCAAGCGACGCAGCGCATCCTTGAACACCCCCAATTGCTGCCCTGGTTGCGCGACACCCAGCAGCACCCGCTCCAGTTCGATGCCCCGCACCATCTGGCTCGCCGTGGTCGGTGCGCTGCCAAGGAAGATCGTCCGTGCGGTACGGCGGCACGCCTGCACGCTGCCCAGCCGAGTGTCCATGTTCTCCAGCTCGGTCGTCTCCGCCCGCTCGCCGTCGATGTCGCGCTCCAGCACCGGGTCCCAGCCCTGCGGCAGGTAGTAGATTGACTCGTTGCGGGTGTCCGCGTCGTACAGCGGCAGGCTCCCCGGCATGATCAGCAGGTCGGAATTGTTGTCCTTCCACAGCCGGTGAATGATCTTCGCCATCAGCTTCAGCACGCCGCGGGTACGCTGGAAGTTGTCGAGCGAAGACCAGTCTTCGTACAGCCGCACGAAGACCTCGGGATGGATCGGATAGGCATGCATCAGGCGCTCGAAGTAGCGCGCCTCCTGGGTTTCATGCGGCAAGTCCGCGGCGTTGGCGATGTAGTAGTCGGCATACGCGCGGCACACTGCCTCCGCACCGAGCTTGTCGTTGATGTCGGAGAACAGACGGCGGCGCACGATTTCGAAGGCTTCTTCGGACGACACCGGCTTCCACAGCGCCTGCACCCGCCCGAAGTAATGCGACAGCGTCGCCAGTGCCTTCACCCCGCGCTGGCTGCCGGCTTCCTTGTCGGACTCGGGCAGCGAGGCCAGCAATACCGCCGTCGGCACCGCCTTCAGCGCCTCGGTCAGCGCCTGGACAAAACTCAGGTTGGAATCGAATGAGCCGCCGGACAGCGTCTTGCCTTCCTCGAACTGGCGGATATACGCGACCAGCTCGTCGATCAGGATCACGCAGGGCGCAAAGCGTCCGAGCAGGTCCGCCAGCACGCCCTTGCCAGGCGAGGTGCCGGACTCGTCCGCCTCGCGCACCATCCCGTAGCCTTCGGCACCCCCCAACTGCCACGCCAGCTCACCCCAGATCGTCCGCACCGCCTGCCCGTCGCGCTGAATCGGCTGGTTGGGCGACAAGCGAATGCCATCGAGCACCGCAATGCGCGCCCGCGGCATCTCCACGACGCCAGCCGCATTCAGTATCGATGGAATCCCCGGCATGTTCGACGCCGTCACTTCGCCTTTGGCAAGGTGGTACACCGCCAGCATCGTGTGCGTCTTGCCGCCGCCAAAGGCGGTCTGCAGCTGGATCACCGGATCGCCACCACGCCCACTCAGACGCCGAACCACTGAATCCAGCAGCAGGCGCATGCCTTCCGTAATGAAGGTGCGCTGGAAGAACAGCGACGGATCCTGATACTCGGCGGTCGCCGTACCCAGATGCACGCGAGACAGATCAGCCGCAAACTCGGCCTGCTGGAAGGTGCCCTTAAGCACGTCCTCGTGCGGAACGGCGATCTCACGCCAGGGTTTCAGATTCATTGTTGTTCTCCACTCCTGCGGGTGCTGACGAAACACGGCCAGCGCGATTGTGTCGACACTGTCGGCACAATTTTTACCTCATGCAAAATCACGTCACTTGCCACGGCAGGCTAGCATCCTTGCGGTTCTTGTCGATCACGGTCGGATGCGCATCAATGGCCTTGAGCAACGTGCGCAGCTTCAGCCGGAGCTTGTCCGGCTCGATCACCCGTGGGCGTAGCCGACTGGACCTGGCCGGCTGCTCGATGTGACAAACCACCCGCATACGTTGCGCCCGTACCATCCTGCGAGCGAATGCGCGCTCATGCGGGTCGTTGGCACCGACACTTGCGGCCACCAAGCCCGCCAGCGTATCTCGCACCTTGATCGCCACCTCATCGGCCAGATCCACCGCCTTGGTACGCGCATGCAACCGGTAATCCTTTACCTCGATCAGCCAGGCATTGCGATCAAACTCGCACAGCAGATCGACCGCCTTGTTATCCACAGAGCAACCTTGCTGGAACTGGTTGCGATAGAAAGACCAGTCGTCGTATTTGTCGGCCTCCGCACCAACAGCGAACGTGAAAGTCAGCGCGCCTTCCGTAATGGTCTTATTCACGCCCCCTCCCAGTTCATGAAGCGATCCGACTGGGCAAGCTCCTCATCGAGCATCACCAGGGTCTGGATATCTTCAATCCGGTCGCTTTGCTCCAATGCGACCTCACCACCCTTCGCCGCCAGCGCGAACCATCGGCTGGGAAGCTTCCGGTAGCGCTTGTCGGCGAGCAGCATTTCCAACTCCCGCAACAAGAAGAGCGAATGGCTGGCGACAAAGACCTGCACTCCGCTGGCTGCGACGGCAACGATGCTGGCCGCCACGACCTTGATGAGCTTCGGGTTAAGGTTGGTTTCCGGCTCATCCCAGAACAAGTAGCCCTGTTCCAGCAGCGTGCCAGTGCTGATCAGGCGCGCCAGCATCGCAATCTTGCGCAGGCCCTCTGCGACCAACGGCATTTCCATCCGGCCTTCGCCCGCCAGTTGAAGGTAGAACCGTCCACTCGCCGCATCTACCTGCACCTTGCCACCCATGGCCTTTTCCAGCGGCTCCAGCAGCTCGGCCGCGCGCTTTTCGCGAGGACCTTTCAGCGACGGATTGCCGAGCAAGGACACTGTGTCCCGCCAAGTCTCCTCGAACTCCAGGTGGAAGTTCTCGTAGAGCGAAACGAACCACGGGCACAGAGTCACCAGTTCCCGAGTCGGCAGATAGGCCGGCGATCGCGCCAAGCCTTCGGTGGGCGCCTTGAGGATCTCGATCTGCGACTTCGCGTTCGATGCAAAGGCCCCTGCCATGCTCAGGCCCTCGTTGCTCATTTCCAGCCGGAACTCGCAGCGCCCGCGCCCCTGACGACGCTTGACCAACCGCCCCAGGCTCTCTGGGCGGAAGACGGCGGTCAGCTTTTCAGCATAGGCCCGCTCCAGCACGCCCTTGCTCAGGTCCTTGGCATCGGCCTGCACCTTCAGCAGGGCGTACAGGAGCTTCAGCACATGCGTCTTGCCGAAGCCGTTTTCGCCGACGACCACGTTCAAGCCGGGCGCGAACGCCCAGGCCGCATTCGGCAGCGCGGTGAAGTTCTGAACTTCCAGCGTCTTGATCATCCCAGGTCTCCCTAAATATCCAGACTACCCTGCGCCCCCACATGCCCCGCCTCGCTCGCGCCGCGCTCCACGCCGCTCCAGGCGGTGATCAGCTCGTTGTAGGCGCGGGCGTCTTCGGCCCAGCCTTTGCGCTCGCACAGGGTGTAGAGGCGGTAGGCGAGCGCGCGGATGGGTTCGGCGCGGGCGGGCATGCGGGCGAGCAGCGCGCCGGCAGCGGATTCGCCGTCCTGATTGAGGGCGCGGATCAGCTGGTGCAGGGCTTCCCACACCGGCACGCGGGTGTCGGTCTCCGGGTTCCAGTCACGCGGCATCTCGGCCCATTTCAACAAGCGCAGGTCGCCCTTGCCGGATTCGACCACGCCGGCCTCCGTCAGGCCGGTCACGCTGGTGCCTTTGGCGCGAGCGAGCACGTCGGCCTCGCCATACTTGCCGGTGGCCCAGCCCTGGGTCTCGAACCAGTGCAGGCAGAACTGAGTGTCGTGGTCGAAGTCGTCCTCGGCAAGGAAGCGGTTGATGAGCTGCAGCGCAGTGCGCACGCTCATCGGCTTGCCATCGGCTTCCAGCACCGCGGCGTACTGGCTGAAGATCGCCATGCCCGGGCCGATGATGGCCTGGGACAGATCGACCGGCGCCACCGGACTGTTGATGCCGCCGCGGGTCATGTCCATCAGCGCCTCGGGCAGCACGGCGTTGAGTTCGCGGATGAACTCGCGGCGGCTGACGGTGGCGGCATCGGCGTCGCGCTTGCGGCAGACGAGGACGATGCTGGAGGCAAGGGCGTTGGTGCCGGAGCCGATCATGCGGTTGCCCAGTTCGGTACGCATCGGCCAGGTGCCGGTGAGGGCAAAGCCGGCGCGGATCACCGCGTCGAGGAAGGTTTCCCAGCCGGTGCTGGAAGTGCCGGCGTCGCCCTTGGTTTCCGCCTGCTTGAAGGCGTAGTAGATCGTCACCGGGAAGGCCGGATGCGCCTGCTCCGCGAGGTTATGGATCGCGCGGGTCATGCCATCAAGGAAGAAGGCTTCGGCCTTTTCCTTGTTGCCGTGACGGTAGGGCGTAGCGACCAGTTCCTCGGCCTTGGGTACGGCCAGCGTGGCATACAAGCCGGGGAAGATCGGCTTCAGATTTTTGCGCAACCAAACGTAGAAGAAATCGGACAGATCGGCGTAGCCGATATTGTCGTAGTAAGGAGGATCGGTAGAGAGGACCTTTGCCTTACTGATCGTCTGCGATTGCGCATCAGCTTGAGTCGCAACTGGTAAACCGAACGCGTCGGCAACCGCTACGCCTTCAATACTCTCGGCGGTCCATTCCGCAGCCCCCGTGAAACTACCTGTACCACTCAGCAACGTATTTAGCTCGGCAAAGTCCCAAGTCATCGGAATCGATTGACGAGCAAAGGTGTTACGCGTTGAGTCCCGCTCCGTAAACCATGTGCAAATGCTAGAGCCGCGGTCGGCCAGTTTATTAAGCGCAAAAGCCAAATACACGCCCACCGCTTGCGCATACGCCGTCGCACAGCTGCCACCAGCATCCACCCCCTTGCCGTCATCGGCCATCCCCGCGGCCAGCGCATCCTGTCGGCACTTCTCGATGGCCTCGTGCACCAGATCGGAAAAGGCGGTCAGCGCCACCAGTTGCCGGGGGGTAAAGAGATCGCCCCATTCCTTCAGACCATAGGGCACGCAAGTTCCGCCCGTGAGTCGAGCTGGCACATCGCCAGACGGCCTCCATGTCGGCTTTGCCTGTCGGGCCGTGTCTTCTTGCTCTTCTGTCGGGGCGAGATACACGCGACCACGCACTCCCTCGGCAACTATCGCCATCAACCGCGCCCCCAGGCGTCCAGCCTGACCTTCGGCCTTAATGTAGTCGCCACCAATCGGGGTTCCAGAAAGCAAGCACTGGAAATTTGCCCCGCGCCCGGCAGCCTTGGTGCCCGCCGTAGCTGCGTCGCTCGGCGTCCCAACCTTCACCGTGAAGCGGTAGCTATCCCCGTCGACTACTGGCTCCACATACACCTCTTTGCCCGCCTTGCTCGACACCACGAAGGTCGAGGCCAGGGGCACCTCGGCATGGCTGAAGGCAGGGTTGGGGCTTTTCACTGTACGCGCCCATAGCCAAGCAACCACCGTGAGCTTCTGCCCTAGCAGTGGCTTGAGATCAGGTCGCTCGGCGACCATCTCGGCGGTGACTTCGATCTTCGGGTACAGGTGGCCGATGCGCTTTTCCGCCTCCGCCCGCATCCAGGCGCCGTAGCGGCGCACGTCCTCGGCCAGACCCTTGGCGCCGGACCAGTCTTCAGCCAGCTTGCCC
>JAUVWV010000351.1 GCA_030603925.1 Thauera sp. | reverse complement strand
GAGTTCATCAACCGCACCAAGACCGTGCTGCACCCCACCGTGTTCCACGCCGAAGGCACCACCCGCATCCCCACCGGCGCCGGCCACGACGCCGAACTGGCGGTAGAAGTCGCCATGCAGTGGAACGACAGCTACCAGGAACAGGTGCTGTGCTTCACCAACAACATCCCGCAGTCCGACGGCGGCACCCACCTCACCGGCCTGCGCGCGGCGATGACCCGCGTCATCAACAAGTACATCGAAGAGAACGAGATCGCCAAGAAGGCCAAGGTCGACATCAGCGGCGACGACATGCGCGAAGGCCTGGCCTGCGTGCTCTCGGTGAAGATGCCCGACCCCAAGTTCGCCAGCCAGACCAAGATGAAGCTGGTGTCCTCCGAAGCGCGCCCGGCGGTGGAAGAAGTGGTCGCCGGCAAGCTCACCGACTTCCTGCTGGAAAACCCGCTCGACGCGCGCACCATCTGCAACAAGATCGTCGAAGCCGCGCGCGCGCGCGACGCCGCCCGCAAGGCGCGCGAGATGACCCGCCGCAAGGGCGTGCTGGACGGCGTCGGCCTGCCCGGCAAGCTCGCCGACTGCCAGGAAAAGGACCCCGCGCAGTGCGAGCTCTACCTGGTCGAGGGTGACTCCGCAGGCGGCTCCGCCAAGCAAGGCCGCGACCGCAAGTTCCAGGCCATCCTGCCGCTCAAGGGCAAGATCCTCAACGTCGAAAAGGCCCGCTTCGACAAGCTGCTGCAGAGCCAGGAGATCGCCACCCTGATCACCGCGCTCGGCACCGGCATCGGCAAGGACGACTACAGCCCGAGAAACTGCGCTACCACCGCATCATCATCATGACCGACGCCGACGTCGACGGCGCCCACATCCGCACCCTGCTGCTGACCTTCTTCTACCGCCAGATGCCCGAACTGGTCGAGCGCGGCCACATCTACATCGCCCAGCCGCCGCTCTACAAGATCAAGCACGGCAAGAGCGAGCTCTACATCAAGGACGACCACGAGCTCAACAACCACCTGCTCAAGCTCGCCCTCGACGGCGCCGCCCTGCTGCCGCGCGAAGGCGCCAGCGCGATCGCCGACGAAGCCCTGGGCGGCCTCGCGCGCAGCTACCTGCTCGCCGAAGCGGTCACCCGGCGGCTATCCAGCCTGATCGACCCCGAAGTACTGCAGGTCATGCTGGCGCACAACATCGAGGTCAGCCTCGCCGACCAGGCCGCGGCCGAAGCCTCCGCCGCCCGCATCGCCCCGCACCTGCCGGCCGAGATCGCCATCCGCGCCGAATTCCACGACGAATCCGACGCCTGGCGCCTCACCATCGAGCGCATGCACCACGGCAACCGCAAGTTCGGCTGGATCGAAGAAGAATTCCTCGTCTCCGGCGACTACCGCAGCATCCGCAGCGCCTCGGAGGCCATCGCCGACCTCATCGGCCCGGGCGCCGAGATCCGCCGCGGCGAGAAACGCCAGCCGGTCACCCGCTTCGCCGACGCCATCGCCTGGCTGCTCAATGAAGTCGAACGCGGCCTCACCAAGCAGCGCTACAAGGGTGTGGGCGTAATGAACCCCGAGCAGCTCTGGGAGACCACCATGGACCCCATGGTGCGCCGCCTGCTGCGCGTGCAGATCGACGACGCCCTCGCCGCCGGCGAGATCGTCACCACGCTGATGGGCGACAACGTCGAACCGCGCCGCGCCTTCATCGAGGGCAACGCACTGTACGCGCAGAACATCGACGTGTGAGCCGGTTGCCAGGGTCCACTGAGTGCCAACGCCCGGCCAGCCCGGGCGTTCTTACGTCGGCCACATCAATCCCGCCGGAACCGGGCTTCATCGTCAAACCTTCTTCTGCTCGCCATCCGACCCGAACGCCATGCTCCCCATCCGCTACGTCGAACCCGTCTTCCGCCCGCCCAGCGAGGCCGAGTCGCTGATCCTGCCGGTCACCGATGGCTGTTCGTGGAACAAGTGCACCTTCTGCGAGATGTACACCGCACCGCAGAAGGCGTTCCGCGCGCGCGGCGAGGATGAGGTGCTGGAATCGATCCGCCGCACCGGCGAGCGCTACGGCGCGCAGGTGCGCCGCGTCTTTCTTGCCGACGGCGATGCGCTGGTGCTGCCCACCCGCCGCTTGCTGGTCTATCTGGAAGCGATCCGCACCCACCTGCCGGGGGTGCATCGGGTCTCCAGCTACTGCCTGGCGCGCAATCTGGCAAAGAAGAGCGTGGCCGAGCTGCGCACGCTGGCCGAGGCCGGGCTCAAGCTCGCCTACCTGGGCGCCGAATCCGGCGACGACGCGGTGCTGGCGCGGGTGAACAAGGGCGAGAGCTTCGAGACCACGCGCAGCGCGCTCGACAAGCTGGGCGAGGCCGGCATCGCGCGGTCGGTGATGATCCTCAACGGGCTCGGCGGGCAGGCCCTGTCCGCGCAGCACGCCGACCATTCGGCGCGGCTGGCCAACGCCACCCAGCCGGAGTACCTGTCCACCCTGGTGGTCACCCTGCACGAGCACGGCCGACGCTTGATGGAGGCCTGGCCGGACTGGCAGGCGCTCGACCAGCACGGCCTGTTCGTCGAGATGGAACGCTTCCTGGCCGCGCTGGAACTGCGCCGCACGGTGTTCCGCTCCGACCACGCGTCGAACTGGCTGGTGCTCAAGGGCACGCTGGGCGCCGACAAGGCGCGCCTGCTCGCCGAGGTGCGTGCGGCCATCGAGCGTCCGGAAGGGGTGGCGCTGCGCCCGGCCTGGCTGCGCGGGCTGTAGGCGGACG
>JAUVWV010000119.1 GCA_030603925.1 Thauera sp. | reverse complement strand
GCCACGCTGGCCAACATGGCCCCGGAGTACGGCGCGACGATGGGCTTCTTCCCGGTGGACGAGAAGACGGTGGCCTACATGCGCAACACCGGGCGCAGCGAGGAGGACTGCGAGCTGTTCGAAGCCTGGTTCCGCGCCCAGGGGCTGTTCGGCATTCCGCGCGCCGGAGAGATCGACTACACGCGCACGCTCACCCTGGATCTCGACAGCGTCACGCCTTCGCTCGCCGGACCGAAGCGCCCGCAGGACCGCATCGCCCTGGACGACATGGAAGACACCTTCAACCGCCTGCTGGAGACCCCGGAGGTGGACGACGGTTTCGGCGTACCCGAGGCCTCGCTGGGCACGCGTTTCCCCACCGCCCTGCCCGGCGTCACCCTCGGGCACGGCGACGTGCTGATCGCGGCGATCACCTCGTGCACCAACACCAGCAACCCCGCGGTGCTGATCGCCGCCGGCCTGCTGGCAAAGAAGGCGGTGGCACGCGGCCTGACGGTGGCGCCGCACATCAAGACCTCGCTGGCGCCCGGCTCGCGCGTGGTTACCGATTACCTGGAACGCGCCGGGCTGCTGGAACCGCTGGCCCGGCTCGGCTTTGCGCTGGCGGGCTACGGCTGCACCACCTGCATCGGCAACGCCGGCGACCTGGCCCCCGAACTCAACGCGGCGATTGCCGAGAACAAGGTGATCGCCGCCGCGGTCCTCTCCGGCAACCGCAACTTCGAGGCGCGCATCCATCCCCGCCTGCGCGCCAACTTCCTCGCCTCGCCGCCGCTGGTGGTGGCTTTCGCCATTGCCGGGCGGGCCAACGTGGATCTGGCCAACGAACCGCTCGGATTCGGGGACGACGGCCATCACGTCTATCTGCGCGACATCTGGCCAAGCTCGGAGGAGATCGAGGCGCTCATGCCCTTTGCCACCGATCCGGCGAGCTACCGCAGGCTGTACGCCGACTTCACCCGCGACCACGACCTGTGGAACGCCATCGCCGCACCGGCCGGCCAGGTCTATGCCTGGCCGTCATCGAACTATATCGCCCGCCCGCCCTTCTTCGACGGCTTCCGCATGACGCCGGGCGACGTTGCCGACATCCGCGACGCCCGCAGCCTGCTGCTGCTGGGCGATTCGGTGACCACCGACCACATTTCGCCGGCCGGCGCCTTCGCCGAAACCACGCCGGCCGGGCAATGGCTGAAGTCGCACGGCGTGGCGCGCGCCGACTTCAACTCCTACGGCTCGCGGCGCGGCCACCACGACGTGATGGTGCGCGGCACCTTTGCCAACGTGCGGGTGAAGAACCTGATGCTGCCGCCGCGCGAGGACGGCTCACGCGTGGAGGGCGGCTACACCCTGCTGGACGGCAAGCAGGTCACCGTGCATGAGGCGGCACTGGCCTGGCAGAAGCGCGGCACCCCGACCATCGTGTTCGCCGGCGAGGAGTACGGCACCGGCTCCAGCCGCGACTGGGCGGCCAAGGGCACGGCACTGCTCGGCGTGCGCGCGGTGGTGGCAAAGAGCTTCGAGCGCATCCACCGCTCCAACCTGGTCGGCATGGGCGTGCTGCCGCTGCAGTTCAAGGGCGAGGACAGCTGGCAGAAGCTGGGGCTGGACGGCAGCGAGCGCTTCGACGTGCTCGGCGTATCGGCCGATCTGCAGCCGCAGCAGGATCTCACCCTGGTGATCCACGGCAGCGACGGCAGCCGGCGCGAGGTGGCGGTGCTGTGCCGCATCGACACCCCGATCGAGGTCGATTACTACCGCCACGGCGGCATCCTGCCCTACGTGCTGCGCGAGATCCTGGGGTAAGGCGGGCCGCCGGCGCCAGGCCGGCAGCGCCGGGCGAAGCTTGAGCCTGGGCGCCCCCTCCCCTTCAAGGAGAGGGCTGGGGTGGGGATTGGGCTGCGGCGGGCTGCCCCCCCGGCTCAACGCCAGCCACCGGCGCAAAGGGCGCGGCCGGATTGCTGAAGCGGATGCGGTCGGGCGAGGTGGCGCCGCCGGTCATCACGAAGCTCATCGCCTCGTCCATGGTCCAGTCGGTGGACACCACCTGCGACACCGGCACGATCTCTATGTAGCCGGAAGTCGGGTTGGGCGAGGTGGGCACATAGACCGCGGCCAGTTCCTGCCCGGTGGCTTCGTCGCGGATCACCTTGGTGACGAAGCCCACCGCCTTCATCTCCGACGAGGGGAAGTTGATCAGCACCACGCGCTGCACGCCGGAGGGTTTCTCCTTCACGGCGGCCAGGAAGCGCTTGGTGCCGCCGTAGATGGCGGCCACCAGCGGGATGTTCTGCACCACGCGCTCCAGCCAGTCGATGATGCGCTGGCCGATCACCTGGGTGGCCATCCAGCCCAGCGCATAGAGCACCAGTACCGTGACGACCAGCCCGAGGAAGGACTGGAACAGCGGCTGCAGCAGGAAGTCCGCCATGGAGGGCGACACGCCGCGCACCGCGCGGGCGAAGGCCACCACCCAGGGGATGCCCATCTTCGACAGCTGCGAGAAGATGAAATCGAACACCAGCCAGGTTACCCACAGCGGCGCGGCGGTCAGCAGGCCGACGATCAGGTAGCGGCGAACGTGTTTGAGGCGGTCCTGGGTTTCGGGATTCATCGTGTTCCGGAGTGCGGCGCCGCGGAGCGGCAGGAAATCGGGGTGGCTGAGTGTAACAAGCGGCGCAGCATTTATCATGGTCGCCGGTCTACATTCGCCCGATACGCCATTCATGAGCGCCAAGCATCCCCTGCCCTGCCCCTGCCAGTCCGGCCAGCCCTACGACGCCTGTTGCGGTGCCGCGCACGCCGGCAGGCGCATCCCGCCCACTGCCGAAGCGCTGATGCGCTCGCGCTACAGCGCCTTCGCGCTGGGGCTGCGCGACTGGCTGCTGGCCACCTGGCACCCCTCCACCCGCCCGGCCAGCCTGACGCCGGACGAACAGCCGGCACCGAAATGGATCGGCCTGCAGGTGCTGCGCCACGAAGCCACCGGAGCCGACAGCGCCATCGTCGAGTTCGTCGCGCGCTGCCGCGTCGGCGGGCGCGCCAGCCGGCTGCACGAAACCAGCCGCTTCGTGCGCGAGGACGGGCACTGGTTCTACGTGGACGGCGACCTGCACGAGGCTTGAGTTGGCCCCGCTGTCCGATGATCAGGGTGCCCGACCGATCCACATCGGGCTCGCCTCGGGCGCGGCTCCTGCGGGCACCAGCATCACTTCAGTCCGCTCAGGCGGGCAACCTTTGCCGGCGGCGTGTCGGCGCACCAGGCATCGAGCGCGTCTTACATCACCATGCCTGCCTCCAGCGTCACGTAGTCGTCAGTGAATTTCGTCTGACAAGCTCAAACGAGGTAGGTGTAGACAAGGCCGATGGCGGCGCAGGCACCAATCACCCTTAGAATATCCTGCTTGTACTTCCACAGCGCGAAAAAAGCCGCCACCGAGATCAGCGCGTAGAACCACTCGAAGCCGCCAGAGAACGGCGCGGCCTCGGTCGCATGCGGGAAGATCACGTGCCAGCCGAAAAAGATCGCCAGGTTGAGGATCACGCCCACCACGGCGGCGGTGATGCCGGTGAGCGGTGCAGTGAACTTCAGGTCGCCATGGGTGGATTCCACCAAGGGAGCTCCGGCCAGGATGAAGACGAAGCTGGGCAGGAAGGTGAAAAAGGTTGCCACCGAGGCCCCCACGAAGCCGGCCAGCAGCAGGGCGTCGGGCCCGAAGATCTCCTTGGTCCAGGCACCGACAAAGCCGACGAAGGCCACCACCATGATGAGAGGCCCCGGCGTGGTCTCGCCCAGGGCCAGGCCATCGATCATTTGGGTGCCGGTCAGCCACTGATAGTGGTCCACGCCACCCTGATAGACATAGGGCAGCACCGCATAAGCGCCGCCAAAAGTGACGAGTGCCGCCTTTGTGAAGAAGACCCCGATGTCCCGCAGCACGGGATGCTCCAGCGTGATCATCGCCACCGCCCACATCGCCAGCGCCGTGGCGACGACGGTGATGAGATGGGACCAGCGAAAACGCACATGTGCGATCGGCGGAGTGTCGTCATCGATGAGAGCAGGCCCGTAGTTCTTGTCCGACGCGCCGTGACCGCCGCCGACCTTGAACTGGTCCGGCGCCACCTTGCCGCCGATGAAGCCCAGGATGCCGGCCGCAACGACGATGTAGGGAAAGGGCACGCGGAAGACGAAGATCGCAATGAAGGACAGGGCCGCCAGCACCCACAGGACCTTGTTCTTCAAGGCGCGCAAGCCGATGCGCCAGGCGGCAAACACGACGATGGCCACCACCGCCGGCTTGATGCCATTGAATACGCCCTGCACGAAGGTGACGTCGCCATAAGCCAGGTAGACATACGTGAGCGCGGCGAGGATGAAGAGCGAAGGGAGCACGAACAGCACCCCTGCGACGATGCCGCCCCAGCTGCGGTGCAGCAGCCAGCCGATGTAGATGGCGAGTTGTTGCGCCTCCGGACCGGGCAGCAGCATGCAGTAGTTGAGGGCATGCAGGAAGCGATGCTCGGAAATCCAGCGGCGCTTCTCCACCAGTTCCTGGTGCATGATGGATATCTGCCCGGCCGGGCCGCCGAAGCTGATGAAACCCAGCTTCAGCCAGTACAGGAAGGCCTCGAGAAAGGAAGGGTGAGCGGGTCTGGACCGGGAGGGGGTCGGAGCGTTCACGTGGTCTTGTCCTCGTAATTCTTGAGTAGCCAGTCGAAGACTTCGCACGCACGGGCAAGCAGCGCGTCGTCATCGGGTTCGGAAGCCCGCAGGCCGGCAAGCAGCGATTCGATGCCAACCGCCTCCGCGACCGGGAGTCCCCCCACGTCCAGGCAATGCACCAGCTCGCCCATGCGGACCAGCGCAGGGAAAGATTCGAGCCCAAAGCTCGCCAGCAGCGTCTCGAAGGTAACCTTGGCACCGACGTGGCTGAACGCCGCGCCGTCGAAATCGAAGCCGAGCCAGTCGGCTTTGCAATCGGCGGGACTTGCCAGCCAGACGATGCGTGCGTCCGGGTCGATGAACCGCTGGATCAGCCACGCCGAGGCGAGCCGGTCCACCCACGGGCGTACCCGCGTGGCCCAGGTGCGGCCGTGATAGTCTGCGAGGGCCAGCCGCGGGACATCCGCTTGGCGGGCGGTCGGCTCGTCGGGAGACAGGCGGCGGGAGATCGTGTCGCGCAGGTCGTCCAGCAGGCTTAAGGTCTGCCTTTGCGCCTCGCCGGGAAAGAAGTCGATGCGCATCACCTGCTCGAAGCGGCGCACGAGCTGCTGAAGTTTGCGCGCGGCGGTGGCGCCGTCCAGGGAAGCCAGGCTCGCCCTGAGCACTTTGATCTCCTCGGCGATGACGGTGTACTCCTCGCTCCGGTCGAAGAGGGCACGCAAAGCGGCCTCCTGAGCCTGGTCACAACCCGAGAGCCGATAGATCTCGCCGCTTCCCCCGGCTCCCACCGCCTGCGCCGCAACCTCGTCCAGCGTCGCAGCACTGTCCGCCGAGTCGGGCAGCAGATAGACCCCATCACGCAGCGTCGCGCAACCCAGCGACTTGATCGAGCGCCATACGCGCATGCGGCCGGTCGATGCCTTGGCGGGCAGGCTGACGAACAGGGCAAGTAGGCTCAAACAAGAGTTCCTCAGGAAAAGGGAATAAATGATGTTATATGTCAAACATCATGTTATACCTGAAACTCAATTCAGGCATAAGTACCAATTCACGAAAGACCCTCACCCGATGCCCGGTCGCGCCGAACGAAAGCGTCCGACGTACGCATTCTCCCTGCTCTACACCGCCCCGATTCGCCACCTGCGGCGCGCGGGCATCGCGTTCACCACGCAGAACCGAGCCTGCAGGGAAGCAAGAATGCGCGATAAACAGCCACGCGACCATACGCCAGGCGGAGTTTCGGGTGCAGCTGCAGGACCGGCGCCCCCCTGCCCCGCCCTCGCGTGCCACTGAGCACATACCGACGATGGGGCACCCACCCCTATAATGACCCGCTTCCAACCTTGCTGCGGAATTCGTCGTGAACCTGGAAAAAGTCATCTTCGGCTTCTTCATCGTGCTGGCCGCCACGCTGAACTTCGGTTTCTTCATCGGCGACATCGACAATCCCGCCCATCACGACATCTACGAGCTGTTCGCCGCCATCGTGGTGAGCCTGATCGCCACCGTGCTGAAGTTCGGCGACCGCACGCAGATCGGCGCGGTGCATCTGTCGACCAGCCTGGTGGCCGACCTGCAGCTGATTGCCGCGGCCATGGTGTGGGGCTACGCGGCGCACATTTCGGCCGGCGGCCTGACACCGGAGATGACCGCCAAGGTGGTGTCGCTGTCCGGCGGCGCGCTGCTCGCCAACGGCATCTCGGTGGTCATCCTGATCGCCGAAACCATCATGCAGCGCCGCTGAACGCCGCGCCGGGCCTGCCATGACACCGCTGGCGCGCCATCACAGCATCTTCTTCCTGATCCTGCGGCGCCTGCGCGCGCCGCTGATCCTGCTGATCTGCATCATCGCGGTATCGGTGCTGGGCCTCACGCTGACGCCGGGCATCGAGGTCGATGGCCGGGTCACCCACCTGAGCTTCTTCCACGCGCTGTACTTCATCAGCTACACCGCCACCACCATCGGCTTCGGCGAGATCCCTTACGAGTTCTCCGACCAGCAGCGCCTGTGGGTGACCATCTCGATCTACATGTCGGTGATCGGCTGGGCCTATACCCTGGGGACGGTGTTCGCCCTGCTGTCCGACCGCAACCTGCAGCAGGCCATCCAGACCCAGCGCTTCGTGCGCGCGGTACGGCGGATGCGCGAACCCTTCTATCTGGTGTGCGGCTACGGCGAGACCGGACGGCTGATCTGCAGTGCGCTCGACCGCCTCGGCCAGCGCGCGGTGGTGATCGAAGTGGACGAGAACAAGGTCGGCGAGCTGGACCTGCACGGCTACGCGGCCGACGTGCCCGCCCTGGTGGCCGATGCGGGCAACCCCGAGACCCTGCGCTTTGCCGGGCTGACCAGTCCGCACTGCGTCGGGGTGATCGCCCTGACCAACGACGACAGCGCCAATCTGGCGATCGCCATCGCCGCCCGCCTGCTGGCGCCGCGCGTGCCCGCCCTGTGCCGTGCGGAGACGCCGGAGGCCGCGGACAACATGGCTTCCTTCGGCACGCGGCACATCATCAATCCCTTCGAGAAGTTCGGCGAGTACATGGCGCTGGCGGTGCAGTCGCCGGCCGCGTGGAACCTGCTGGCCTGGCTCACCGGTCTGCCCGGCAGCACGGTGGAACGCCACCGCGACCCGCCACGCGGCCCGTGGATCCTGTGCGGGCACGGGCGCTTCGGCCGCGTGATGGTGCACACCATGGACCAGGAGAAGCTGCCGCTCACCATCATCGACCGCCATCCGCCGGAGGACTTCGCCCACCGCTGGGTGCAGGGCGACGGCACCGGCGCCGGGGCGCTCACCGAGGCCGGCGTACAGCACGCGGTGGGCATCATCGCCGGCACCAGCTCGGATGTGGACAACCTGTCCATCGCGGTGACCGCACGCGAGCTCAACCCAAAGCTTTTCGTGGTACTGCGCCAGAACCACTACAGCAACCATGCGCTGTTCGACGCCTTCGCGCCGGATTTCAACATGGTGCCGAGCGAGATCGTCGCGCACGAGTGCCTGGCGGTGTTGACCACCCCGCTGCTGGTGCCCTTCCTTGACGAGATGAAGCAGCGCGACGAGGACTGGTGCGCATGGTTGCGCAAGCGCCTCACCGACCGCTTCGGCTGGGAGGTGCCCACCGTGTGGAGCGAGCGCATCAATCTGTCGCGCACCCCGGCCCTGCACCGCCGCCTGATGGCGGGCGAGGACGTCGCGCTCGACACCCTGCTGCGCTCGCCGCACAACCGCGCCGAATACCTGGCCTGCGAGGTGCTCTACCTGGAGCGCGACGACGACGATCACCTGGTGATGCCGCGCGGCGACATCCGCCTGCGCCCGGGCGACGAACTGCTGCTGGTGGGGCGGCGCGAGGCGCGCAGCGACCTGGCGCTGTCGCTGGCGCACGAGCATGCGCTCGCCTACGTGCTGAGCGGCAAGGACATGCCGGGCGGCTGGGTGTGGGAGAAGCTTGCCGGGCGGCGCAAGGCCAACGTCCGCCACCGCCTGCCGGGCTGAGCCGTTCAGCCCTCTTCGGCCACCAGGTCGATGGTCTCGCCGGCAAAGCGCACCCGCTGACCGGGGCGCAGTTTCGCCCGCTTGCGGGTCTCCACCTTGCCATCCACACGGACCTGGCCCGCCTCCACCGCCGCATGGGCGGCACCGCCCGAATCGACCAGCCCCAGGGTCTTGAGCAACTGGTCGAGCTGGATGTGGTCGCCGCGCACGGCGAAGGAATGCGACATGCTGCTCTCCCGCGCGCCTGCCGGCAGCGCGTAAAATCGTCCGGATTCGGCGGCATCCGCCGCCCCGCCGCCATTGTCGCCGAGAAGCCCGTCCGCCGCCATGACCCGCCTCGAGTTCGCCCCCGCCGCCATCGACCTTGCACGGATCGAGCACTGCCGCCGGCAGGCGCTCGAACACGGTGCGCTGCAACCGATCGACACCGAATGCATCACGCTCGAGGACGACGGCCTGCCGTTCTCGGTGCGCTGGATCTCCAGCATCGAACGCAAGCACGCGCTGCGCGAGCAGGCCGCGGGCCGGCGCGACGCGGATTTCAACCCCTTTCTGCCGCCTGAGGCTGCGCTCACCGTGGGGCCGCTCGGTCCGGCACACCTGGCGGTGCTCAACAAGTTTCCGGTGATCGACGGCCATGTGCTGGCGGTCACGCGCGATTTCGTGCCGCAGACCGCGCCGCTGGACAGTGCCGACTTCGCCGCGCTGGCGCGCATCATCGGCCCGCTCGGCGGACTGGGCTTCTACAACGGCGGCACACAGGCGGGCGCCAGCCAGCCGCACAAGCACCTGCAGTGGATTCCCGCGGCACCGGCCAATGGCGCACTCGCCCCGCTGGCCGCACGGCTAGGCGCTGCGCACGGCACCGTGCGCAGCGTAGACGCGCTGCCCTTCCGCCACGGCCTGGTGGCGCTCGCTGCGGTGGACTGGCAGGACGCGCCGCGCGCCGGCCGGCAGCTGCACGCGGCGATGCGCAGCGCCTGCGCGGCGCTCGACCTGCCCTGCGACCACGACCCGATGCCGCCCTACAACCTGCTGCTCGACCGGCACTGGATGATGCTGGTGCCGCGCCGCCAGGAGCACTGGGAGGACATCTCGGTCAACGCGCTCGGTTTTGCCGGGTCGCTGTTCGTGCGCCGCCCCGCCCAGCTGGAGACGATACGCACGCTCGGCCCGCTGCGCTTGCTCGCCGCAGTGGGCGTGCCGCGCTGATCAGGCGGCCTGCGGAAAGAACATCGGCGGCAGCGGCGGCAGGCCGATGCGCGCGCGCAGTTCGTCGCACTTCGGGTTGGGCGTGCCGTCCTCGAAATACACCGGAAACTCGCGGCACGGCGTCGGGCGGTTCTCGTAGATGGTGCAGGCCACCGCTTCGCCGAGCGTCCCGGACAGCGCGCTGCAGCGGCGCGGGATGCTGTTGCTGCCTTTCATGCAGCGCAGATGCGGGGTGAGCGGCTCGGTCATGTCGACCGGCACGAAGCCGCCCGGCGCATCGTCGGCCTCGGCCCAGTAGAAGGAGATGCGGAAATGCGTGCAGCAGATGCCGCAGCTG
>JAUVWV010000074.1 GCA_030603925.1 Thauera sp. | reverse complement strand
CTGCGCGAGGACGGGTACGAGACCATCATGGTCAACTGCAACCCGGAAACCGTGTCCACCGACTACGACACCTCCGACCGCCTGTACTTCGAGCCGATCACCCTGGAAGACATCCTGGAGATCGTGCACATCGAGAAGCCGGTCGGCGTGATCGTCCAGTTCGGCGGCCAGACCCCGCTGAAGAGGGCGCAGGCGCTGGCCGACAACGGCGTGCCCATCATCGGCACCAGCCCGGACATGATCGACGCCGCGGAAGACCGCGAGCGCTTCCAGAAGCTGCTGATGGACCTCGGCCTCAAGCAGCCGCCCAACCGCACCGCGCGCACTCCGGAAGAGGCGGTGCGCCTGGCCGCCGAGATCGGCTACCCGCTGGTGGTGCGGCCAAGCTACGTGCTGGGCGGCCGCGCGATGGAAATTGTGCATGAGCAGAAGGACCTGGAGCGCTACATGCGCGAGGCGGTGAAGGTCTCCAACGAATCGCCGGTGCTGCTCGACCGCTTCCTCAACGACGCCACCGAGGTGGACGTGGATGCGCTGTCCGACGGCCAGCAGGTCATCATCGGCGGCATCATGGAGCACATCGAACAGGCCGGCGTGCACTCCGGCGACTCCGCCTGCTCGCTGCCGCCCTATACGCTGTCGGCCGCGCTGCAGGACGAACTGCGCCGCCAGACCGAAGCGATGGCGCGCGCGCTCAACGTGGTTGGCCTGATGAACGTGCAGTTCGCCATCCAGGGCGAGGGCGACAACGCCGTGGTGTACGTGCTGGAAGTGAACCCGCGCGCCTCGCGCACCGTGCCCTTCGTCTCCAAGGCCTGCTCGTTGCCGCTGGCCAAGATCGCAGCGCGCTGCATGGCCGGCCAGAGCCTGGCCAGCCAGGGCGTCAGCGGCGAAGTGGTGCCGCCCTACTACTCGGTGAAGGAGGCGGTGTTCCCCTTCGTCAAGTTCCCCGGCGTGGACACCATCCTCGGACCCGAGATGAAGTCTACCGGCGAGGTCATGGGCGTGGGCCGCAGCTTTGCCGAAGCCTTCGTCAAGAGCCAGCTTGCCGCCAGCGTGCGCCTGCCCGAGTCCGGTCTGGTGTTCATCAGCGTGAAGCCCACCGACCGCCCGGTGGCGGTGGAAGTGGCGCGCGAACTGCATGAGCTCGGCTTCAGCCTGGTGGGCACCCGCGGAACCGCGTCGGCCATCGAGGCGGCCGGCATTCCGGTGGCGGTGGTCAACAAGGTCAATGAAGGCCGCCCGCACATCGTGGACATGATCAAGAACGACGAGATCTGTCTGGTGATCAACACCGTCGAGGAAAAGCGCCAGGCCATCACCGACTCGCGCTCCATCCGCACCAGTGCGCTGGCCGCCAAGGTCACCGTGTTCACCACCATCGAGGGGGCGCGCGCGGCCTGCATGGGGATGCGCCAGCTCGCCAGCCTCGAGGTCTATTCCCTGCAGTCCCTGCACGCCGAACTGAAGCAAGCCTGATGAACAAGACGCCATTGACCATTGCCGGCGCCGAGATGCTGCGCGCCGAGCTGCACCGCATGAAAACCGTGGAGCGTCCCAACGTGATCGCGGCGATCGCCGAGGCGCGCTCCCACGGCGACCTGTCGGAGAACGCCGAGTACGAAGCGGCGAAGGACCGCCAGGGCTTCATCGAGGGCCGCATCATGGAACTCGAGGGCAAGCTGGCCACCGCGCAGATCATCGACCCGGCGCTGCTCGACGCCGACGGGCGCTGCGTGTTCGGCGCCACCGTCGACCTGGAGGACATGGACTCCGGTGCCACCGTGACCTACCAGATCGTCGGTGACGACGAGGCCGATATCAAGCTGAACAAGATCTCCATCAGCTCGCCGATCGCGCGCGCGCTGATCGGCAAGTACGCCGGCGACATCGCCGAAGTGCAGGCCCCGGGCGGCGTGCGCGAGTACGAGATCGTCGACGTCCGCTACGTCTGAGGCGGCACGCACCCGCCATGCGCGGCCTGTCGGAGTACGCCTTCCAGCTTGCGCTCACCCTGTGGGTGGGCGCCTTGTGGGTGGTCGGCTATCTGGTTGCGCCGACCCTGTTTGCCATGATCGACGAGCGCAGCCTGGCCGGTAATGTCGCCGGACGGCTGTTTGCCAGCGTGGGCTGGGTCGGCGTGAGCTGTGCGGCCTACATGCTGCTCTTCCTGGCCTTTCGCCAGGGCTGGGCGGCGTTCCGCGGGGGCGTGTTCTGGCTGGTGGTGCTGATGCTGGGGCTGAGCCTGGCGATGCTGTTCGGCATCCAGCCGCTGATGGCGCAGCTCAAGGCCGAGGCCTGGCCGCGCGAGGTCATGGACAGCGTGCTGCGCGACCGCTTCGCCACCTGGCATGGCGTCTCCAGCGTGCTCTACCTGGTGCAGAGCGTGCTGGGCCTGCTGCTGCTGGCAGCGGCGCGCAGGGTGCTGCGCTGAGGCGCCTACTTCTTGCGGGCCGAGGGCGCTGCCGGCTTGTAGCGGCCGCCGGCGGCACTGCGGGTCTTGCGGTTCTTCGCCTGCGCGGCCTGTACCAGTGCGGCGCGGCGCGCAGCGGCGGCAAAGCCGGCAGCCGATTTCGCGGTCGAGGGGCGAGCGGCGCGCCCGCTCTTCGGCGCGGCACTGGCTGCCGTGGCGGCTTCTTCGCGGCGCTCGCGCCAGACGATCAGGATGTTGCCGATGTGCTGCACCGGCGCGGCGCCAAGCGCGCTGCACAGTTCGCCCATCAGCGCCTCGCGGTCGCTGCGCTCGGTGCCATACACCCGCACCTTGATCAGTTCGTGGGCCTGCAGCGCACGCTCGATCTCCGCCAGCACCGCGGGGCTCAGGCCGTTTGCGGCAATGCTGGCCACCGGGCTGAGGTGGTGGGCGCGGGCGCGCAGGTCGCGGCGTTGCGCGGGGGTGAGTTCAGTCATGTATTTTCTCAATCTTCACAGGGCACGGATTCTACTCCGATGAAGCGAACCAAGACCAGCAAGGCCTGGATGATGGAGCATGTAAACGACACCTTCGTGCAGCAGGCGAAGGCGCAGGGCTATCGCTCGCGTGCCGCGTTCAAGCTGGCCGAGATCGACGAGCGCGACCGCCTGCTGCGCCCCGGCATGGTGGTGGTCGATCTCGGCGCGGCGCCCGGCTCGTGGTCGCAGGTCGCGGTACAGCGCATCGGCGGCAAGGGCAGGGTGTTCGCCCTCGACCTGCTGCCGGTCGAGCCGATGCCCGGGATGGAGTTCCTGCAGGGCGACTTCACCGACGACGAGATCGCCGTGCGCTTCGAAGAGAGCCTGCAGGGCGCCGCGGTGGACCTTGTACTGTCCGACATGGCCCCCAATATGTCCGGTGTGCCCACCGTCGATCAGGCGCGCTCCATTCACCTGTGCGAGCTGGCCCTGGACTTCGCTGCGCGCCACCTCAAACCGGGCGGCAACTTCCTGGTCAAGGTGTTCCAGGGCGAGGGCTTTGACGAACTGCGCAAGCAGATGCAGGGTGTGTTCCGAACGGTGCACGTGCGCAAGCCCAAGGCCTCGCGCGACCGCAGTGCGGAAGTCTATCTGCTGGGCCAGGGCCTGAAGTAGGAATCCGCGGGTTGCCGATTGATATTGTTGATCGGCGCCATTGGTTTGCGGGCGGGAACGTTCGCCACTAGAATGGGTCAATCTTGCGCCGGCCCCAGTCGGGCTTTCGAGGAAATACGTTGAACAATCTCTTCAAGAATCTTGCCATCTGGATGGTGATCGGCGTCGTGCTGATGACCGTCTTCAACCAGTTCAACGAGCGCCAGGTCTCGCCGAACACCATGGAGTATTCGCAGTTCCTGGAGGAGGCGAAGGCGGGCCGCATCTCCAAGGTGACCGTGGACGGCCGCACGCTGCGCGCCTCGACCCTGGACGGGCGTTCGATCACGGTATACACCCCCGGCGTGCAGGATATCTGGATGGTTTCCGACCTGATGCGCTACGGCGTCACGGTGAACGCCTCGAAGCCGGACGAGGAGCAGTCCTTCCTTGCCAGCATCTTCATCTCCTGGTTCCCGATGCTGCTGCTGATCGGCGTGTGGATCTTCTTCATGCGCCAGATGCAGGGCGGCGGCAAGGGCGGTGCGTTCTCCTTCGGCAAGAGCAAGGCGCGCATGCTCGACGAGTCGGCCAACTCGATCACCTTCGCCGACGTCGCGGGCTGCGACGAGGCCAAGGAAGAGGTCTCCGAGCTGGTCGAGTTCCTGCGTGATCCGTCCAAGTTCCAGAAGCTCGGCGGGCGCATCCCGAAGGGCGTGCTGATGGTCGGCTCGCCCGGTACCGGCAAGACCCTGCTCGCCAAGGCGATCGCCGGCGAGGCCAAGGTGCCGTTCTTCTCGATCTCCGGCTCCGACTTCGTCGAGATGTTCGTCGGCGTAGGCGCGGCGCGCGTGCGCGACATGTTCGAGCAGGCCAAGAAGCACGCGCCGTGCATCATCTTCATCGACGAGATCGACGCGGTCGGCCGCCAGCGTGGTGCCGGCCTGGGCGGCGGCAACGACGAGCGCGAACAGACCCTGAACCAGCTGCTGGTCGAGATGGACGGCTTCGAAGGCGCGGCCGGCGTGATCGTCATCGCCGCCACCAACCGTCCCGACGTGCTCGACCCGGCGCTGCTGCGCCCGGGCCGCTTCGACCGCCAGGTGGTGGTACCGCTGCCCGACATCCGCGGGCGCGAGCAGATCCTCAAGGTGCACATGCGCAAGGTGCCGATCGCCCCGGACGTCGATGCGCACGTGCTGGCGCGTGGCACCCCGGGCTTCGCCGGTGCCGACCTCGCCAACCTGGTGAATGAGGCCGCGCTGTTCGCCGCGCGCGCCAACAAGCGCCTGGTCGACATGGACGACTTCGAGCGCGCCAAGGACAAGATCATGATGGGCGCGGAGCGCCGCTCGGTGGTCATGCCCGAGGAAGAGCGCCGCAACACCGCGTACCACGAATCCGGCCACGCGGTGGTCGCCAAGCTGCTCGACAAGACCGATCCGGTGCACAAGGTCACCATCATCCCGCGCGGTCGCGCGCTGGGCGTGACCATGCAGTTGCCGGCCGAGGACCGCTACAGCCAGGACCGCGACCGCCTGCTGCAGATGATCGCGGTGCTGTTCGGCGGGCGCATCGCCGAAGAGATCTTCATGAAGCAGATGACCACCGGCGCCTCCAACGACTTCCAGCGCGCCACCGACCTGGCGCGCCGCATGGTCACCCAGTGGGGCATGTCCGACACGCTCGGCCCGATGGTGTATGGCGAGGAGGAAGGCGAGATCTTCCTCGGCCGCCAGGTCACCACCCACCGCAACGTGTCCGAGAGCACCATGCAGAAGGTCGATGCGGAGATCCGCCGCATCATCGACCAGCAATACGGGCTTGCGCGTCGCCTGATCGAGGAGAACAGCGACAAGGTCGAGGCGATGACCCACGCGCTGCTCGAATGGGAGACGCTGGACGCCGACCAGGTGACCGACATCATGGAAGGCCGTCCGCCGCGTCCGCCCAAGCCGGCCACCCCGCCGAGCAAGCCGTCCTCGGACGGCAGTGCCGGGCAGGAACCCAACGCGCCCGCGCCGGCAGCCTGATTCCTCACCCCGCATCACCATCCACGGGCCGGCACATGCCGGCCCGTTTCACTTGCGAGCGCGCGATGCACAGCTTCCACTGCGGGCGTTTCCGCCTGGATCTTTCCCGTCCCCAGGTGATGGCGATCATCAACCTCACCGCGGATTCGTTTTCCGGCGACGGTGTCGGCAGCGACGTGGCGGCCGCGCTGGCGGGCGCCGAGGCAGCGCTCGAAGCCGGTGCGCAGATGCTCGACATCGGCGCGGAGTCCACCCGGCCGGGCGCCGAACTGGTTGCCGAGGCCGTCGAGATTGCGCGCCTCGTACCGGTGGTCGAGGCCCTCGCGCGCCTTGGCGTGCCGCTGTCGGTGGATACGCTCAAGCCGGCCGTGATGCGCGCCGCGCTGGCGGCCGGCGCCGACCTGATCAACGACGTGAACGGCTTCCGCGCGCCCGGGGCGCTGGAGGCGGTTGCCGGCACGGACTGCGGCCTGTGCGTGATGCACATGCAGGGCGAGCCGCGCACCATGCAGGCGGCGCCGCAGTACGGCGATGTGGTGGCCGAGGTTGACGCCTTCCTCACCGAACGCGTGCAGGCGCTGCAGGCGGCCGGCGTGGCGCGCGAGCGCATCGTGCTCGATCCCGGCTTCGGCTTCGGCAAGACCCTGGCGCACAACCTTGCGCTGCTGCGCACGCTGGATACCTTCGCTGCGGGCGGCCTGCCGGTGCTTGCCGGCCTGTCGCGCAAATCCATGCTGGGGGCGATCACCGGGCGGCCGGTGGCGCAGCGCCTCGGGGCGAGCGTCGCCGCCGCGCTGCTGGCGGTGCAGCGCGGTGCGCGCATCGTGCGGGTGCATGACGTGGCCGCCACGGTGGATGCGCTGAAGGTGCTCAGGGCGGTCGACGAGGCCTGAAGCGGGCGCTTCTGCGATAATCCCGCCTTTGCACCTTGAAGGGCGGGAGAGCGATGGCACGCAAGTATTTCGGCACCGACGGGGTGCGCGGCAGGGTCGGGCAGATGCCGATCACGCCCGAGTTCGTGATGCGTCTGGGCTACGCCGCAGGGGTCACCCTGGTGGCACGCGAGCAACTGCCGCATGGCGAGCATCCGGCGGTGCTGATCGGCAAGGACACGCGCATCTCCGGCTACATGCTGGAGGCGGCGCTGGAGGCCGGCTTTGCCGCGGCCGGCGTGGACGTCATGCTGGCCGGCCCGGTGCCCACGCCGGCTGTCGCCTACCTCACGCGGGCGCTGCGCTTGCAGGCCGGGGTGGTGATCTCTGCCTCGCACAATCCTTTCTTCGACAACGGCATCAAGTTCTTCTCCGCCGGCGGCACCAAGCTGCCCGACGCGCTGGAAGCGGAGATCGAGGCCCGCCTCGACCAGCCGATGGGCTGCGTGGATTCGGCACAGCTGGGCAGGGCGCGCCGCATCGACGATGCCGCCGGGCGCTACATCGAGTTCTGCAAGAGCAGCTTCCCCAACGAGCTGGACCTGCGCGGCCTGCGCATCGCGGTGGACTGCGCGCATGGTGCGGCCTACCACATCGCCCCGGCGGTGTTCCACGAACTCGGCGCGGAGGTGCTGCCGGTCGGCGTCGAGCCCAACGGCCTGAACATCAATGACGGCGTCGGGGCGACGCGCCCGGAGAACCTGCGCAAGGCCGTGCTCTCGCAGGGTGCGGACCTCGGTATCGCGCTGGATGGCGACGCCGACCGCCTGATGATGGTGGACCGTGCCGGCGAGATCTACGACGGCGACAAGCTGCTTTACGTGATCGCCGCGGCCCGCCACGCGGAGGGCCGGCTGGACGGCGTGGTCGGCACGCTGATGAGCAATCTCGGCTTCGAGCACGCCATCGGCCGTCTCGGTGTGCCCTTCGCGCGCGCCAAGGTGGGCGACCGCTACGTGCTCGAGATGCTGCACGAGCGTGGCTGGAAGCTGGGCGGGGAGAACTCCGGCCACATCATCTGCCTGGACCGCCACAGCACCGGCGACGGCATCGTCTCCGCGCTGCAGGTGCTGGCGGCGCTCAAACAGCGCGGCCTGAGTCTGGCCGAGGCCTGCGCGGACCTGCTGTTCTACCCGCAGCGCCTGGTCAATGTGCGCCTGCCGCAGGGTTTCGACTGGCAGTCGGACCGCGGCATCGCTGCGGCACGGACCGCAGCGGAGGCCGAACTGGGCGAGCGCGGCCGCGTCCTGCTGCGCCCCTCGGGCACCGAGCCGCTGCTGCGCGTGATGGTCGAAGGGCAGGATGCCGCCGAGGTCGACCGGCTGGCGAATGCCATCGCCGATGCGGTGAAGCAGGCCTGCGAGTAGGCCGGGCAGGCGATCCGGCCGCGCCGCGCGGCCGGACATGTTTCGTGACGTTTAACAGAACTGTCATCGTTCGTCCGGATAATCCGTTTCGTTCCCGTTGCGACGGGAGCTCACCCGACCAGGGCAAGCTGAATCTACGAGACTGGAGAATCCGTACATGTTCAAGAAGAGCTTCATCGCGACTGCCGTCATGGCCATGACCGCCTCCTTCGCCGCTCAGGCGCAGGTCCAGGTGGATCCGGCGCTGCCCGCCTACAAGGCCGTGAGCGGTGTTTCCGGCAATGTGAAGTCCATCGGTTCGGACACCCTGAACAACCTGATGACGCTGTGGGCCGAAGGCTTCAATGCCATGTACCCGAACGTCAAGATCGAGATCGAAGGCAAGGGGTCGGGCACCGCGCCGACCGCGCTGATCGCAGGTACCGCGCAGTTCGGTCCGATGTCGCGTCCGATGAAGAGCAAGGAAGAAGACGACTTCGAGAAGAAGTACGGCTACAAGCCGATGGCCGTGCGTTCGGCGATCGATGCCCTGGCGGTGTATGTGCACAAGGACAACCCGATCAAGTGCCTGTCGCTGCAGCAGGTCGACGCGATCTTCTCCAAGACCCGCAACGGCGGTCTGAACAAGGACATCAAGACCTGGGGTGACGTCGGTCTGACCGGTGCCTGGGCTGCCCGGCCGATCTCCCTGTACGGCCGCAACTCGGCTTCCGGCACCTACGGCTACTTCAAGGAAGTGGCGCTGTTCAACGGCGACTACAAGGATGAAGTGAAGGAGCAGCCGGGTTCCTCCACCGTGGTGCAGGGCGTGGCCTCCGACATCGGCGGCATCGGCTACTCGGGCGTCGGCTACAAGACCGCCGACGTGAAGTTCGTGCCGCTCTCCACCGGCGACGGCAAGGAGTGCTTCGAGCCGAGCGCGGAACATGCCTCCAGCGGTGATTACCCGATCTCGCGTTTCCTCTATATCTATGTAAACAAGAACCCGAACCAGCCGCTCGAGCCGCTGCGTGGCGAGTTCATCCGCTTCATCTACTCGAAGCAGGGTCAGGAAGCGGTGGTCAAGGATGGTTACTTCCCGGTCATCAAGGCGCTGGCCGATGACGACCTGAAGCGCTTCGGCCTGGCCAAGTAAGCATCCTGCATCATGCGGCGGACACGGGCATGCCCGTGTCCGCCATTTGTTCGACAGTATTCGTGGAGCTCATATGAGTGACGCACCGGCCAACCCGTCGGCCGAGAAGGTCGGTTACAAGCGGCTGCTGCCCGTAGGCAGAACCACGCGCAAGTCCGTGCTGTTTGCCGATCGCTTCGCCGACTCCTCGATCACCATCGGCGGTCTGCTGGTCATCCTCGCCGTGTTCGGCATTCTGATCTTCCTCGCCAAGGAAGCGATGCCGCTGTTCATGGGCGGTGAGCTCAAGAAACAGGAGGCCTACTCGCTCGCGCCGATGCCCGATCTGCTGTGGACCAGCGCGGACGAGTACCAGACGGTCGGCGTGCGCATCGGCGCAAGCGGACGTGTCGACACCTTCCACATCGATACCGGCCGTCCGCTGGCTAGTGTCGAACTCGATTTCGGTGGTGATACCGCCACTGCCGTCGGTGCCACGATCAGCCGTGCCGACATGGCGTTCGGCTTTGCCGACGGCAGCGTGCGATTTGCCCATGTCGGCCTGGCCTCCTCGGTGCTGCGCGCCGAAGACATGCCGGCGGGCCTGGTGCGCCTGACCGACGACGACTACACCGACGGCACCGCGGTTTTCCGGCGCATTCCGGGTAATCAGGTGCGTCGCATCACGCTGGAAACCCAGGTCAAGCCGGCCGAGCAGATTGCGCCGGAAGGCGTGGCGATCAAGGCCGTCTCCTTTGCCCTGGGCGGTACGGTGGAGCGCCCGACGCTGTCCTACGTGACCTTCGATGCGGAGGGCGTCGGCCGCCTGACCCGCTCCGAGACCCGGATCAACCTGATGACCCGTGCCGAGACGGTGACGACCCGCTCGACCACCCTGCCGGCCCTGCCGGAGGGGCTGCGGGTGGCCAAGGTGCTGTTGTCCACCCAGGCCGACCAGGTGTATGTCGGCGTGGCTGACGGCACCGTTTACCGTTTCGATACGCGAAACTTCAACAACCCGGTGCTGGCCGAGACCGCGCGTCTGACGCCGCCGGGCGCCGACCTCGGCGTACTGGGTTTTCTGATCGGCAACCAGACCCTCGTGGTGGGTGGCAGCGACGGTTCGCTGCGCATGTACTTCCGCCTGCAGCCCGAAAACGCCGGCACGGTGGATGGCTACAAGATGGTGCTGGCGCGCGAGCTCGAGGCCCAGCCGGCGGGCATCATCGCCTACGACGTGTCGCAGCGCCGCAAGAGCCTGATCACCCTGGATGCGGCCGGCAACATGTGGTTCCGCCACGCCACCAGCGAGCAGGTGCTGCTGCGTCTCGCGCAGCCCGAAGCGCCGGCCGACCGCAACATGCACATCATGCTGACGCCGCGCGACGACGGCGCGGTGGCGATGAACGCGGGCGGTCTGGTCGATCACTGGCGTTTCTACGTACCGCACCCCGAAACCACCCTGAAGTCGATCTTCGGCAAGAGCTGGTACGAGGGTTACCAGGAGCCGTCCTACACCTGGCAGTCGTCTTCCGGCACGGACCTCTTCGAGCCCAAGTTCTCGCTGCTGCCGCTGATCTTCGGCACCCTCAAGGCCACGGTGTACTCGCTCCTGTTCGCCTTGCCGATCGCGCTGCTGGCGGCGATCTACACCTCCGAGTTCGTCCATCGCCGGGTGCGCGCCACCGTGAAGCCGGTGATGGAGATGATGGAGTCGCTGCCCACCGTGGTGCTTGGCTTCATTGCCGCGCTGATCCTGGCGCCCCTGGTGGAGAGCTGGATTGCCGCGGTGGTGCTCGGCTTCGTCGCCCTGCCGCTCGGCCTGATGGTGGCCGCCTATGCCTGGCAGATGCTGCCGCCGCAGATTGCGCTGAAGCTCAACGGCATCCCCAAGTTCCTCTTCATGTTCGTGGTGATCGCCATCTCCGCCTGGGCGGCCTGGCAGCTCGGCCCCTGGTTCGAGCAGACCTTCTTCTACGGTGATTTCAAGGCCTGGACCAACCACGACGTTGGTACCGGCACGCCCTTCATGGGTCTGCTGCTGTGGCCGCTGGCCTTCGTGGTGGTGACCATGGTCTTCAATCGCACCGTGGGTACTGCGTTCCGCCTGCACCTGCGTGGCCTCACCCGCCAGCAGGCGGGCTACTACGACGGTGCGCGCTGGGTGGCGATGGTGGTTACCTCGCTGGCGCTGTCCTTCGGCAGCGCGATGCTGCTCACCGCGATCGGCTTCGATCCGCGCGGCGGGGTGGTGGATACCTACGTGCAGCGCAATGCGCTGGTGGTGGGCATGGTGATGGGTTTCGCGATCATCCCCAACATCTACACCCTCGCCGAGGATGCGCTCAACTCGGTGCCCTCGCAGCTGCGCGCCGCCAGTCTGGCGGCCGGTGCCACGCCCTGGCAGACCGCCATCTGGGTGGTGCTGCCCACGGCCATGTCGGGCGTGTTCGCCGCCTGCATGATCGGCATGGGGCGCGCGGTCGGTGAGACCATGATCGTGGTGATGGCCGCCGGCAACACCGCGGTGCTGGACTGGAACATCTTCAACGGCCTGCGCACCCTGTCGGCCAATATCGCGGTGGAGCTGCCCGAAGCCGTGGTGGGCGGCACGCTGTACCGCATGCTGTTCCTCGCCGCGCTCACGCTGTTCATCATGACCTTCATCATCAACACCTTCGCGGAGGTCATCCGCCAGCGCTTCCGTAAGCGCGCCTTCCAGCTCTGAGCGGGTACAGAGGTAGATAATGACGACTCACGTTGAAGACAAGGCCCAAGCCATGGTCACCGATACGGAAGCGAAGGCGGTACGCCGCTATACCGCGGACCTCTCCGCGGTCGGTGAACCCGCGCTGTGGGGCTTCGGCGGCGCGCTCGCACTCGGGATCATCCTGATCTGCGGTTTCCTGCTGATGATTTTCTGGAACGGCATCACCACCTTCTGGCCGAAGCCGGTCGAGGTGGTGACGCTGAAGAGCGGTCAGATGGTGGCCGGCGAACCGTCGCGCCTCAATCTCTTCAGGCCCGAGGGCGCCTTCCTCGCCGGCCTCTCCGAAGACGTTCGCCAGCAGATCGAGCGCAACGACGGGTACGCCGAGCGTACCCTGTACCGCATCGGCAACTACGACCTGTACAACGAGGATTTCCGCTGGGTCAACGCCTTCGATGTCGACAAGATCGAGCGCGATCCGGCCTTCTTCTACCTCGAACGCCAGGAGTGGGGCCCCTTCGTCGGCCGCATCAAGGCGGTGGTGCTGGACGACAGCGAGCACAGTCCCGAGTCGCTCGGCCTGTCCCGCCTGCGCGACGAACAACGCGCGGCGCGCGCGCGTTTCGCGGCGATCCGCAAGATCGAGCGCGGCGACATCGGCAAGATCAACCATGAGATCAACCAGCAGCGCCTGGAACTGCGTCGCATCGAACTGCGCAATGGTGCGGAGAGCGCGGACTATCGCACCCAGCTGGCGGTGTCCGAGCGCCGCATGGCCGAGTTGCAGACCGAGTTCGAGCGCCTGCAGGCCACCGCCAACGAGATCAAGGCGCAGGACCGCCGCTTCCGTATCGTGCTGGAAGAAGTGGGCGGCGCCACCAAGGAAACCCAGCTCTCGCAGATCGTGCGCTTCTATGCCGCGAACGACCTGTCGGTGTTCCAGAAGATCGGCATCTACTTCTCGCGCTGGGGCGAATTCCTCGGCGACGAGCCGCGCGAGGCGAATACCGAAGGCGGCATCCTGCCGGCGATCTTCGGCACCGTGGTGATGACCTTGCTGATGGTGGTCGTGGTGGCGCCCTTCGGCGTGATCACCGCGCTCTACCTGCGCGAGTACGCCAAACAGGGCAAGACCGTGGCCATGGTGCGGATCGCGGTGAATAACCTCGCCGGTGTGCCGTCCATCGTGTATGGCGTGTTCGGTCTGGGCTTCTTCGCCTACACCGTGGGCGGCTCGATCGATGCGCTGTTCTTCCCCGAGCGCCTGCCCAATCCCACCTTCGGCACCGGTGGCATCCTGTGGTCTGCGCTCACCCTGGCGCTGCTTACCGTGCCGGTGGTCATCGTGGCCTCCGAAGAGGCACTGTCCGCGGTGCCGCGCTCGATCCGCGAAGGCTCGCTGGCATGCGGCGCCTCGAAGTGGCAGACCATCCGCTCGGTGGTGCTGCCGCACGCCATGCCCGGCATCATGACCGGCCTGATTCTCGCCATGGCGCGCGGTGCCGGCGAGGTCGCCCCGCTGATGCTGGTCGGTGTGGTCAAGCTGGCGCCGGAGCTGCCGGTCGACGGCTTCGCGCCCTTCATCCACCTGGAACGCAGCTTCATGCACCTGGGCTTCCACATCTTCGACGTGGGCTTCCAGTCGCGCAACTCCGAGGCCGGCAAGCCGATGGTGTTCGTCACCACGCTGCTGCTGCTGGGCCTGATCGTGCTGATGAACTCGTCCGCCATCTACATCCGCAACCGACTGAAGAAGAAGTTCGTCGGCAGCCAGTTCTGAGATTCAGGAGTCAACACAGATGAGTACCGCCACCATGGAAGCCCCGGCG
>JAUVWV010000293.1 GCA_030603925.1 Thauera sp. | reverse complement strand
GCATGCGCTCGGCTTCCAGTTCGCGGGCGTGGCGCGGGGCGCGCTGCAGCGGGATGTTCATCTCCAGCATCAGGTCGTAGCTGGTGATGCCGTTGCGCGGGCGGTTGTAGGTGAGGCCGACGCCCACGTCCGGGTAACGCTCCAGCCGGGTGCGTTCGGCGCTGAGCCGGGCGGCATCGATCTGCATGCCCAGGCTGGCCAGCGCCGGGTGCTCGCTGCGCAGGCGCTCGAACAGCGCGGCAGCGTCGGGGCGCGGCAGCGCGGGCAGGGCGCCCGGTGCGGCCAGCGCGGCGTCGGCCGGGCGGTCGAGCAGGCCGTTCAGTGCGGCGCGCGCGCCGGCCAGGGCCTGTTCCGCGCTGGCGATGCGCAGGCGCAGTTCGGTGTGCTCGCCTTGCGCGCGCAGCACCGCCTGCTGGCTGCCGGCGCCGCTGCGGTAGCGCGCCAGCGCGGCGTCTTCCAGCGCCGCCAGGGTGCCGAGTTGTTCGCGGTACAGCGCCAGTTCATGGCTGGCGGACCAGTAGCGCAACCACGCCGCCTTGAGGCTGCCGGCCAGCTCCCGCCAGCCCGCGTCCACCGCCGCTTCGCGCGCCGCCGCCAGCGCGTCGGCGGCCTGCGCCTCCAGCGCACGCTTGCCGCGCCACGGCAGCATCTGCACCACCCGGTAGCGGGTCTCGCCGACCTGGCCGGGCAGCACGGAAAAATCGTTGCGCCCGCTCATGGCGTTGTTGACGTCCATCAGCTCGATGGTGAAGCGCGGATCCGGCAAGGCGCCCGCCGCCCCGGCCCCGGCGCGCGCCGCGGCGGCTTCCAGGGTGTCGGCGGCAAAGCCCGGATGGTGCATGCGCGCATGCGCCAGCACCCCGCCCAGATCGGCCCCCAGCTCCGGCTCGCCGGCGCTCGCCGGGGGCAGCCAGAGCAGCGCCAACCCAAGCAACGCTCCCCGCAACCCCCGCAGCTTCCGTAGCCCGGATGAAGCGCAGCGCAATCCGGGACCGGTCTCCGGTGGAGTCTCCCCCGCCCGCATCACGCCGCACGCCATGCCCCCCACCGGCTCACGCATGATGGCCGCGCTCAGTTGGCCGCTTCGAACCCGTGCAGCATCAGCTTGCCGCCCTGGTCGCTGGCCTCGAAGCGGATCTTGTCGCCTGTCTTGAGGGTGGACAGATCCACGCCCTCGGCCGCGTTGAAGTTCATCGTCATCGGCGGCATGTTCATGTGTGCAATCGGCCCGTGGGCAATGCTCACCGTGCCGCGCGCCGCATCCACGCGGCGCACCGTGCCTTCGGCCATGCCCTTGGCGCTGTCGGCCGATGCGGTGGCAGCGGGCGCGGCATGGCCGTGGTGGCCGTGGTGCTGGGCCTGGGCGGCGAGAGGGGCGAACAGGGCAAGGGCGAGCAGGGCAAGCTTGGTCATGGCAGGCTCCGATGTCGGTGAATGAATGCCGGAATGATGACCGCCCGCTCCCCACGACAAGCTGACGCGGGGATTACAGATCTGTAATCCGTGGGACGGCTTGCACAGCGTATGCACTGCCGGCTGGGCAAGGCCGGGCGTGGCGGCCCAGCCTGTCCGATCAGGCTGCAGGATAGCCGGCGTCGGCCAGCGCCAGCGCAAGTTCTTCCACGTCGGCATCACTCTGCACCGATACGGTTCGCGCTGCGAGGTCGATGCTGACCGTGCAGACCGGGTCCGCCGCCCGGAGTGCTGCAGTGACACGGCTGGCACAATGGCCACAGGTCATGGCGGGAAGATGGAACTGAATCATTTTGCGTTCTTCCTTGTTGGATCGAGGAAGCGCCAGCCTGCGGTTTCCCACGATGGCAAGGTCAAGCTCCCATCGCCGGCGCGGGCAAGTCGGTAAGACGCTGGATCCCCTCGCGGCGTCGAAATGCAGGGGGTGTCTCCATCGAACGCACAGAAGTCTCGCGGCTTCGGAGGCTGTTGCGCTTGTCCCGGGCGCAGGACGACAGCGTGCCGCAACTGCATTACCGAGATGTAATCGTGCCGTCAGTTCGCTGTTCGGCTCCACCTTCTAGACTGGACGCAGATGCATGTGATGCGTCCCGACCACAGGAGGTTTGCCATGAACACCGTTACCCACAGCCGGACCCCGCTGATCCTCGCCGTGCTGTTTGGCGGCGGTCTGTTTGCCGGTGCTGCCCTGGCGCAGCAGGACGGCGACCATGCGGCGCATCATCCCGCGGAGACGGGCGCCTCCGATGCTACGCCGGACGCTGCACCGGCAGCCCGGATCGGGGTCATGCAGGAACGCATGCAGCGCATGCGGCAGATGCGCGATCCGGCCGAACGCATGCGGCTCATGGAGGCGCAGATGGCTGACATGGAGAGCATGATGAAGACCATGCCGGCGGATTGCCCGATGATGTCGGACGGGCGCTCCATGGGTCCTGGCATGATGAAAGGGGGCATGATGAAGGGGGGCATGATGGGCGGCGCGCCGGAGGCCATGCAGCAGCGCATGGAGGCGATGGAAAAACGCATCGAAGCGATCGAGCAGCGGATTCAATCGCATTCGTCCGCGCGCTGAACCCGCGCGGCGCCCCCTGTGCGAGCGACCTTGAAGATCCGTCCCCGGATCGGCGCCGGCAGCCCCCCATCGAAGCCGGCCGGCTGGCTGCTGGCGGTCGGCCTGAGCCTGGCGGCGGGCGCGGTCGCCGCGCAGGGCTGGCAGCCCCCGCCCAAGCCCAGCCCGGGGCTGATGCCCAACCCCAACCTGGGCAAACCGCTCTATGAAGCACGCTGCGCGTCCTGCCACGGTGCGGCGCTGAACGGCAGTGACGCCGGCCCTCCGATGCTGCACAAGGTCTATGCGCCCGCGCATCACAGTGATGCCGCCTTCCAGATGGCGGTGGCGCAGGGCGTGCGTGCCCATCATTGGCAGTTTGGCGACATGCCTGCAGTGGCGGGGCTCACGCCTGACGATGTTGCCCATGTCACCGCCTACATCCGTCTGCGGCAGCGCCGGGCGGGCATTCGCTGAGCGATGCAGGGCGTCGCGGCGCCCACGGTGAGCCTGCCCCTGCGACGGGCCTGCATCCAGCTGACGAATCCGTAATCCCTGCGCAATGCTCCGGACAGGTGCGGCCGCTCATGCTGTGGTCAACAAGAAGCGGAGGGCGCCGGCCATGAACGCGCAAACACCAGCCTCAAGAACGGTTTCGCTTACCGTGCCCGGCATGGGCAGCAATCACTGCGCCGGCCTGGTTTCGACTTCGATCCGCAGGATGGCGGGCATCGGCGAGATCGAGACCAATATCGCCAGCCATCGCGTTACGGTGCACTTCGACCCCGCACGTGCGAAGCCAGCGGCGATCCGTGCGGCCATCGAGCGCGCCGGCTATGACGTCGACGGCATGGAGGAGGGCGGGGCCGCCGCTGCGGCCCCGCAGGCCTCGGCATCCGAGGAGCGCTATCTGGCGCTGGCGACACGGCGGCTGTGGATTGCCGCCGTGCCGGCCACCCTGATCATGCTGCTGATGGTGCCGCACATGTTCTGGCAGCCGGTGCCGGGCTATCTGGCCATTGTCGCGGTGCTGGCGTGTCCGGTGGTGTTCACGCATGGCGGCTGGGCCACGCACCGGTCGGCCTGGCGCTCGCTGAAGAACCGCACCGCCAACATGGACGTGCTGATCTCGCTGGGCAGCATCCCGCCCTATCTGATCGGGCTGATCGGCTTCCTCTACCCGATGACCTCGTTCATCGAGATGGCCGCCACCATCATGACCTTCCACCTGCTGGGCCGTTACCTGGAAACGCGCGCCAAGGGCCGCGCCTCGCAGGCGATCCGCAAGCTGGTCACGCTCGGCGCCAAGACCGCGACGGTGCTGCGCGACGGGCGCGAGGTCGAACTGCCGGT
>JAUVWV010000357.1 GCA_030603925.1 Thauera sp. | reverse complement strand
TCCGCCAGGTGCATACCGCCAAGCGTGATCTCGGCCTGGATGACGACACCTACCGCAAGACCCTTGCACGGTTCGCCGCCGGCAAGACCAGCAGCAAGGAGTGCAGCGTGGCCGAGCTGCAGGCGGTGGTGGAGCACTTCCACGAATCCGGCTGGCCGCGCCCCGGCGCCGCCGCCCGCAAGCCGCTCACGCCCACGCAGAAGAAGATGTGGGCGCTGTGGCAGACGCTGGCCGACCAGGGCAAGGTCAAGAACCGTCGCATGCGCGGGCTGCTGGCCTGGATCGCCGGGCAGACGGAAAACCGCGTGGAGCGCCTGGAATGGCTGACCGCGGCGCAGGAACACACGTTGATCGAATCGCTGAAAGCCTGGGTGGAGCGATGACCCAGGCCCAGCGCGCCGAGGAACTGCCCGAGCTGCTCGGTCTGCTGGCGTTCGAGCTCCGCAGGGAGCTCGAAGCGCTGCTGCCCGATCGCGGCGCCGAGCGACTCGACGCATTGGCGATCGACCTGGCGCAGGCCGCATCGGACCGCATCGGCGGTCAGCGGCCCCCGATCGCGCCGCATGTCGCTGCGGCCGACCTGCCCGCAGCCGACGCCGCCTACGCGGTACTCGCCGATGTATGGTGCCCGCAACTCGCCAGCGTGGCCGGCATGCCCACCGAATGGCTCCGCGTCGCGGTCAGCCGCCTGCTCGACATCGCACGCGGTGTGCTTGGTGGTCAGTACATCCCGAAATGGCGCGCTGCTCGGACCGCAGCCCTTGCGGAGTCACTGTGGGAGAGATTCCGCGGCGACATCCGTGCAGTGGCGATCGAACACAACATCTCCGGCACCCGAGCCCGACAACTCCTCGCCGCCCGCCTGGCCGCCGAACGGGACAAGAGACAAGGCAAACTGTTCGACGACTGACCGCCGCCCGCCTTGCACCCTACGCAAGCCTATTGCAATCCCTGTCCCAAGTGCTCCCCCCAAATCCCACCCGATCCCGGATTTATCTCGCCGGTGCCCTGTGGAATATCTCTCCTGTTCTTAGTTGCCGGGCAGGTGCTTGCCCTTGCCGAAACTCTTGCCCAGCCACCAGGCGATCGACTGCCAGTCGGTGAGCGGGCTGCCGTCCGGGGTGACCAGGGTGGGGATGGTGCCGTTGGGGTTCATGGCCAGGTACTCCGGGCGGCGGTTGTCGCCGGCCAGCAGGTTGACCAGATAGACCTCGAACACCTGCTCCAGCTCTTCCAGCAGGATGTGGATGCCGGTGCTGCAGGAGCCCGGGGTCATGTAGAACTTCATGTTCATGCGTCGGCTTCCTCGGCATCGTGCTGCGGGTCGAGCAGGCCTTGCTCGCGAATCATCGCCTTGAAGGCCTTCATCACCGGGCGGGAGATCATGGTTTCCGCCAGCACGCGCTTTTCGTAGATGGTGAGCTTCATCGACTCGTCCGGCTGGGCGCCGGCCTGGGCGATGAGGCGGTGAATGTCGGCGCCCAGCTGGATGCCGGGCCGCTCGCGCAGCGCGTGGTACAGGTGGGCCATCACCTGTTTCTCGGTCTGGCGCATCTTGCATTTGCCATCGAGGATCTTGAGCATCACGGTGACGGCGCAGTCCACGTCGCCGGGCGTCAGCGCCTGGCGGGCGACCCAGTCCTTCACCTCGCTGGCGGTCTTCATGTCACCACCTCGCCGGCCGCGGTGCGCCGGGCGTAGTCGAGCAGCGAGGGTTCGATGGCTTCCCAGGCGTAGCTGGAGACGGCGCTCACGCCGATCCTGGCCAGCTTCTCGGTCGGGCCATCGCCGATCTTGGCGACGAACACCGCCCGGCAGTCCTTGATGGTTTCCAGAATCAGCGCCATCGCGCTCTGGCTGCCGGTGTTGCCGTGGCAGTAGTGCTCGACGTCGCGCGATTCGACATAGCGGCAGCGGTCGGGGCTGACTTCGTAGATGCGAAAGTGCCTGGCGTGACCGAAATGGTCACTGATGGCCTGACCTTCCTTGCTGGCTACGGCCAGCAGCATCGGTTCGCTCATGGGATCACCTCACTCGTCCAGGGTGTGGCGCAGCAGCTTGAGGCAGGCCAGGGAGGACGCCAGCTCGACGGCGCGCATGTCGTCGAAGTTGCGTACCTGCGGATCGGCACCGGCCTCCAGCAGCAGCTTGAGCAGCTCCGGGCGGTTGCTGGAGGCGGTGTACATCAGTGCGGTGGAGCCGGCGTCGTTGCAGTTGTCGAGTTCGATGCCGGCATCCAGCAGCGCCTGCACCAGTTCGACGCTGCGCGGCACGCAGGCGAGCCACAGCGCGGTGTTGCCGTCGTCGTTGCGCAGATGCACATCGGCGCCCAGCGCCAGCAGCTCCTTGGCCGCGGCGAGTTCGCCTTGCAGGGCGGCGCGCATCAGCGGGGTCAGGCCATGCGGGCCGCGGGCGTCGATGTCGTCCGGCGGGTAGTTCCACTGCGCCAGAAAGGTCTGGAGTTCGCTGCTGGTCGCCACTCAAGCACCCTCCGCTTCCGGGGTGCAGGCAAGGGCATCGGCCAGCGGACGGTAGCCGCCATCCACGCTGTACACGCGCTGGAAGCGGAAGTCGCTGAACATCTGCGCGAAGGTCTGGCTGGCGTTGCCGTGGTAGCAGTAGATCAGTACCGGCGTGGTCTTGGCGATCTTGCCCACCCACAGCGGCACGC
>JAUVWV010000259.1 GCA_030603925.1 Thauera sp. | reverse complement strand
CGGCGAGCGCGGACAGCGCGATTCCGGCGAGGATCAGCGTGAGGTTGCCGGCGCCGCGCCGCGCGACCCGGTACAGCACCAGGGTGGCCAGTGCGGCGCAGCCCATCGCGGCGGCCGGAAGCAGCCACAGGTTGATCGCCGCGAGGCCGAAGTACAGGCACAGCACCGCGCCCAGGCTGGCGCTGGCGCTCACCCCCAACAGACCCGGCTCGGCCAGCGGGTTGCGCAGCAGGCCCTGCAGCGCAGCACCGGCCATGCCCAGCGAGGCGCCCACCAGGATGGCCAGCAGCACGCGCGGCAGGCGGATTTCGGTGACGATGGTGTGCCGGCGCTGCAGCAGCTCGTCGGCAACCTCGCCGCCCGGCAGCAATGCACCGGCGATGTCCATAACGCCCAGCGACACCGGGCCGATGGCCAGCGAGGCCAGCGCGAGCAGCAGGAGGGCGGCGAGCAGCGCCCCGTTCAGGCGGATGGGGCTCATGCGGACGCCTCCGCGCGCCCTCGTCGCCGTCGTAGCCCGGATGGCGCCTTGGCGGAATCCGGGAAGGGCGGCGAAACGCTCACGGTCGTTGCCGGATTCCGTTGCGCGCCATCCGGGCTACGGGAAGCATCGGACCGCGTCATGGCCGAAGCTCCGCGGCGGGCAGGCGGCGCAGGCCGGCGGCGAGTTCTTCGGCCGCCTCGACCAGCTGCCAGTTGCTGCACCCCCAGTCGTTGTGGGTGAGCGCCAGGGTCGGGCGGGTGGCGGCCACGGCGCGCATCTGCGGATGGCGGCTGTGGGCGGCGCGGGCGTAGGCGGTGTCGTGCACCATCCGGCTGGTGACCAGCAGCGCCGGCGGGTTGGCGACCACCTCTTCCAGCGAGGCGCGACCCCAGCCCTTGCGCCCGGTCTGCGCGGCGTGGTTGGACAGGCCCGCGGCCTGGAGCACCGCATCCACGTGGGTGTCGGCACCGGCAGTGCCGCCGTTGGGGCGCAGGTAGAGCGCGCTCGGGCCCGGCGCGTCACCGCGCAGCAGGCCCAGCCGCGCCTGCACTGCGGCGACGAGCGCCTCGGCCGCCTCGCCGCGGCCGATGGCCGCTCCCACCTTGCGCGTGCTGCCGAAGATGCCGTCCCAGTCGTTGGCGAAGGGCACGGTGACGACCGTGATGCCGTGGCGCTCGAACAGCGCCTGCTGGTGGCGCGCCTGCCAGCGCCGCGAGGCCAGCACCACGTCGGGCCGCGCGGCGATCACCTCCTCGGCGCTGCCGGTGTTGGGCGCGAAGCGCGCGGCCCACCCGGCCAGCGACGAGCGCACCGGATCCTGGCTCTTCGCCGACACCGAAACGATCTGCGCCGGATCGGCGAGGCTGAGCAGCACGATGTCCGCACACAGGTTGGTGGACATCACGCGCGGCAACCCGCCCGCCGCCGCGGCTGCGGCAGGCAGGGTCAGGAGCAGCAGCGCGGCGAGGCGACGGCGCATCAGAAATCGATGCCCGCCTGAGCCTTCACGCCGGCCTTGAAGGCGTGCTTGCGGTCGGCGATCTCGCTCACCGTGTCGGCCAGTTCCACCAGCTCGGGCTTCGCCGCGCGCCCGGTGACGATCACCGTCTGCAGCGGCGGACGGGTGCGGATCGCCTCAATCACCGCGGCGGTGTCGAGGTAGTTGTACTTGAGCATGTAGGTGAGCTCGTCGAGCACCACCAGATTGAGCGCCGGGTCGGCCAGCATGCCGGCGGCCTGCGCCCAGGCCTCGTCCGCGGCGCGCTTGTCGGCGTCCCAGTTCTGCGTGTTCCAGGTGAAGCCGGTGGCCATGGCGTGGTAGCACACTGCGGCGCTCGCCGGGTGCTGCTGCAAGCAGGTCGCCTCGCCGGTGGCCTGGGGGCCCGGGATGCCCTGCGCCACACCGGCGCGCTGGCCGTGGCCCAGCGCGCGGTACAGGGTACCGAAGGCGGAGGTGGTCTTGCCCTTGCCGTTGCCCGTAATCAGGATGACGATGCCGCGCTCTTCCTGCGCCCGGCCGATGGCCGCGTCGACGACTTCCTTCTTGCGCTGCATGCGTTCGTTGTGGTTCTGCTTGCGGTCTTCTTCCATCCTGCGGGCTCCACGATTTTCCGCGCGCCGGGATGGAGAGGGAGACGATGGTCACGCTTTGCGGAGCGGCTGCTGCACCCGAAGCACGGCGGGATCTGGAACCCGCGCGACCAATCGGCAACCGGCCCACACCCCGGGGCACCTGAGCTGACAAAATCGAGCGGGTCGGTCTTCTGGCTCACCGTCATCCGGTCGCCGTCACCTTCCCGAAGCAACACGCTTCAGTGGTATTGATTTGACGGCGCCGTCAGGCTTACAGCAGCGGGGGCTGCGCCGGAATGGCACGAGCAGGGGCTCGCGCGTCACCGGACTTCCCGTTTCACCCCTGGCGCGGACGCGCCGCGGGGCTCCCGATCGATGCAGGGCGGACTATACGCCGACAGGCCGCCGCCCGGCAATCGTCATCATGCGATGCATGATGAAATCATGCGTTCGGCAACGCGCAGAACGGCAGCTCAGATCGTATCGCCCGGCACCCGCACCCAGCCTTCCATCAGCACCCGTGCGCTGCGGCTCATGGAGGCCCGGACCAGCTGCCAGCGCCCTGCCGCATGCCGCACTTCGGCCCCCACGCGCAGCACCCCCGAGGGATGGCCGAAACGTACCGTGCGGCGCTCGCCACCGCCCGCGGCCAGATTGACCACCGTGCCCGGCACGGCCGCTGCGGCGCCCACGGCCACTGCGGCCGTGCCCATCATGGCGTGGTGCAGCACGCCCATGGAGAGCGCGCGCACGTTGAGGTCGATGTCGGCCGCCGCGACCATCCGGCCGCCGGCGGCCACGTAGCCGGCCGGCGGGGCGACGAAGGCGATCTTGGGCGTGTGCTGGCGCGCCGCGGCCTCGGCCGCGCTGCCGATCAGGCCCATGCGCAGCGCCCCCTGCACGCGGATCGCCTCGAACATCGCCAGAGCGCGCGGATCACCGTTGATCGCCGCCTGCAGCTCGGTGCCGCGGCAACCGACCGCCGCGGCCTCGACGAACACGGTCGGGATGCCGGCATCGATCAGCGTCGCGCGCAGGGTGCCGGTGCCCGGAACCTCCAGTTCATCGACCGGGTTGCCGGTGGGAAACAATCCGCCGTCCATGCCGATCTCATTTTCGTCGGGTTCGACGAACTCGAGCGCGACCTCGGCCGCCGGAAAGGCCACGCCGTCGAGCTCGAAGCCGCCGCACTCCTGCACCATGCCGCCGCGGACCGGCACGCGGGCGATGATCGTGCGCCCGATGTTGGCCTGCCAGATGCGCACCCTGGCCTCGCCGTCGTGCGGGATGCGCGCCGCATCCAGCAGACCGCCGGCAATGGCGAACGGCCCCACCGCCGCCGACAGGTTGCCGCAGTTGCCCGACCAGTCGACCAGCGGCCGGTCGATGGCGACCTGGCCGAACAGGTAATCCACGTCGTGCCCGGGCCGCGTGCTCCTTCCCAGGATCACCGCCTTGCTGGTGCTGGAACTGGCCCCGCCGACACCGTCGATCTGCTTGCCGTAGGGGTCCGGGCTGCCGAGCACGCGCAGCAGCAGCCGGTCGCGTGCCTCGCCGGGCTGCTGCGCGGCGGCAGGCAGGTCCTGCAGGCGGAAGAACACGCCCTTGCTGGTGCCCCCGCGCATCCAGGTTGCGGGGATCCTGAGTTGTGGTGCGTACGTCATCGGCATTCGCTCGTGTGCCTGCCCGCCCCCTCGCCCACAGCCCCTCTCCTGAGAAAGCTGCGGGGCTTGTGCGGACGCTGGCACGCTGTCATTGCCCCGCCGCCGGAAAGAACAGCTGCTCCTCGCCGATGCGGTAGCTGGCGATCGCGGCCCGCCCGGCGTCGGAGGTCAGCCAGGCGATGAAGCGTTCGGCGGCGACGCGCTTCACATGCGGGTGGCGTCCTGGATTGACCAGGATGGCACCGTAGGGGTTGAACAGGCCCGGGTCGCCCTGGTGGACGATGCGCAGATCCTGGCGGTTGCGGAAGTTGGCCCAGGTGCCGCGGTCGGCCAGCGTGTAGGCACCGAGCGCGGCGGCCATGTTGAGCGTGGGGCCCATGCCGCTGCCGGCCTCGCGGTACCAGCCCTGCCCCGCCGGCTGCACGGCCGCGGCCTGCCAGTAGCGCAATTCGGCGGCATGGGTGCCGCTCTTGTCGCCGCGCGAGACGAAGGCAGCCCGCGCCGCGCCGAGGCGGCGGAAGGCATCGGTGGCGTCCGCCGCGCCGGCCAGTCCGGCCGGGTCGGCAGACGGGCCGACGATGACGAAGTCGTTGTGCATGACCTCGCGCCGGTAGGCGCCGAAGCCCTCGGCGACGAAGCGCTCTTCGGCAGCGCGGTCATGCACGAGCAGCGCGTCTGCGTCACCGCGGCGGCCTACGTCGAGCGCCTGGCCGGTGCCGAGCGCGACCACCTTCACCCGAATGCCGGTCTCCCGCGTGAACAGCGGCAGGATGTGGGCGAACAGACCGGACTGCTCGGTGGAAGTGGTTGACGCCAGCACGATGGATTCGCCCGCAGCGGACGGCGCGGTGCACAAGGCGCCAAGCACCAGCGCGGCGGCGAAACGGCGGGCGCGGTTCAGAAACGCATTTGCCATGGCAGTTCGCCCTGGATGAAGAGACGCGCTTCGGCCGATTCCGGGCGCGTGAAGAAGCGCTGCACCGGGGCGTGTTCCCACACCCGGCCGGCGGACATGAAGACCACGTCGTCGGCCAGGCGGGTGGCCTGGCCGAGGTTGTGGGTGACCATCAGGATGCG
>JAUVWV010000083.1 GCA_030603925.1 Thauera sp. | reverse complement strand
GGTCGAGGACGAAATCCTCTTCCCAGCGGATGTAGGCGTCCTTGAACAGTGAGGCGAGGTCGTAGCTGAGCGGGCCGTATACCGCGTCCTGGAAGTCGATGATGCCGGGGTTGCGGCCGTCCTCCAGGTACATCAGGTTGCGCGAGTGGTAGTCGCGATGTACGAAGACCTGCGGTTCGGCGAGGTTCACCGCCAGGATGCGCGCGAACAGCTTGTCGAGCATGGCGCGCTGGGCGTCGTCCAGGGTGTGGCCCTTGTGGCGCGCCACATACCACTCCGGGAAGAGTTGCAGCTCGCGCATCAGCAGTTCGCGCGAGTACTCGGGCAACACCCCGGGGCGGCTGGCGGCCTGGATGGCGACCAGGCTGCCCAGGGCGTCCGCATACAGGGCGTGGGCGTTGTCCGCGGTGAGCACGTCCAGGTAGGTGCGACTGCCAAGGTCGGAAAGTAGCAGGAAACCCTGTTCGGCGTCGCGCGCCAGCACTTCGGGTACATGGGCGCCGCTGGCGCCGAACAGTTCGGCGACCTTCAGCCAGGGGCGGCAGTCCTCGTGTTCGGGCGGCGCGTCCATGACGACGCGCGAGGGGCTGCCGTCGGCGAAGCTGACGCGGTAATAGCGCCGGAAGCTGGCGTCGGCCGAGGCCGGGGCGAGCTCGAAGGCCTGTTCCGGCAGCTGTGCCGCGAGCCATTGCTGCAGTTGTTCGAGTCGATGCAATCCGGTTCTCCGCTGACGTTCGTGTAAAATCCGCGAGTTTAGCAAAGGCATCATGTGCGCCATGCGGCGCAAGGACAACTTTTTCGGACGGGGAGCCGCTTTGCCGTACTTGGGCTTGAAGACGCGGATGCGATTGATTCCGCTGCTGTTGTGCTGGGTGTCGGGGAGCGCGCTTGCAGGCGGGATGCCAGCGCTGGTGGTGTCCCCCGATCTCGTCCGTGACCGTCCCGCGAAGGGCGCGCCGATACCGGTGCGCCCTGCCGCCCCGACGGTGGACGCCGCTCCGGCCGCGGCGCCTGCTGCGGAGGTCCCGGGTGCGCCGGCGACAAGCGGCATCGGTCTCGCGCCCGCTCCGAGCGCTCCAGGCGCCGATGTTCGACCGGTTGCGCCGCCCGAGGCGCCTGCCCCGGTGGTCGCGCAGCCTGCCGTGCCGGCAGCGGCGCCGGTGCCGCCGCGCGAGACCGAGGTCCGGCCTGCCGAGGCGTCGCGGACCGTAGCGCCGGTCGAGGCCGCGCAGGACGAGAAGGCCGCCGGGCCGATCGAGCAGCGCCCGGAGGCACCGCGCGAGGCTGAGGCGCCCGTCGCAGTCCGGCGCGAGGCGACCGAGGTCTCCGCGCTGCGCATCCGTGGCACCCGGGCGGTCGAACTGGTGGCCGACGGCGAGGCGGAGATCCAGCGCGGCGACCTCACTCTGACCGCCGACCGGCTGATCTATCGCGAGCTGACCGACGAGGCCATTGCGGAAGGCAACGTGCGCCTGGCACAGGGCACCGACGAGGTCACCGGACCGGCGGCGCGCATCGTGATCGGTGAGCGGACCGGGGAGTTCGAGGCGCCGCGGTATTCGTTTACGCGTACCTCGGAGCCCCAGCCGGGCGAGCTGCCCCGGGTGATTACCGGCAGCGGGCAGGCCGACGCGCTGCTGTTCGAAGGCGAGAATCAGTACCGCTTCCGCAACGCCACCTGGTCGAGTTGCAGCCCGCAGGATCCCGACTGGTACGTCAAGGCGCGTGACCTGGATCTGGACTACGATACCGAGGTCGGTACGCTGCGTCATGGCACAGTCGTCTTCAAGGACGTACCCATCCTGTGGGTGCCGTGGGCGGAGTTTCCGCTTGTCGGACGCCGTCAGTCAGGTTTGCTGGCGCCGACCTTCGGGACCTCGAACAAGACCGGCGTCGATTTCACTCAACCATATTACTGGAACATCGCGCCGAACTACGACGCAACCCTTTCGCCGCGCTTCATGAGCCGGCGGGGTCTGCAACTGGGGGGGGAGTTCCGCTATTTGAACGAGGACTACCGCGGCGAACTGCGCGGGGAATGGTTGCCGAAGGACCGCGTCGATGGTGTGGAGCGCCGCCTCGCCTCCCTGCAGCATCAGCACCGGATTACCCCGCGGCTATTTGCGTCGCTGGATCTGAACACGGTGTCGGACGACACTTACTTCGAGGATCTCAGTTCCCGTGTCTCGGTTGCCTCAAAGGTCAACCTGTTGCGCGAGGGGCGGCTCAACTACTACGGTGCGGACTGGTGGTCGGCGTCGGCGCTGTGGCAACGCTACCAGACCCTGTCGGGCGACGAGCCCTACCGCAAGGTGCCGCAACTCGCGCTGAACGCCAATCGCGCCGGGATGCCGGGCGGAACGACCTGGGTCTTCGATGGGCAATTCACCGAGTTCGACCACCCGGACAAGGACCGCGTGGTCGGGGGGTATCGGGTGTTCACCCCGGGTAGCCGCCTGGTGCTGTATCCGCAGGTATCCCTGCCGATTGAGCGGGCAGGCTTCTTCATTACCCCAAAATTCGGCCTGCACTACACTCAGTACAAGCTTGATCGGCCCTACGACGTGGCCAATGGCAGAACCTCGATCACCCGCTCGGTGCCGATCTTCTCGCTCGATACCGGCTTGAACTTCGAGCGCGAGGCGAACGTATTCGGCCGGGACTACGTCCAGACGCTCGAACCGCGCGTGTTCTACGTCAAGTCGCCCGAGCGCAGGCAGGAAGACATCCCGCTGTTCGATACCTTCCGCTACGATTTCAGCTTCGCGCAGATGTTTGCGGAGATGCCCTACAGCGGATCGGACCGCATTGCCGACAATGATCAGGTGACGGTGGCCCTGACCTCCAGGCTCATCGATCCGGTGAGCGGTGCCGAGCGTCTGTACGGTGCAATCGGCCAGCGGCACTATTTTTCCGACCAGAGAGTGGCCTTGCCGGGCGAGACGCTGCGGGTTGACCGCCGTACCGACATCCTGGCGGCTGTCGGCGGGCGGATCTCAGCCAGCACCTCGCTCAACAGTGCCTGGCAGTACAACCCGCGCGAGAGCCAGACCCAACGCTTCACCTTCGGCGCGAGCTGGCAGCCCGAGTTCGGCAAGGCCGTCAACCTGAGCTACCGGTGGACGCGCGACGTGCTGCGCGATATCGACGTCTCCGCCCAGTGGCCGCTCGGCGGACGCTGGTATGGCGTGGGCCGGCTGACCCGTTCGATCAAGGATCGGCGCATCACCGAAGCCATCGGCGGGCTGGAGTACGACGGCGGTTGCTGGGTGTTCCGTACGGTGGCGCACCGCTTCGCGACCACCGAGGACAAGGTGACCCAGGCGCTGTTCTTCCAGCTCGAACTGAACGGGCTGGCCAGCATCGGTTCCAATCCCGTGGGGCTGCTCAAGCGCAGCGTCTCCGGCTATGGCAAGATCAACGAACCCGGTTCCGGACGTATCTTCGGCACCGATTGAGCATGGGTCGCGTCTGCGCCCGCGGTGCATCCGCGGGGTGGGCGCGGCGTGCGTAGATGGAGCCGCAGGCTCCGCAAACCTGCGGGCAGTCACGGTCTTCGGGCCGCAATCGCCCGTCCTCTCCGAGACGACATGAAACGACTGATTTCCAGATTGAGTCTTGCACTGCTGGCCGGGGTGTCCGGTTTCGCGGTGTCGTCCGCCGCGGCGCAGGCGCGCACGGTGGAAGTGGACCGCATCGTCGCGGTGGTCAACAACGAGGTCATCACCGCCCTGCAACTGCGTGAACGCCTGGAGCAGGCGATGCGCCGGCTCGATCGCCAGGGCACCGAACTGCCGCCGCGCGAGGTGCTCGAGCGCCAGATGCTGGAGCGTCTGATCATTGAGCGTGCGCAGCTGCAGGCCGCGCGCGACGGCGCGATCCGGGTGGATGAGGCGATGCTCGAGCGCTCCATTCAGCGTATCGCCGAGAACAACGGGCTGAACCTCGCCGGCCTGCGCGAAGCGCTGGCGCGCGACGGGATTCCCTGGAAGCGTTTCCGCGAGGAAGTGCGCACCGAACTGCTGCTCACCCGCCTGCGCGAGCGCGAAGTGGACAGCCGCATCGTGGTCACCGTAGCCGAGGTGGATAACTTCAGCGCCACCACTCCGGACGCCTTCTCCGGGCGCGAATACCGTCTGGCGCACATCCTGCTGCGTGCCCCGGAAGGTGCTTCACCGGAGCAGATCGAGGCGCTGGTGGCGCGTGCCGAGGGCGTCGGGCAGCGTCTGGCCGCAGGCGAGGACTTCGCCTCGGTGGCGGCCGGGGTCTCCGATGCGCCGGACGCGATGAACGGCGGCGATCTGGGCTGGCGCAGCCTCGACCGCCTGCCCGCGCTGTTCGCCGAGGTGGTCGGCACGCTGGGGCCGGGAGAGGTGTCGCCGATCCTGCGCAGTGCGGCGGGCCTGCACATCGTCAAGCTGCTCGACCTGCGCGGCGGCGCGCTGGCCGGCGCGGACAGCGTGGAGCAGACGCGTGCCAGCCACATCCTCATCCGCACCACCGAGGTGCTCTCCGACAGCGAGGCGGAGAACCGCCTGCGCGGGCTGTACGAACGGATCATCCACGGCAACGCCGACTTCGCCGAGCTGGCGCGTGCCCATTCGGCCGACCTGTCGGCCGCGAAGGGGGGCGAGCTGGGCTGGATCTACCCGGGCGACACCGTGCCCGAGTTCGAGCGCGCGATGAATGCCCTCGCACCCGGCGAGGTCAGCGAGCCGGTACGTTCGCCCTTCGGCTGGCACCTCATCAAGGTGCATGAGCGCCGCGTGCAGGACGTCTCGGAAGAGCGCAAGCGTGCCATGGCGCGCGCCGCGCTGCGCGAGCGCAAGGCCGAGGATGCCTTCGAAGACTGGGTCCGCCAGCTGCGCGACAGCACCTATGTCGAATACCGCCTCGAACAGGACTGAACCGCCGCTGCTCGCGGTGACCAGCGGAGAGCCGGCCGGCATCGGGCCGGAGCTCTGCGTCCATCTCGCCACGCGCGACTGGCCGGTACGGCCGGTGGTGCTGGGCGATGTGGAACTGATCGAGGAGCGCGCGAACCGCATCGCTGCGGCCGTCACCGTGCGTGAATTCCTGCCCGGCACGCCGGCGCTGCGCGGCGTGCTCGACGTCCTGCACCGGCCGCTCGCCGCCCCTGCGCTGGCGGGCAGCCTCGATCCGGCCAACGCCGGTTACGTGCTGGGCCTGCTCGAGCGCGCGATCGACGGCTGCCGCAGCGGCGAGTTTGCCGGCATGGTCACCGCGCCGGTGCACAAGGGCGTGATCTGCGAGGCCGGCGTACCGTTCTCCGGCCATACCGAATACCTGGCGGAGAAGACCGGTACGCCGCGCGTGGTGATGATGCTGGTGGGCGGCGGCATGCGCGTGGCGCTGGCCACCACCCATCTGCCGCTGGCGGCGGTGCCTGCGGCCATCACCGCGGAGTTGCTGGAGGACACCTTGCGCATCCTGCAGCGTGACCTCGTCACCCGCTTCGGCCTGGCGCAGCCGCGCATCCTGGTCGCCGGGCTCAACCCGCATGCGGGCGAGGGCGGACACATGGGGCGCGAAGAGATCGAGGTGATCGCGCCGCTGCTCGCGCGCCTGCGCGCGCAAGGCATGCAGCTCGACGGTCCGCTGCCGGCCGACACGCTGTTCGTGCCGCATACCCTGGCGCGCGGCGACGCCGTGCTGGCGATGTATCACGACCAGGGCCTGCCGGTGCTCAAGCACGCCAGCTTCGGCGGCGGGGTCAATGTCACCCTGGGCCTGCCCATCGTGCGCACCTCGGTCGACCATGGCACCGCACTCGATCTGGCCGGCAGCGGGCGTGCCGATCCGGGCAGCCTGTTCGCCGCACTGGAACTGGCCGCACAGATGGCGCAGGCGGGCTCTGCCCGCGCCTGATCCACCCAAACTCCAACCGGGCCGCACATGGAACATCGCGCACGCAAGCGCTTCGGACAGAACTTCCTGTCCGACCCGAACATCATCCGCAAGATCGTCGATGCGATCCGCCCGCAGGCGGACGAGCTGATGGTCGAGATCGGTCCCGGCCTGGGCGCGATGACCGCCCCGCTGCTCGAGCGCCTGGCGCACCTGCATGTGGTGGAGATCGACCGCGACCTGATCGAGCGCCTGCACCGCAACTTTCCACCCGAGCGCCTGACGGTGCATGAGGGCGACGCGCTGAAGTTCGACTTCGGCACGCTCGGTGCGCCGCTGCGGGTGGTCGGCAACCTGCCCTACAACATCTCCACGCCGCTGCTGTTCCATCTTGCCGCCTACGCCGACCAGGTGCGCGACATGACCTTCATGCTGCAGAAGGAGGTGGTGATGCGCATGGTGGCCGAGCCGGGCAGCGAGGACTATGGCCGCCTGTCGGTGATGCTGCAGTACCGCTTCCGCCTGGGGCGGCTGTTCGACGTGCCGCCGGGCGCCTTCCGCCCGGCGCCCAAGGTCATGTCGAGCATCGTGCGGATGATTCCGCTGCCGGCCGAGCAACTGGCTGCACAGGACGAGGAGCTGCTCGGGCGCGTGGTCGCGGCCGCCTTCGGGCAGCGTCGCAAGACGCTGCGCAACACCCTGCGCGAGTTTCTGGACGAGGAGGATTTTGCCGCCCTCGGCATCGATCCCGGCCTGCGTGCCGAACGCCTCGGCGTGGCCGACTATGTCGCCATCGCCAATCATGTGGCGCGCAGGTGATCCGTCGGGGCGCGATCGCCGGTTCGCCAAACGAAAAGGCCGGGTTGCCCCGGCCTTTTTGCTTGGGTCGCTGCCGCGCACTCAGTCCTTCTTCAGCGGGCAGGTGTTGACGCCGATCAGCAGGTAGGCGGGGCACCAGCCCATCAGGCCGGTGGCCAGGGGTACCACGCCGATCCAGGCCCACAGCGGGCCGCCCATCAGCGCCCAGGCGATCAGGGCCAGGCCGGCCACGATGCGCAGGATCTTGTCGAGTCCACCGACGTTGGCTTTCATGCTGCTCTCCTTGCGTGTTCGAGTGAGCCTCATTGAAGCAGGGCGGTGCGCCCGGCGTCTGTAACCACGGTCACACAGCGCGCGCTCAGGTCGCCTCGGGGCGCCCGTCGGCGGCGAGGCGACGCAGGGCCGCCGGATCGAGAATCTCCACCTGCTCGCGCGACAGGCGCACCAGTCCGCCGGCGGCAAAGCCCTTCAACAGGCGGCTGACGATCTCGCGCACGCTGCCCAGTTCATCAGCCAGCTGCTGGTGGGTGACATGCAGCGTGCGGCCGTGACCGAGCAGCAGGGCGGCCAGGCGCTGGTCGAGCTTGTGGAAGGCGACCGCCTCGATCAGCTGCATCAGGTCGGCGATGCGCTCGGCGAACAGATGGAAGACGAAGCCGCGGAAAGCCGGCTCGCCGAGCAGCTCGTCGAACACCGCCTTGGGCAGCAGCATCAGCAGGGTGTCGGACTCGGTGACCCCGCGGGCGTTGTAATCCTCGTGGCCGAGCAGGCAGGACGAGGAGATGATGCAGGTCTCCCCCGGACCCACGCGGTAGAGCGGCAGTTCGCGCCCGTTCGGCGCACACTTCAGTACCCGCACCGACCCCTCGATGACGAAGGGAAAGCCCTCGCAGGCCTGGCGGTCGTCGAACAGCACCTCGCCGGCCGGCACCTGCATCCAGCGCGCCGCGGCGAGCAGCCTGCCCTGCGCGGGGGCGGGCAGTTCAGCCAGGACGGGATAGCGGGCGGCGAGCTGGGTGGCGGGTTGCGGGTTCATCGAGGGCTCAGAGGTCGAGTTCCAGCACCACCGGCGCATGGTCCGAGGGGCGTTCGAGCTTGCGCGGCGCCTTGTCGATGGAGCAAGCGCGACAGGCCGGGCGCAGTGTTTCGGAGACCAGTACGTGGTCGATGCGCAGGCCGAAATTGCGGCGGAAGGCTCCGGCGCGGTAGTCCCACCAGGAGTAGCTCGGCTCGGGTTGTTCGAAGAGACGGAAGGCGTCGCACAGGCCCAGCGCGCCGAGCGCGCGGAAGGCGGCGCGTTCGGGCTCCGAGACGTGGATCTCGTCCTTCCAGTCGGGATGGGCGTCGCGCGCCTCGGGGGCGACGTTGAAGTCCCCGGCAAGCACCAGCTTCGGGTAGCGGCGCAGCTCCTCCTGCACCCAGTCGGTCAGCGCGGTCAGCCATCTCATCTTGTACTCGAACTTCTCGGAACCCACCGCCTGGCCGTTCGGGAAGTAGCCGCAGATCACCCGCACATCGCCGACGCTCGCGGCGATGATGCGTTTCTGCTCGTCGGCAAAGCCCGGGATGTCGCGCAGTACCGCGTCAACGGGCTGCGGGCTGAGGATGGCCACGCCGTTGTAGGTCTTCTGCCCGTTGCTCACCGCCTGGTAGCCGGCAGCGGCCAGCTCGGCATGGGGGAAGGCCTTGTCCTCCATCTTCAGTTCCTGCAGGCACAGCGCATCCGGGCGATGCTCGGCGAGCCAGTCGAGGACGTGGGGGAGGCGGATCTTGAGCGAGTTGACGTTCCAGGTGGCAATCTTCACTTGGCATACCGGCGGGACGGGGAACAGCCCGCAGTGTACTCAGGATTCGGCCGCGGCGCTCGCTTCCCGGCATCGTTCTTGCACTGCAGCATGCAGTGCCCCGGTTTGCCATGCCGACTTGCCATGTCTGCACCGCGAAGGTGCGAGGACGGCAGGTGGCGCGCCAGGATGGTGAGCCGGGGCGATCGCGGGCGGATGGCGCTGCTGCGTGGCGCCGACAGGAGAGGGCGTCCAATGGGTGCGGCTGGAATCGACATCTTGTGGGTGGTGTTCTGCGCTGGGCTGGTGTTCCTGATGCAGGCCGGCTTCCTGTGCCTGGAGTCGGGCCTCACGCGCAGCAAGAACGCGATCAACGTGGCGATCAAGAACGTAGTGGATTTCGCCGTGGCGGTCGCGCTGTACTGGGGCTTCGGCTTCGCCCTGATGTTCGGTGCCAGTGCCGCCGGGGTGGTCGGCACCGACCACTTCGCGGTGGCGGTCGGCGTGGGCAGCGAGCCGGCGCTGGCCAGCTTCTTCCTCTTCCAGGCCATGTTCTGCTCTACGGCGGCCACCATCGTCTCCGGCGCGGTGGCCGAACGCATGCGTTTCACCGCCTACCTCGCGGTGGCGGCATTGATCGCCGCGCTGATCTACCCGCTGTTCGGCCACTGGGCCTGGGGCGGTGCGCTCGGCGGCACGGCGGATCAGGGCGGTTGGCTGGCAGCGCTCGGCTTCGTCGACTTCGCCGGGGCCACCGTGGTGCACTCGGTGGGTGGCTGGGTGGCGCTCGCCGCGGTGCTGATCATCGGCCCGCGCAGCGGGCGCTTCGATGCGCAGGACCGCGTGCAGCCGATCTCCGGCGGCAACCTGCCGCTCGCCATGCTGGGGGTGCTGCTGCTGTTCTTCGGCTGGTTCGGTTTCAACGGCGGCAGCACCCTGGCACTGGATGAACGGGTGCCCGGCATCCTGGGCAACACCGTGCTTGCCGCGGTGGCCGGCGTGCTCACCGCACTTGCGCTGGGCTGGCTGCTGCGCGGCTATGCCGACGTGGTGCATACGCTGAACGGCGCCATTGCCGGCCTGGTGGCGATCACCGCGTGCGCCCATGCGGTGAGCGCGGCTGCGGCCGTGCTGATCGGCGCGCTGGGTGCCGCTGCGATGGTGTTCAGCCAGGAATGGTTGCTGCGCCGCGGTATCGACGACGCGGTCGGGGCCATTCCGGCGCATCTGTGCGCCGGAATCTGGGGCACCCTGGCGGTGGCCCTGTTCGGCGACCTGGAGGTGCTCGGCACCGGGCACGGGCGGCTGGCGCAGTTCGGCGTCCAGCTCCTCGGCGTGATGACCTGCGGGCTGTGGGCCTTCGGCGTGGCCTGGCTGGTGCTGCGCCGGCTGGACCGGGCGATGCCGCTGCGCGTGCCGCCGGAACACGAGTTGCGCGGGCTCAACGTCTCCGAGCACGGTGCGCGTACCGAGCTGCTGGAATTGCTGCAGGCCATGGAGGTGCAGGAGAAGACCGGTCAGCTCTCGGTGCGCGTGCCGGTGGAGCCCTTCACCGAGGTCGGCCAGATCGCTGCGGCCTACAACCGCATGATGGATGCGCTGGAGCGTGCGGTCGGGCAGACCCGGGCGATCATCCGCGACGTGCGCGACGGCATCATCACCTTCTCGCGTGAAGGCCTGCTGCACAGCCTGAACCCGGGTGCGGAGAAACTCTTCGGCGTGCCGGCCGCCGAGGTGCTCGGCCAGCCCATCGTGCGCCTGATGGGCGAGGCCCCGCTGGCGCCGCCGGCGCAGCTGGTGGGCCTGCTTACCCCGGGCGACAAGACTGAGCTGCGCCTGCGTCGGCGCGGCGCGGACACCCGGGTGCTGGAGGTCTCGGTGAGCGAGAGCGAGCATGGTGGGGAAGCCCTGCTCACCGGCCTGGTGCGCGATGTCACCGAGCGCCGGCAGATGGAAGAGCAGCTGCAGCGCGAGCGCGATCTGGCCCAGGTCACGCTGGCCTCGATCGGCGACGGGGTGATCACCACCGACGAGGCGGGCATCGTCCGCTATCTCAATCCGGTGGCCGAGCGCCTCACCGGCTGGCGTCGCGATGAGGCGGTGGGGCGCAACATCGCCACGCTGTACCGCCTGGTCGACGAGTCCAGCGGCGCGGTGCTCGACAACCCGGTGAAGGCGGTGCTGGCGAGCGGGCGCGAGACCCGCTGCCACGGCCACGGCCTGCTGCTGCGGCGCGATGGCGAGCGGGTGCCGGTGCAGGATACCGCGGCGCCGATCCGCAGCCGCGCCGGCTACCTGATCGGCGTGGTGCTGGTGTTCCACGACGTCACCCTGACCCTGCAGCTGACCCGTGAGCTGAGCCATCAGGCCAGCCACGACGCGCTCACCGGCATCCCCAACCGGCGGGAGTTCGAGCGCCGCCTGGCCGATCTGCTGGAGCGCCCGCGCCCGGCCGAAGGCTCGCACGTGCTGTGCTACTTCGACCTCGACCAGTTCAAGGTGGTCAACGACACCTGCGGCCATGTGGCCGGCGACGAACTGCTGCGCCAGGTCACCGCCCTGCTGGGCGAACATGTGCGCAAGGCCGATGTGCTGGCGCGCCTGGGGGGCGACGAGTTCGGCGTGATCTTCCATGACTGCCCGCCGGAGAAGGCCGGGGAGATGGCCGAGGGCATGCGCGAGGCGATCCGCGCCTTCCGTTTCGCCTGGGAGGGGAAGAGCTTCTCGATCGGGGTGAGCATCGGCCTGGTGCCCATCCTGCCCGCCGACCGCGACATGGCGCGCCTGCTCTCCGCCGCGGATGCCGCCTGCTATGCGGCCAAGGAGGCCGGGCGCAACCGGGTGCACATCTATCGCCAGGACGACGACCGCCTGCTCGAGCGCCACGGCCAGATGCAGTGGGTGGCCCGCCTGCATCGCGCGCTCGACGAAGACCGCCTGCGCCTGTTCGTCCAGCCGCTGGTGCCGCTGGCGCCCGACGGCACGGTGCATTTCGAGATTCTGGTGCGCCTGGAAGAGGACGGGCGGCTGATCGGGCCGGGCAGCTTCATCCCGGCGGCGGAGCGCTACAACCTGATGCCGCAAATCGACCGCTGGGTGTTCCGCAACGTGCTCGCCTGGGTGGGCGACAACTACCGCAAGCTGGGGCGGGTGGAGGGGACCTGGTGCGTGAACCTGTCCGGCACCTCGCTCAACGACGAGCGCCTGCTGGAGGAGATCCGCGGCGGTCTGGCGCGCGCCGCGTTGCCGCCGGGCGCGCTGTGCCTGGTAATCACCGAGAGGTCGGCGGTGGCCAACCTGTCGCGCGTGGTGAGCTTCATCGGCGAGGTCAAGGCGCTGGGTTGCGCCTTTGCGCTGGACGACTTCGGCAGCGGCCTGTCGTCCTTCGCCTACCTGAAGACCCTGCCGGTGGATTACCTGAAGATCGACGGCAGCTTCATCCGCGACATTGCGCGCGACCCGACCAGCCACGCGATGGTCGAGGCGATCAATACCATCGGCCACACCATGGGGCTGGCGACCGTGGCCGAGTTCGTCGAGAGCGAAGCCATCCTGCAGGCGCTGCGCGAGATCGACGTGGATTACGCCCAGGGATACCACACCGGCATTCCGCGTCCGCTCACCGATTTCGGCGCGGTGCGGGTGATGCCGCGCTGAGGATGGGCGAAGCGGGCGTGCCGATCAGCGTGTCGGCAGGGCGGTGCGCGGATAGCCGGCGTCGTCCAGCAGGCGCTGCCAGGCCGATTCCAGGAAGCCCTTGTAGGGGAAGCGGCCGACGGTGATCGCCGGAACCTCTTCGGGGGTGCCGAGGGCTGCGCGATAGTCCGCGAGGTCGTCCTCCTGCTGCAGCACCCGTTCGGTGTAGGGCACGCCGCGCCGATCCAGGTAGGCCTTGGCGATCGCGCAGGGGTTGCCGCAGTTCTCCGAGACGTAGAGCGTCACCGGGAAGTTCTCCATGGCCACCGTGGTGGTGTAGGAGGGCAGCGGCGTGGCGCTGCCCGGCACGAAGCGGCGCTCGTCCACCTGGCGGGCACCGGCCGGCGGCGGCTGGTCGGCGTAGTGCACCACGCCACGCTCGTCCACCCAGCGATAGGTGGTCTGGGCGCCCAGCAGCGGGGCGGCGGCGAGCAGGGCGGCGGCGAGGAGTGCGCGTTTCATGCGGTCACCATTCCGTTGTGGCGGAGCAGGGCATCCACCCGCGGTTCGCGCCCGCGGAAGGCCTTGAAGGATTCCAGCGCCGGGCGGCTGCCGCCCACCGCGAGGATCTCGCGCCAGAAGCGTGCGCCGGTTTCCGGGTCGAGCAGGCTGCCGCGCCCCTGTCCGGCTTCCTCGAAGGCCTCGAAGGCGTCCGCCGAGAGCACTTCGGCCCACTTGTAGCTGTAGTAGCCCGCCGCATAGCCGCCCGCGAAGATGTGCG
>JAUVWV010000191.1 GCA_030603925.1 Thauera sp. | reverse complement strand
TCAGATCGATGAACAGGGCGCTTTGTGCGCTGCCGGCGATGGCGGCGCGGACGGCGTCGGCGTCGATGTGGTGGGCGCCGTCCTCCGGCGCGCGCAGCGGCAGCAGCGCGCGCCAGCCGTGGTCGGTGGCCAGCAGCAGGGCGTCCACCGCGAGGGCCAGCGAGGTGCCGTCCATCGATGCGCGCGTCAGTGGCGCGGCCGCGCGCGCCGCGTCGGCCTCGTCGATGAAGGCGGACAGGCGCTCGGCGCGCAGCGGCAGGCCGGCGGTGGCGGCCTCCAGGCGGGCGGCCAGTTCCGCGCGTGGCGGCAGCGCGGCCAGGCGGGCGCGCTGGGTGGCGGCGCTGGGCAGGTAGCGCGCCGGGCTGTCCCAGCCCGCCAGCTGACCGTCGGCCACCAGGGCATCGAGTGCCGGGGCGAGCGCCTCGGCGGCCTGCAGCACGGTTTCCGCGTCGGGCGCATCGACGATGATCAGGTAGCGCACGTCCGGCGCGCCGAGTTCGTCGCGCAGGCGCTGGTCGAGCGCCTGGTCGGCCGCCGGCACCGGACTGAGGGCGAGCAGCTCGTTGTTCCACAGGGTGCTGCGATGGGTGGCGATCACCGTTGCGCCGGCGGCGGCCAGGCCGATCACCAGCCAGCGCAGGCGCCGCGCGCGGCGGGCGAGATCGGCCAGGCGGCGGCCCAGCGGGGTGACGTCGCGCAGCTGGAAGCCGGCGGGCAGCAGGGCGGGCAGCACGAAGCGGGTGACCAGCGCGGCGGTGAGCAGGCCGGCGATGGAATACAGGCCGAGTTGCGCCAGGCCGGGAAAGCCCGAGGCGAGCAGGGCGAGAAAGCCGCACACCGAGGTGAGCAGGCCGAGGCGGATGGTTGGCCAGAACGCGGCGCGCGCCGCGCCGTCCTCGCCCTGTTCGCGTTCGTGCCCGGCCTGGACGAACAGATAGATGGCGTAGTCCACCGCCTCGCCGATCAGCGTGGTGCCGAAGCCCAGGGTGAGTCCGTGCACCACGCCGAACCCGAGGCTCACCGCGGCGATGCCGGCCAGTGCACCGGTGAGCACCGGCAGCAGGCCGAGCAGCAGCACCGGCAGGGAGCGGTAGATGAGAAGCAGCAGGCCGACGATGAGGGTGGCGCCGAGCGCGGCGATGCGGGTGACGTCGCGCTTGATGGTGTCGCGCGAATGCACCGCGAACACCCCGGGGCCGCTCATCTCCAGGCGTAGTGCGGGGCCGGCTGCGGCGTCCGCGAAAGCGGCCTCGATGGCCTGCATGGCGGCCTGCTGGCCGTCCAGGTCGCCGCCGGCGGCGCGCGTGAGGGCGAGCAGCAGGGCGCTGGCGCCGTCGGCCGACACCCAGATGTCGCCGTCGCGCTGCGGCTGGCTGCCGGTCTCCAGCTGGTTGAGCAGGGTCATCATCTCGCCGCTCGGGTCGCGGGTGACCAGCGGCTTGGCGAGCAGGCCGGCGGGCGAGGCGAGCAGGTGCAGGGTGCGTTCGAGCGCCGCGCGCAGCCCGTCGACGGAGAAGTGCTGCGCGTCGACGGCGGGGCTCAGCGCATAGCGGTTGTCGAACAGCCAGCGCCGGTCGGCTTCGAGGTGCACCGCTTCGCCGTTGTTGATCGCGGCGAAACGCTCGTCCGCGCGCAGTGCGGCCGCCATGCGTTGCGAGGCCTGTGCGCGCTGTGCGGCCTCGCCGCCCGAGATGCCGACCAGGATGAGGCGCGAGACCATGCCCTCGCGCAACTGGTCGACCAGCAGGCGCTGCTCTTCGCTCGGCTCGGCCGGCAGGAACACCGACATGTCGGCGGTGAAGCTGGCGCGACTGACCACGCCGGCCAGCACCGTCACCAGCGCCAGCCAGAGGGCGAGCGCGAGCAGGCGGTGGCGCCGGCTCACCCGGACACCTTGCGCGCGTTGTACGGCATCTCCGCCCCGGGCGATGAGCGCCGCCTCGCGGGCGGCCGTGCGGCAGCGCTCATCGGGCGGCCGGGCCGATCCGCATCGACGAGCGGTCGCCGTCGGCCTGCAGGATGTCCACCTGCCGCACCTCGGCGCGGCTGCCGGCGATGCTGATGCGCAGCACCACCTGCGCCACCAGCGGATCGGCGGGCAGCAGGCTGAGCGTCCAGGCCTGCTCGCTGCCGGCCAGCGACACCGCATAGGTGCGCTGCAGGGCGGCCAGGTCGCCGGCCAGGGTGGCGCGGATGCTGTCGATCAGCGCGGCCGCTTCCGGAGAGTCGCGCAGGCGCAGGGTGTGGGTGCGTTGCTCGCGGGTGAGGGTCAGGCTGTCGCCGTCGAGCACCATGGATTCGCGGACCGGCTTCTCGGTGTGGCGCTCGAGCCGTGCCGGGGCGCGGTACACCAGCTCGCCGCTGCTCTCCAGCGGCTGGTCGAGGATGGCGAGATGGCGCGTTTCGACGAAGTTCACGCGCCCGCCGGGATTGTCCGCGAGTGCCTGCATCAACTGCGCCAGCCCCCAATCGGCGGCATGGCTCGCGGCGCTGCCGAGCAGCAGGCAGAGGAGGACGAACGGACGGAAGGCTGTCATGGCGAACGCTCCGGGCGGGCCTGCGGCGCGGCCCAGAAGGGGAAGAAGTTGAACCAGTTGGAGGGCGCCTCGCGGCAGCAGGTTTCCAGCGCCGCGGCGTAGTGCTGCATGGCGGCGTGGATGGCCGCGTCGCGCGTCTCGCGGGGGGTGGCGGCGAAATCGGCCACCGGGAGGAAGCGTACCGTGTAGCGGTTGCCGCCGTGGTACAGCCCGGCCATGAAGATCACCCGCGCGCGCAGCATGGCCGCCATGCGGAAGGGGCCGAGCGGCAGCGGCGCCGGGGTGCCGAGCAAGGGCAGGTGGACGCGCGCGTCGTCGTCCAGGCTGCGGTCGGCGAGGACGCCGACCAGCGCCCCCTCGTCCAGCCGCTGGCGGATGCGCAGCATCGCGTCGAGCCGCCCGAGGCCGATCACCTCGGGCCGTGCGGAGGGGTTGATCGCGGCCAGCAAGGCGTTGATCTTGCGCGCATTGTCCTCGTACATTGCGAGCGCGATCTGCAGGCCGGGCTGGGTGCGGCCGACCGCGCGGATCACTTCGAAACTGCCGAAATGCGCGCCGAACAGCAGCGCGCCGCGCCCGTCGGCGAGCGCCGCGTGGATCAGCTCGGCGCCTTCGATGCGGATGTCGAACAGCTCGAAGCGGTCCTTCAGCAGGTACAGGCGGTCGTGGATGGTGGCGGCGAAGCTGAACACGTGGCGGTAGCCGTCGATGAGCCGCGCGGGGCGGCCGAGCGCGCGCCCGAGGTAGTCGCGCGAGGCGCGCCGCGCAGCCGGGGCGAAGGCGACGAAGTAGGCGGCGATCAGGTGCAGCAGCAGGCGTCCGGCAGGGCGGCCGAGACGCAGCGAGAGCCAGGCCATCAGGCGCAGCATCGCCATGTTGCTGCGCTCGGGGCGCTGCGCCCACTCCGCGGCCGGCGCGCGTGCCGGTTCGGGGCGCCCGCTCATGCGCCGGTGATGCCGGGCAGCGGCGTCAGGCTGCCGCTGGCCACCGCCTGTCCGGCCGTGTCGATGGCAAAGGCGATCGCCCCGCCCGGCCCGGGGGGGCGCCAGCTCAGGCGCAGGGGTTCGCCGGGCTGCACCGGGCGGATGAACTTCGCCGCGCCGAGCTGCCAGTGCCGCGCCTGCGGCGCACAGGCGGCGGCGATCGCCCGCAGGGCCTCGTCGAGCAGTACCACGCCGGGCACGATGGGACGCCCCGGGAAGTGCCCGGCGAATGCCGGGTGATCGACCGCGATGTGCAGCGCGCATTCTCCGGCGTTCATCCGCGCATCTCCCGGGGGCGCGCCGCATGTGCCGCCAGCAGCGCCTCGCAGGCTTCGCGCGGCAGCTTGCCGGTGGCGTTGCGCGGCAGCGCATCGAGGAAGATCAGCGGACGCGGCAGGAAGGCCGGATCGACGCGCTCGCGTAGCGCCGCGCGCAGGCTGCGCGCGTCGAGCCCGGGCGCGACGACGAAGGCCGCCAGCCGGGTGATGTGGGCGTCGCGCTCGGCGTCCGGCAGGTGGAAGCCGCCGTCGCGCACGCCCGGGATGGCCAGCAACTGCTGGTTGAGCCAGCCGAGCGAGGTGCGCTTGCCGGCGATGTTGATCAGGTCGGCGTTGCGCCCGCGCAGCAGGAAGTGCCGCGCGTCGACCTGCTCAATGACGTCGGAGAGCGGCACCGGCTGTTCGATGTGTCCGCCCTGCGCCCAGGTGCGGCCCTCGCGCAAGGCCAGTTCGATGCCCGGGAAGAGCTCCCAGAGCGCCGACCGCGCCGGCCGCCGGGTGGCGACCTGACCGGTTTCCGTGCTGCCGTAGATCTCCAGCAGCGGGCTGCCGAAGGCGGCCTCCGCGCGCTGCGCCAGCGCCTCGGGCAGCGGCGCGGTGGCCGACAGCAGCAGGGCCGCCGGGGGCAGCGCGATGCCTTCGTCGAGCAGGGTGCGCAGATGGAAGGGCGTGCTCACCAGCACCGCGGGTGCCGGGCTGCGTGCCAGCGTCGTGGCGATGTCCGCCGGATAGAAGGGGCGCCCGGCGTCGAACGCGGCGCCGCCCTGCAGCGCGAGCAGTACGGTGGATTCGAAACCGTACATGTGCTGCGGCGGTACTGTGCCGACCAGGGTGGCCGGCTGCGCCGCGTTCAGGCCGAGGGCTGCTGCCTCGGCACGCACGTTGTCGACCAGCCGCCCCCAGGTCTTCGGATGCGGCACCGGCGTGCCGGTGGAGCCCGAGGTGAACACCCAGGCCACCAGGCGCCCGGCATCGATCAGCGGTACGTCGAACGCCTGCGTGTCGCCGGTTTCCGCATCGTCGGCGGCCAGTGCCGGAAAGGGTACCGAGGGCAGCGGCAGGGCACCGTCGTCGCCATCGGTGAGCACCCAGGTATCCGGCGCGAACTGCGCCAGCTGGCGCAGGGTGTCGGGCGTGTAGGTGGACGGCAGCAGGCTGATCTTGCCGGCCACCATGCCGGCGCAGAAACCGAGCGCGAAGCGGTAGCGGTCGGTGCAGGCATTGAGGATGTGCCCGCCGGGCGGCAAGGCCGCGGCGACTCGGGCGACGTCGGCAAGGAAGCGGCGCGCACGGACCGGCCGGGTGCCGCGCCAGGCGATCACCGCATCGGGGTCGCGGTGCGAGACGATGGGCAGGGCGTTCATCGCGGGCAGATGCAGGAGTCCGGAGTCTCCGGCCGGGCCTTGTGGCCGCGCGTCACCGCGCGGATGGTCGCCACCAGGCCGGGGCGGATCGCCGCCGGCAGGACGGCGAGGCGCACCCGATACTCCGCGGCGAACATCGCCACGGTCAGGGCCGGGGTGAGCAGGGTGACCAGCAGCGACCAGGCCTGGGTGTAGCCGAGAAAGAACAGCAGGGCCGAGCTCAGGCACATGGTGCCGAAGAACAGCGTCCAGGCCAGGGTGACGCCGCGCGTGTAGCGCACCAGCGCAGCCGGCAGCGGCGCCTCATGCACCAGCAGCGAGAGGCGGGTGATCAGCGCTTCGCCGCCCGGTGCCAGGCTGCGGCCGAAACCGACCGCGAGCAGGGCGAAGGTGCCGAAGTGCTGGATGAAGTAGATCCACTCGAAGCGCGCCTCGATGCGCGTCCATTGCCACCAGATCGCCGCGGCGACCGCCGCCCACAGTGCCAGGGCGGGCGCGCGGGAGCGGCTGCGCCAGGCCATCGCGAGGGCGATCGCCATGTAGGGCAGCACGGCCACCAGTGCGCCGAAGGTGCTCGGTTCGCCCGGCGCGGTGGTCAGGTAGGCCAGCAGCAGCCAGGCCAGCACCGCGGCGCCGATCAGCAGGCTGCGCCCGATGCGCAGGCAGGCGGCCATTACTGCGTGCGGTTGGCCGCGATGTGGTCGCACAGGCTGCGCAGCGAGGCGAAGATGCGCAGGTTGTCCTCGCTGTCGGCGCGCAGCGAGAAACCGTAGCGCTTGGAAACCACCAGCGCCACTTCGAGGATGTCGATCGAATCCAGCCCGAGGCCGTCGCCGTACAGCGGGGCGTCCGCTTCGATCTCGTCGGCGCTCGTTTCCAGGTTCAGGGCGGCAACGATCAGTTCCGCGACCTCCCGGTGGAGTGCGGTGTCGGCGGGCGAGGCGCTTGCTTGGGTCATCTTTCTTGCGGGCAACACTTTGAGGGAAAGGCCGCTGCCGTGCGCGGCGGCCCGGTCGGGGCTGCGCGCTGACAGCACGAAGAACGGAATTTTCGCCTGTTTCGCGCTTTCAGGGTAGGAAAACTTCTGCTGTCCCCGCTCCGCAGGGGAATGCGCAGGGCATCGCGGCCGCCCGCCATCCTCTATACTCTGCGCCTGTCCGTGCTTCCCCGGGCCGGGCGCAGGCGCCCCGCCGGGAGTCCGGGGTCGCCCGATCCGGCGCGTCCGGACCTAACTAATGGGATAATGGCGCAATGAACGCACCTAAACCTGTTTCCCCGCGCGCACGCATGCAGGCACTGCAGGCCATTCCTGACAGCCAGCGGACCGATGCGGAGTGGGATGAACTGAACGAACTCGAGATCATGTTTGCGCCGGGCAATCGCGCCGGCGGGCCGGAACGCGCCGCCGGAAGTGGCGGCGGTGGCGGAGGCGGCGGTGGTGGAGGCGGCGGTGGCGGAGG
>JAUVWV010000214.1 GCA_030603925.1 Thauera sp. | reverse complement strand
GCGGTCCGAGCGTTCGCTTGCCCTGCACGACTTCGGGGAAGCTGACGCCGATGTCTCGCCCGCCGTGATCGACCAGCCCGCGGTGCAGCTTGGCGAACAGGGCGTTCATCAGCGTCGTTACCGGGAACTCCGGGTCTGGCAGCACGGTGATGTCGATGTAGTGGTCCATGCTCAGCCCGCCTCGCCAAAGACCCCGCCGCGCACCAGAGTGGCGATGATGAAGTGCTGCTGCTCCACGGGCGGGGTTTGGTCCTTGATGATCCAGTTGTCGAGCAGGTTGTAGAAGTCGAGCTTCTGCTTGGGCTGGCGGTAGGCCTTGCCCTGGGTGGTGACGGAGCCGTAGGGTTCGACGGCGATCGGCCCCATTTCGTCGGCGCCTTCGTACCAGGTGTCGATGGTGCGCAGGGCGTTGCCGATCTTCTGGGAGTGGATGCCGGCGATGTTGTTGACGTGGTAGAGCGTCTTGCTCTTGTCGCCACGGTTCCTTTCATCTTTGAGGATGAGCTCCTGCGACGGGAAGACTTCCTGCCCGGCGCCGATGCGGACGAAGGCGGTGACTTGCAGCAGCACGTGCGGTTGCCCGGCCAGGCCATCGGTGATCAGGCGGGCGAGGCTATCGAGCGCGTCTGCGGCTTCTGAGGGAGCTTCGAAGCTACGCAGCGGGAGCGCCAGGGCGTCGAAGGTCCAGGTTTCCTGCGCGGCTCCGCTCACCAGATGGGCGATCCGCACTTCCACCTGCTCCGCACCGATGCGGTTGCGCCACAGGAAGCGGCCGTTGGCGAGGTTGAAGGCGTAGCGCCGGCCGAGTTCGCCGAAGCCCTGCGTGTCTGCGTAGCCGCGCACGGTGTCGAGCAGCTTGTTCAGGTAGTCCGCGTCATTGCACGCGGACGGCTTGCCGGTGCCGCCCAGTACGCGCAGCGTGAACACCACCTTCAAGGTGTCTGCTTCGTTGGGAAGGGTGGCAACGTCTACGAGTTGCGGGTTCGGTGACTCGAATTTCATGTCTTGCTTGATGGAGTCGGCGCCGCCTTTCACCTTCATACGATGGGAAGCTGTGCCTCGCACGGACTTCTCGCGGATCGGTACGGCTTGCCAGTCGTCGGCGGTGTCGCGTTGATCCCAGTTGCCGGCGTAGAACAGGGCATCGGACGGGTCGAGTTTGCGTTCGAAGGCGAGTACGGAAGCGGTCTTGAGCGTCATGATCTGGATTCCTTGAAGTGAGTGGTTCGGTCGGTTCAGGCGGATAGCCGGGATGCGAAGTCGTTGCGGCAGCGGTACAGGCCGGCGGCCGGGTCGGTGCTGGCGTACCAGAGGAGTTGCGCGGCGTTGTCCAGGCGGTGTGGGCTGATCCACTGGCCGATGGAGTACACGCTTTCGACGAAACGGAAGGGCGTGTTGCGGTCGCGTGCGCTTTGTACTTCGCCCGCGGGCATTAGCTCGGACAGTGCGCCGAAGCCGACCGGGATGGGCACGATCCAGCCCGGCCGTGGCTCCGGTTTCCACTCGACCTTTGCCGTTGTGGCGGATGCGCCATCGGATTCAGCGTCTGGCCCAACCGGCCGCCAGTTGAAGCGCGACAGATCGAGCAGGGCATCCAGCGCGGTGGTCTCCGGTGCGGCTTCGCGCAGTTGATCGAGGCGCGCGTGCAGCAGATCGTCCCGGCACACCAGCGCGAAGCCCGGCAGCCAGTGGCGGCGCAGATGGCGGAAGCGGCGGCGAACGTCTTCGGCATCGTCGCCGAAGCGCAGCACCGCCGGGCGACTGCGCCAGTCGCTGCTGGGCAGCACGCTGCCGCCCGCGATGCGCATGCCGGCCAGTTCATGGGCGACGGTTTGGGCGATGGCGTCGTGCGCGCGGTCGTCGAGTTCGACGAAGCCGCCGCTGATGCCGAAGATCAGCGTGATCTCCATGTGCATGCGGCCTTCCTCGACGATGGCCGCGCTGCCACCGTCCTTGCCCACCGGGTGTCACGTCAGGCGAAAGGCCTTCACATAGCCGCCCTCGGTGACCTGTTCATCGAAGTCATGGCAGATCACGCCGACACTGTCGAAGGCAAGTGGCAAGTCGTGCGGTTCCAGCTTGCGGGCGAGCGCCCACATCAGGCCGAGGAAGGCCGTCATCGAGGGGAAACCGTGAGTCAGCGGGCTGGAGATGGCGTTGGCGTTCTGCACGCGCAGGCGCGGCAGGATCAGCAGGCCATCGCTATTGGGCAAGGTATTCATTGCACGGCCTCCCGAACCGGAATGTAGGTCGGCGCATCGCCCTGGAGCCGCAGTGCGTGCAACCTGCCAGCCCATGCTGTGTGGAGCAGCAACTCATCGCGCCAGTGGCGGCCCTCGATATCGCCCAAGGGCAAGCTCTGCCCGAGTTCGTGGTTCAGCCAGTTGCCGAAGCGGCGACCGATTTCGGCGGGCCACTCCATGCGTTGCCAGGCTGAGCGAAACTCAGTGTCAGTCTCGTCGTCGGTTTCCGCGCGCCTGGGGTCCAGCCAGAGCCGTTCGGCTTCGACCAGGCGGCAATTCGCATCGCGCGTCCAGCCAGCGGGCAGCGTGGCTTGCAGCGGGTGGGCGAAGTCGACCAGTTCGTCGATCAGCCGATCGAGCAGGGCATCACGGCGGTTGCGGGTTTCCATGGTTGAGGGCGGGTCGCTCTCGAGGAAATCACGCAGGACGCGCACCGTGGCCCGCACCTCCCGAATCCCGCCGAACCGGGGGAAAACCGATTCGGCTAACAGCGGCGCCTTCAAGGCTCGCGACTTCCACTTGGGCGGACGCGAGGCCAGCAGGTAATTGTTGCCCCCGCGCTCGCTGTTCAACTGGCTGATGTTCTGCGGCTTGGTGCCGCCGAACTTCTGCACGGCGAGATCGGGATACTCGCGGTAGCCGGTGTCGTGGTCCCGTTGCGCGTAGCGTGCCTGTCGCGCGAGCATGCCGGCTTCGCCGAAACGGTCCTCGTTGATGGTCTGGAAGACGGCGTGGGCCAGCGCGCTCGAATACAGCGGCGCGAGCAGATGATACTGAGCGTCGTCGGCGGGGTCTTCACCCGCCAGCCAGTAGAGCTGCTTGGCCAGAGTGTGCGAACTCGGCGTGGCGCTGCGCGGGGCGGTGATGCCGGTGAACGCGGCCAGCCATTCGCTTGCCTGATCGGCGTCGTCACTGAGTGCCCCGAGCATGTCGGGATCGCCGTCCTGCATCCAGGCGAGCAGGGGGCGTCCGTCGACCGGTAGCTTCAACAGTTTGAAGACGTCGAGTGCCTTCGCGTCGCCGACCACGTCGCTACTGAAGTTCTGTCCCAGGACGTGGCTGCCGACTTCCCGGTGTGCAGGCAACTCTTGGGGGGCACGGAAGAGGTTGGTGCCGCGGGCGTCGGGGTGGATGGGCTTGAGGGTATGCGTGGCGATCTGGATCCACGTTACTCGTCGAGCGGCGTTGGCCAGCCACGTATCACGCTCGTGTCGGGCGATCAGTTCGACGCGCTTTGGATTGTCGTCAGCGAGCCCTTTGAGTTTTTCGTCGAGGCGCTCCTTGAGGAAGTGCTCGATGGCGTTTCGGAAAGCGGTCCGGCGTTCGGGGGATGTACTCATGAAGAACCCCCCGTATCGTCGTTTCGGATACTTGAACGTGATTGCATTCCAGTCCTCCCCTTGGTCAAATGCGATTGCTGGTCCAATTCATAGGTGACTCATGAAGCCTTCAGACGCACTTCAGCATCGCGAGCAGTCGATCCGCGAGGCAGTCGCACGTTTTCGTGTGCGCAATCCGCGTGTGTTTGGCTCGGTGCTACATGGGACCGACACAGACGGTAGTGATCTCGACCTGCTGGTCGATCCGCAACCCGGAACGACCTTGTTTGACCTGGGCGGTCTGCAGGTGGAGCTTGAAGACCTGCTGGGCGTGCGCGTTGATGTGGTCACCCCCGGCGATCTGCCCGCACGGATCCGCGCGCAAGTCGTTGGTGAAGCCCGTCCGCTATGAAGCGCGCGGAGCGTCTGACGCTTTGGGTTGAGCAGATGCAGGAGGCTGCGGGGGATGCATGCCGCTATGTCGATGGGCTTGACTTCGCGGCCTTCGAGCGCGACAAGCGGACCCAGCAGGCAGTCGTCCTGAATCTGTTGTTGATCGGCGAGGTGGCGTCGAGAATCGCCGAGGGTGCTCCGGGCTTCATTGCTGCCCACCCGGAGATTCCGTGGGCTGCGATGCGGGGCATGCGCAACCGGATTGCCCACGGCTACTTCGAGCTTGATATCGAGGTGGTGTGGGACACGGTGCGTGACGCAGTGCCGGAACTTGCCGTGAAGCTGCCAGGACTCTTGCAGGCTGCCGGTGAGTTCGATGCCGAATAGGCAAAGGCCACGGGTAGTCGCGCTCATCACCGCTTCCTCGTGAAACCGAGCGCAGGATGAAACCGCCAACCCTGCGGGTTCTCGGGTAGCGTCACCGTGCCGTAGCTCTTCCCGCATGCTTCCAGCGTCATGTCCCGTTCCTCGGCCAGCGCGGCCAGTTCCGTCATGTAGTCGGTAACGCCCCAAGGCGTCATGCGTGTGCCGGTCACCTGCGCATCGGCAATGCGGTGGTTCAGGCCGTTCTCGATCCTCACGTACAGCTTGCGATAGCGCTCCTCCGCGGGCGCGACGCGATGGAGGACGTAGTCCTCGCCTTCCTCGTCGGGCAGCAGGACGACGTCCACCTTGGGTTTTGGGTCGTAGCGGAAGGGCTGTTGCTGGGGCAGAACCGCGGTCAGCGAGACGCCGGGCCGTAGCCAGTGAGTCGTGGCATTGATCGGTGGAGCCGGGCGGCGGCCCTTTCGTCGTTGATAGTCGCTGAGTTCGGCCTCGCCGGTTTGCGGGCGCATCTGGAACTGGATGCGGGCGTGCTCAAGATCCACCAGTCTCGCCGTCGGCTGCAGTGCATCGTCCGGTTTGGGCAGGATGCGCGGGCGGGCGTCGATGACCTCGCGGTGTTCGGCTTCGAGCAAGTCCGTGAGCGAATGGGACTGCAGCTTGAAGCGGGGTTCAGGCGTCTCGAAGCCGGGCTTGCAGTAGGCGGGCTCGCCGGGGTGTTCGAAATGGCGCAGGTTGCTGTCCAGCACCACCATGTTGGGGGTGTCTACCGCGCCCGAACGGTGGCGGCGGATGCGGCCGGCGAGCTGGATCAGCGAGCGCATTGAGGACGGTTCGACCACTGCCCAGTCGTAATCGTGGTCGCGCCCGACTTCGGTGACCGGGCTGCCGAGCACGATGAAAAGGTGGTCGGCCTCCGGGTTGGCGTCGAGTCGGCTGCGGATTTCCGGCAGCGCGAAGACGGCGTCGGGCGTGCGGCGGTTGAGCGCGGCGTCGAGGCGGTGCTCGATGGCCGAGCGGATCAGCAGCGGATACTGCGAGTGATAGGTGCAGAGGTGTATCCGGGTGTTGTCCGGTGCGCCGAGGGCGTAGAGGGCCAGAGCGACGTCGACCAGCGGGTCGATGTTGGCCATGCGGATCAGGCCCAAGCTGACGCGCTTGCTGGATTGGGGGTCGATGGCGTGGTGCGCGGCGTGCAGGCTCAAGGCCGCTTCGCGCATGCTCGCCGCCATGGTGGGGCGCAGGACATCATGCGCCTTGCCTGCGAGCGGAAGGGGCAGTAGTTCGGCGCGTCGTCGTGCGGCCTCCTTGGCGAGGCGCGCATGGCGACGTTGGGCGAACGCCAGCTGTTGCGTGGCAAACGCATCGCCTTCGCCACAGTCATGCCGGGTCTGGTCGAACTCATCCACCCACATGCAGCACACCTCTGGCGCAGCGCCGGGCCGCTCGCCGCGATTGCGCTGGAACCAGCGCCGCCCGTCGAGGTAGGCCTCGAACAGCCCTTGCACCAGTGCCGGTGGCAGGGTGGCGGAGGACAGCAGCACGCGGCTGCCGAGCAGGCCGGCCCAATGCACCAGGCG
>JAUVWV010000123.1 GCA_030603925.1 Thauera sp. | reverse complement strand
GGCGCCGTGCGACTTGCGAAACAGCTGCGCGTCCGGATCGGTGCTCGACGCGTGGGTGTCGTTGATTCGCCGCTGCCCTTTGAAATCAACCTCCGGGTTGCGTCCCGGCCCGGTCGGCGGTCCGCTGCCGTCTTTCGGCTTGAAACTCTTGTGCGATGCCCACGCCTCGATCAGCGTGCCATCGACGCTGAAGTGCTCGCTGCTGGTGAGCTTTCCCCATTGCGCAAGCGCCTTCACACGCTCGAAGAAGATCCGCGCCAAACCTTCATTGAAGAGGCGGTCGCGGTTCTGGCTGAAGGTCGAGTGGTCCCAGATGCCCTCGTCGATGCCGAGGCCGACGAACCAGCGATACAGCAAGTTGTAGTCGAGGCTCTCAACCAGCAATCGCTCCGAGCGAATCGAGAACAGGATCTGCAGCAACAACGCTTTGAGCAGTCGCTCCGGCGGCACCGACGGGCGCCCTACGCGTGCGTAGATCGCATCGAACTCATCATCCATCGAAGCGAGCACCGCATCGACCAGCAACCGCAGCTTGCGCAGCGGGTGGGCGGTCGGAATGCGCTCCTCAAGGCTCACGTAGGAGAACATCGAACTCTGCGGACTTGCTTGGCCTCGCATCGGTATCACCTACCTCGATATGTCAGAGGCCTGAATTTTACCGTCCCGCCGCTGGGTAGCGGGCGGGGTTTTTCAACGGCCTGCTAGCAGGCCGATGCAAAAGCGCCGGACACTGCGCCACGACAGGGTTTGAAGTTCATTCTCATGCGGACATTGAGCGAGGCAATCGGATTTCCATTGCCGCGACGCACGGATTGGTGCGCTTTCGGGCAATGGAGCGCATTGCCGTCGCACTGGCGCTCATGCCGGCGCTCCCGGCGTGGTCAGTTTCGCGATCCTCAGCAGGTTGTAGTCCGCACCGTGTCAACGCCGACTGAAATCTGACCCCCTTTGCGAAGAAATCGCCGAAGTAAAAATGACCCCCTCGGCCCGTCTGGTTTAGCCGATGTCGGCTGTGCGTGAGCGGGTGGTGCCGGGGTTCTACCCCGTTTTCACGGACGGTTTAAAAAGGGCTGAAACTTCTTGTCCTGCCTGACCACTCTACGTCGCATTCTCGGATTGTGGAGCCGTTCGATGTAGTCGAATAGATCCGCCCTTGCTTCATCGCGAGTTCGATACAACTGATGGCTGACGCGCTCGCGCTTGACCATCCCGAAGAGCATTGTCACCACAAGGACCCACTGCACTCATGCTGCAGATCAGCGTATTGCGAGTGAGGAAGCGCTGCGGATCGCGGGGCTAGCACGACGACATCAGCTTGGATCGGCAACCCTTCCAGCCGCACGGTTGTTGTTGCAGATACCCACGCGTTATGATCCGGCACATGCTCCGGTGGATCGCCATTCTCCTGCTCGCCTTGTTGCCGCTCCAGTCCCTCTGGGCGTCGGCGGGCAGCTATTGCGAGCATGAGCAGGGTTCCGACGCATGGCATTTCGGGCATCACGCCCACTCGCATAGCGACGCCTCTCACGACGAGCCGCAATCACCCACAGCCAAGCACCCAGACTGCGCCACGTGCAAACTGCACGCCAAGACGCTGGCCGCCGTCGCATCCACGCTCAGCCTGCCCGCGAGTACCAGCCTGCTTCCGGCCCAAACGCACCCGCCCATCGCCACCGCACCGCCCACCCGCATCGAAAGGCCCAAATGGGCCGGCCTCGCCGCCTGACGGCGAGGCCTGACACCTCCGGTTCGCAACGCCCGCGCTGATTCCGGCGCCCCGCCCCGTGCGCCACCGTCGTGCCTCGCCGATTCCCCCACCCCAACGGAGAATCGGATGCACCCCATCGAACGACTGCGGCCCATGCCGCTGCTGTGCGCGCTGATCGGCGCGCTGTACTTCACCCCGGCCGTCGCGCAGGACGCGACCGCTGTCCCATCCACCGCGCAAGCCCGCCCGAGCAGTCTGGCGACCCTGTTCGAGGCCGCCTGGCAGCGTCGCCCCGAGGCGCTGTCGCTGGGCACGCGCATGAGCGCCGCCGAGGCCGGCCGCGAGGCCGCCCGGCGCTGGTTCGCCGAACCGCCCGCCGCCGAGGTGTCGCTGCGCAGCGACCGCTTAAACCGCAACGACGGTGCGCGCGAGTACGAGGCGGGGCTGGCTTTCCCACTGTGGCTGCCGGGTGAGCGCGCGCTCGTGCAGCGCAGCGCCGATGCGCAACTCGGCGCGGTGTCCAGCCGCGCACGCATGGCCCAACTGGAAACCGCGGGGATGCGGCGCGAGGCCTGGTGGGAGTTGCAGCGTGCCGCGGTCGATCTCGATCTGGCGGAAACGCGTCTGGACGCAGCGCGGGCCTTGCACGGCGACGTGACGCGACGCCAGCGCGCAGGCCAGCTTGCGCTCACCGACGCCAATCGCGCCGGCGGCGTACTGGCCGATGCCCAGAGCGAGCTGGCCGGCGCCCGGTCCAAATTCGCGCGCGCACGTTTGGCACTGCAGCAGCTGGTGGGTCGCGACGCTGCGTTGCCCGACGCTGAGCAACTGCACATCGAGCCGCTGCCTGAGGAGGCTCCGGCCATCGGCGACAGCCATCCGGCGCTGGCCGCATTGCTCGATGAGAGTGCGATGTCGCGCAGTGCTGCGGTACTTGCCAGCAAGCGTTCGCGCGCCAATCCGGAATTGACGCTGGGGATTACGCGCGAGCGCGGCGAGGCCGGCGCGCGTTTCGAGCAGACCCTGACGGTGGGTATCCGCATCCCCTTCGGTGGCGGTGCGCAACACCGCTCCGAGGCCGGCATGGCAATGGCTGAAGCCATCGAACACGAGGAACGTGCCCAGCTTGAGCGCCTGCGACTGGAGAGCGATCTGCTCGCCGCGCGCGAAGCACAGCTCGCCGCAGAGGCCCGCCGCGAGGCAGCCGAGCGCCGCGCGACGCTGGCCGAGGACACGCTGCGCGCCATCGCCAAGTCCTTCCGCCTCGGCGAGACCTCGCTGCCCGACCGTCTGCTGGTCGAACTCGAGGCCTCCGAGGCGCGCCGCGCACTGGCGCACGCGCGCATCGACGAAGCCGAAGCCATCTCCGCGCTGCGCCAGGCACTAGGCCTGTTGCCGCGGTGACGCGCACCCCACGAGGAATCCCGATGTCCACACACCGCATTACTCTCGGCATGGTGGCGCTCGCCCTGTGCCTGCATGCCCCGGCGGCCCTGTCCGGCCCCGGCCACGATCATGGCGAGGAGGCCGCACCGCAGGCCACTGGCCCCGCCGCACCACGTTTCGCCGCCACCAGTGAGCTGTTCGAACTGGTCGGCGTGCTCGACGGCGATCTGCTCACCCTCTATCTCGACCATGCCGACAGCAACGCGCCAGTCGAGAACGCCGAACTCGAATTCGAGCTCGGCCCCGACACGCTGACGGTCGAGCCGGTCGCGCCCGGCACCTTCGGCGTGCACCTGCCTGCCGAACCGGCTGAGGGCGAATATGCCGTGGTCGCCACCGTGATCACGGCCGATGCAGCCGACGTGCTGGTTGGTACGCTGGACGTGCATCACGCCGCCGAAGCCGCTACGGATGAACACGACCATGCCGAACAGTGGCTGCCGTGGGCCATCGCCGGCGGCGCACTGCTGGCGCTGCTGGCCGCGCTGCTGCGTGATGGCCGCGGGCGGGAGGTGCGCGCATGAAGACCCGCATCTTGCAACTATGCCTGCTCGCTGCGCTGAGCACGGCCATGCCCGCCGCATGGAGCGGCCCCGGTCATGACCACGGCGAGGAGGCCGCTCCGGTGACCGGCGACGGCCCGCGCCGCGCACCCGACGGCAGCGTCTTCCTGCCCAAGCCGGCGCAGCGCCAGCTCGGCGTGCGCACCCTGCCGGTCGAGCGCGCAGCCCTGCCGCGCACGCTGGAACTGAACGGCCGTGTGGTAATGGACCCCAATGCCGGGGGTCTGGTGCAGCCCATGCAGGGCGGCCGCGTCGAGGCCGGACCGGACGGCCTGCCGGAGCCGGGGCGGCCGGTGCGACGCGGCGAAGTGCTGGCCTGGGTGGTGCCTGCGGCCGGCGCCATCGAACGCGCCGGACAGCAGGCGCAACTGGCCGAACTGCGCGCCGAGCGCGACATCGTCGGCGCCCGCCTGAAGCGCCTGCGCGAGCTGGCCGACAGCGTGCCGCGCAAGGACATCGACGAGGCCGCCGCGACGTTGGCGAGCCTGGACACACGCATCCGCGCCACGCGCGACGGCCTGCAGGGGCGCGTGGCGCTTACTGCGCCGGTCGATGGCGTGATCGCCGAGGCGCGCGCGGTGGCCGGTCAGGTGGTCGATGCGCGCGAGACGCTGTTCGAGATTGTCGACCCGACGCGGTTGCGCATCGAGGCGCTGGCTTATGAACCCGAGCGCGTCACGCGCATCACTGGCGGCAGCCTCGCGGTCGGCGGAAGCGTGCTGGCACTGCGTCACGTCGGAACGGCCAGCGCACTGCGCGATCAGGCACTGCCGATCCGCTTCGCTGCGACCGGCGAGGCGCTGGACGGGCTGGCGCTGGGGCAAACCGTGCGCGTGCAGGTGCAACTGGCCGACACCGTGGACGGGCATCGCGTGCCGGCCGCGGCGCTGATGAAGAACCCCTCGAATCAGACCATCGTGTGGGTCAAGACCGCGCCCGAGCACTTCGAGCCGCGCGTGGTGCTGAGCGAGCCGCTCGACGGCGGCCATGTCGCGGTGACGTCCGGGCTGACCGACGGCGACCGCGTGGTGGTGCGCGCCGCCGCCCTCGTCAACCAGATCCGCTGAGGGGAGGCGCACATGTTCAAGTGGTTACTCGATGCCAGCCTCGCCAACCGGCTGGTGGTCATCGTCGCCAGTCTGGCGGCGATGGCCTGGGGGGCGCTGACGCTGTCGCAGACGCCGGTGGACGTCTTCCCCGATCTGAACAAGCCCACCGTCACGCTGATGACCGAAGCCGGCGGCATGGCCGCCGAGGAAGTCGAACAGCTCATCACCTTTACGCTGGAGACGGCCATGAACGGCCTGCCCGGCGTGGAATCGGTGCGTTCTGTGTCCAGCGCGGGCCTGTCGTTCATCTACGTCACCTTCGACTGGGACACCGAAATCTACCGCGCCCGCCAGATGGTGTCCGAACGGCTCGGCTCCATGGAGCAGGCCCTGCCGCCGGGCATCGTCGCGCACATGGGGCCGATCAGTTCGATCATGGGCGAGATCATGCAGATCGCGATTCCCATCGATCCGCAGCGCATCTCGCCGATGGATGTGCGCGAGTACGCCGACTGGGTGCTGCGCCTGCGGCTGATGTCGGTTCCGGGCGTGGCCCAGGTTATTCCCATTGGCGGCGAGGTACGCCAGTTCCAGGTGCAGCCCGACACCGCGCGCATGCGTGATCTGGGCATCACCCAGGAGGATCTGGCCAACGCGCTGCAGGGCTTCGCGGCAAATACCTCGGGCGGTTTCCTGGAACTGAACGGGCGCGAGTACCTGATCCGGCACCTGGGCCGAACTTCGGTACTGGAGGATCTGCGCCAGCTCGCACTGACCGTGCGCAATGACCAGCCGGTGCTGCTCAAGCAGATCGCCGAGGTCACCTTCGCGCCCAAGGTCAAGCGCGGTGACGCCGGCTTCGAAGGCCAGCCGGCGGTAATCCTTGGCGTGCAGAAGCAGCCCACGGCCGACACCATCGCGGTGACCCGCGCCATCGAGACGGCGCTTGACGAGATGAAGTCCTCGCTGCCCGAGGGCATGGCGGAACCGCGCGTGACCTTCCGCCAGGCAAGCTTCATCGAGGCCTCCATCGATACGCTGACGGGCAAGCTGATCGCCGCCTCGGTGTTCGTCGCGGCCATCCTCGCGCTGTTCCTCGGCACGCTGCGCCCCACGCTGATCGCCCTGACCGCGATTCCCGTGTCGATCCTGATCACCGCGATGGTGTTCGACTACTTCGGCATGTCGATCAACACCATGACGCTGGGTGGGCTGGCGATTGCCATCGGCGGCCTGGTGGACGACGCGGTGGTGGATGTGGAGAACATCATCCGCCGCCTCAAGACCGCCCGTGCCGCACATCCGGGCATCGCGCTGCCGCTGCTGTCCATCGTGCGCAACGCCTCGCTGGAAGTGCGCTCGGGCATCGTCTACGCGACGATGATCATCGTGCTGGTGTTCCTGCCGCTATTCGCGTTGCCGGGCATCGAAGGGCGGCTGTTTGTGCCGCTGGGTGTGGCCTTCATCGTGTCCACGCTGGCTTCGCTGATTGTGTCGGTCACGCTCACGCCGGTGCTGGCCTTCTACCTGCTGCCCGGTATGAAGTCGCTCGAGCATGGCGACACGCGGCTGCTGGCGTGGATCAAGCGCGGCTACGGCCGCGCGCTGGCACGCGTGCTGGAACGCCCACGCCCGGCCGTCGCCGCCGGTGCCGTGGCCGTGCTGCTCGCCGCGGCGGCGGTGCCGACCTTTCCGACCACCTTTCTGCCGCCGTTCAACGAGGGCACGCTACTCGTCGGCCTGCGCCTCAATCCGGGCGTGACGCTGGCCGAATCCTCTGCCCTGGCGAGCGAGGCCGAGCGGCTGGTACGTGAGGTGCCGGAAGTCACCCACGTCGGACGTCGCAGTGGCCGGGCGGAACTCGACGAACACGCCGAGGGCGTGCATGTCAGCGAACTCGACATCGGGCTGATCCCGGCCTCTGAGCTGACCCGCAGCATGGACGAGATTCGGGCCGACATCCGATCACGGCTGGTCAATCTGCCGGCCGCCGCGGCCATCGGGCAGCCGATCTCTCACCGCATCGACCACATGATGTCGGGCGTGCGCTCGCAGATCGCGATCAAGCTCTTCGGCGAGGATCTGGATGTGCTGCGCAGCCAGGCGGAGGCGCTGCGCGCGAGGCTCGCCGACATTCCCGGCCTGGCCGATCTGGAGGTCGAGAAGCAGGTACTCGCGCCGCAGATCAAGGTGCGCATCGACTACGCAGCGGCCGCGGCGTACGGCGTGCCGACCTCACGCGTGTTGAGCCTGCTGCAGGCCATGGTCGAGGGCGAGGAGCTGGCGCAGATCGTCGAGGGTTCGCGCCGCTTCGACCTGGTGGTGCGCCTGCCTGACACCGCGCGCACGGTCGAGGGGCTGTCGCGCATGCTGATCGACACGCCCAGCGGCTTCGTGCCGCTGTCGCGGCTGGCCACCATCGAGGACGGCGACGGCCCCAACCAGATCAGCCGCGACGACGGACGCCGCCGCATCGTGCTGTCGGCCAACGTGCAGGAGCGCGCCCTGTCCGAGGTAGTCGAGGACATCCGCGCACGGGTCGCCGAGCACCGCCTGCCGGAGGGCTACTTCATCACCCTGGGTGGCCAGTTCGAGGCGCAGGAACAGGCCGCGCGGCTGGTCGGCATGCTGGCGCTGGTGTCGGCCGCATTGATGTTCGTGGTGCTGTTCTCGCGCTACCGCTCATACCGGCTGGCTGCGCTGATCATGGCCAACATCCCGCTGGCGCTGGTCGGCGCGGTGATCGGCCTGTGGCTGTCGGGCCAGCCGCTGTCCATCGCAGCGCTGATCGGCTTCATCACCCTGGCCGGCATCTCGGTGCGCAACGGCATCCTCAAGGTCAGCCACTACATCAACCTGATGCGCTCGGAGAACGAGAACTTCGACCACGCGATGATCCTGCGCGGCTCGCTCGAACGTCTCAGCCCGGTGTTGATGACCGCACTGGTCACCGCCTTCGCGCTCGCCCCGCTGCTGTTCGAGGCCGAGCGCCCCGGCACCGAGATTCTGCATCCGGTGGCGGTGGTGATCTTCTCCGGCCTGATCAGCTCGACCCTGCTCGACACCTTCCTGACCCCCGCCCTGTTCTGGCTGTTCGGCCGGCGCGATACCGAGCGCCTGGTGAACCAGAACGAGAAGGAGGCATTCTGATGACCCCGTTTCACAACCCCCTGCAACCAAGGAGCCCACACATGAACGCTCGCACCCTGATCCTGCTGTCCTGCCTGCTCGCCGCCACGCCCGCACTGGCCGACAAGAGCCGCGGTCACGCACATGGCGACGGCCATGGTCACAGCCACGCTGAAGAAGGCGCCCATGACCATGCGCCGAAGCACGGCGGCATCGTCAGCGAAGCCAACGACCTCGACTCCGAACTGGTCAGCCAAGACGGTCTGCGGTTGTTCGTGCGCGATCACGGCGAGCCGGTCAACACCGACGGCGGCAGCGCCAAACTGACAGTCGTATCCAAGGACGGCAAGCAGGACATCGAGCTCGCGCCTGCCGGAGAGCATTTCGCCGGCACGGCGCAGTTGCCCGCCGGCGCGCGCGTGGTGGCGCGGGTGACGCTCGGCGGGCGTACCATGGCAGTGCGATTCGCCATGCCGTAAGCCCGGCCAGCGCGTCGCCGTTCAGCGGAGGTCGCCATGCACCGCGGAATAGTGCTCGCACTGGCGGCAGCCGTACTGTTCGGTGCGAGCACTCCGTTCGCCAAGCTCGTCGTCGCCAGCGCCCATCCGGTGTTGCTGGCTGGCTTGCTGTACCTCAGCAGCGGGCTTGGCCTGAGCGCTTTCCGGCTGCTGCGCGACCGCGGCTGGGCCGCTCCCGGCCTGGTGGCCGGCGAATGGCGCTGGCTCACCGCCGCCGTACTGTTCGGCGGCGTGCTGGGGCCGGTGGCGCTGCTCATCGGCCTAGCCCGCACGGATGCCGCCTCGGCCTCGCTGCTCCTCAACCTGGAGGGCGTGCTGACTGCGCTGATCGCCTGGACCATATTTCGCGAACATTGCGACCGGCGCCTCGTCATCGGCATGCTGGCCATCGTGGCCGGCGGCGTGCTGCTGGCGTGGCCGTCGCAACAAGCTGAAACTGGTGGCAGCACCGGCGGCGCCCTGTGGATTGCCGTGGCCTGCGCGTGCTGGGCCATCGACAACAATCTGACACGCCGCATCTCGGGCGGTGATGCGGTATTCATTGCCACCATCAAGGGCCTGACGGCGGGCGCCATCAACCTCGTCATCGCCTGGATGCTGGGTGCCTCGTGGCCGGCCGCGGGCAGCGCCTTGAGCACCCTCGCCATCGGCCTAGTCGGCTACGGCATCAGTCTGGCGCTGTTCGTGCTCGCACTGCGCGAACTCGGCGCGGCGCGCACCGGCGCCTATTTCTCGCTCGCGCCCTTCGTCGGCGTCGCCGTCGCGCTGGCACTGCCCGGCGGCGAAGCGCCGCCGCTGCTGTGGCCCGCCGCGCTGCTGATGGGCGTCGGACTGTGGCTGCACCTGAGCGAGCGGCACGACCACGAACACCACCACGAGCCGCTCGAACACAGCCACTTGCACTGGCACGACGAACATCACCACCACGAGCATTCGGGAATCGCCACCGAAGAACCGCACGTCCATCGCCACACTCATACGGCGGTCACGCACAAGCACCCGCACTTTCCCGATCTGCACCACCGGCACAATCACTGAGTACAACCGCTGTAACGCATTGCAAGCGTTTGGCCGTTCGCTCCGACGCCCCTATGCGTCTGGATCCTTACTGCACGGCCAGCCTCCGAAGTGCTCGCGCGTCTATCGAACACTCTAAACGGTGAATTGCACCTCAAGC
>JAUVWV010000271.1 GCA_030603925.1 Thauera sp. | reverse complement strand
TCGATATTGACGCCGAGTTCGATCACAGTTCCTGCAACTCCTTCAGCACCCGGCGCGACTGCAGCGGCTGGCCGCCCAGGTAGTGGTTGATGATGGCGCGCAGCAGGGACGTGCTCTGCGCCAGGGTCTCGGCGGCGGAACAATCGCCTGCCGCCATGGCCAGCAGGCTGCGTCCGCTGACCACCGGCTGATCCCCGTCCGGCAGCCCCTGGCCGGCCAGCGGCAGCGGGCCGCGTTCGATTATATAGAGGTAGTCCTGCGCGGGCCGCACCGCCTCGCCACTGTCGGCCTCGACGTCGAGGCCGGCGCCGTAGCCCAGCGCGTTGAGCAGGGCGAGTTCGAAGCGGCGCAGCACGGGCGCGAAGGCTTCGCCGCGCGCCAGCTCGCGCAGCGCTTCGGCGTACGCAGCGAACAGCGCCGGATGCGCATCCTCGCGCGCGGTCAGGCGCACCAGCAGTTCGTTGAGGTAGTAGCCGCAGAGCAGCGCGCGACCGCCGAGCAAGGGCTGGCCGCCCTGCCATTCGGCGCGCACCAGGGTCTTCACCTCGCCGCCGCCCGACCAGTCCACCAGCAAGGGCTGGAAGGCCATCAGCACGCCGCGCAGCGGCGACTGCGGGCGCCGCGCGCCCTTCGCCACCAGCGCGACGCGGCCATGATCACGCGAGAAGATCTCCGCGATCAGGCTGGTCTCGCGCCAGGGATAGGTATGCAGCACGAAGGACGGCTGCTGTTCGATGCGCTGCTTCGGGCTCACGCCGCACCGCCGGGCCGGTTATTCGTAGCCGAGGCTCTTCAGCGCGCGTTCGTCGTCGGCCCAGCCGCTCTTGACCTTGACCCAGACCTCGAGGAAGACCTTGCCGTCGAACAGTTTCTCCAGCTCCACGCGCGCTTCCGAGGCGATGCGCTTCAGGCGCTCGCCGCCCTTGCCGATGACGATGCCCTTGTGGCCGGGCTTGTCGACGATCACCGCGGCATGGATGCGGCGCAGCCGGCCTTCGACCTCGAACTTCTCGATCTCCACCGCCATGCCGTACGGCAACTCGTCGCCGAGCAGGCGGAAGAGCTTCTCGCGCAGGAATTCGGAAGCCAGGAAGCGCTCGCTGCGGTCGGTGATCTCGTCCTCGCCGAACATCGGACTGCCTTCCGGCAGCAAGGGGGTGGCGGCGCGTACCAGTTCATCGACGTTGGTGCCGCGTTCGGCCGACAGCGGCACGATCTCGGCAAATGGATACACCGCGCTCATCTCCTGGATGAAGGGCAGCAGGCGGCGCTTGTCCTCCAGGCGGTCGACCTTGTTGATCACCAGCACCACGCACGCGTCTGCGGGCAGCACCTCGACCACCTTGCGGTCGTCCTCGCCGAAACGCCCGGCCTCGACCACCAGGAAGACCAGATCGACGTCCTTCAGCACCTGGGTGACGGTGCGGTTCATCGAGCGGTTCAGCGCGTTGCGGTGCTGGGTCTGGAAACCGGGCGTATCCACGAAGACGAACTGCGCGGCCGCGTCGCTGCGGATGCCGGTGACGCGGTGCCGGGTGGTCTGCGCCTTGCTGGAGACGATGCTGATCTTCTGCCCGATCAGGCGGTTCAGCAAGGTGGACTTGCCGACGTTGGGCCGGCCGACGATGGCAACGAAGCCGGTGCGGAAGGCGTTCTCTGCGGCCTGCTGGCCGGCGGGGGAATTCGATTCGGTCATTTCTTTCTCAATTGGGTCAGCGCATTCGCGGCCGACTGCTGTTCGGCCGCGCGGCGACTGGCGCCGCGACCCACGGTGCGCAGGCCCAGCGCGTCGATCACGCAGGCCACTTCGAACACCTGCGCGTGCGCCTCGCCCAGCACGTTGACCATCTGGTATTGCGGCAGGTTCAGCTTGCGCCCCTGCAGCCACTCCTGCAATGCGGTCTTCGGATCCTTGGTCGGCGCCTTGGGGTCGAGCTCGGCGAGCACCGGCACGTAGAGCCGGTCGATCACCGCCTTGGCGGCCGGGAAGCCTGCATCGAGGAAGACCGCGGCAAACACGGCTTCAAGTGCATCCGCGAGGATGGACGGACGGCGCGCGCCGCCCGACTTCAGTTCGCCCTCGCCCAGGCGCAGGCTGTCGCCCAGATGCAGGTCGAGCGCGATGCGGTGCAACGCCTCCTGGCGCACCAGCGATGCGCGCAGGCGCGACAGTTCGCCCTCGCGCAGTTCGCCGAAGCGCTCGAACAGCGCCATTGACACCACGCAGTTGAGGATGCTGTCGCCGAGGAACTCCAGCCGCTCGTTGTTCGGCAGCCCGTAGCTGCGGTGGGTCAGCGCCTCATTGAGCAGCGCGGGGTCGGAGAAGACGTGGCCGAGACTTGCTTGAAGACGGGGCAGATTCATCCCGCTCAACGTTTCGCGTTCGATGCGTCGAAGTCCAGCAGCAGACTGACGTTGCCCGCCACCGGAACGGTGCGCGAATACTGCACGTCGATGACCACCTTGCCGGCCTCCTTGCGGATGGCCAGGTCGGTACCGGTGACCGAGACGATGTCGTCGATCTGCGCGCGCCGGTCGAAACTGCGCCGCATCTCGGCGATGGACATGCCGGCATCGCCCTCTTCGGCGATCAACGGCAGGATGCGCTTGATGGAGAGGTATTCGTTGACCGCCGGGACGGTGCGAAAGCCCAGCAGCAGGACAAAGGCGAGGAAGGCACCGACGATCAGGACGCTGATCAGACTGAGGCCGGTCTGCTTGCTCTTCATAGGATCGCGCTCCCCATCAGTAGAAGCTGCCGATGCGCTTCATGTCATTGAAATTGAACCAGATGAAGAAGGCGCGCCCGACGATGTTCTCGTCCGGCACGAAGCCCCACACCCGGCTGTCGCTGCTCGCGTCGCGATTGTCGCCCATGACGAAATAATGCCCGACGGGTACCTCGCAGCGCACTCCGGCGCTAGTATAGGTGCAGTTCTCGCGGAACGGGAAATCCATCACCTGGGTGAGATAGGCCGGTGCATCGTTCTCGATCAGCAACTGGTGCTCGCGCTCGCCAAGCTTTTCGACAAAGCGCGGCGAGTAGTACAGGCGGTCGGTATGCAGGTACTCGCCGGCCGGCGAGAGCGGCACCGGCTGCCCGTTCACCGTGAGCTTCTTGTCGATGTACTCGACGCGGTCGCCGGGCAGCCCGACCACCCGCTTGATGTAGTCGAGCGAGGGATCGGCCGGGTAGCGGAACACCATCACGTCGCCGCGCTGCGGATCGTTGAGCGGGATGACCTTCTTGTTGATCACCGGCAGGCGGATGCCGTAGGTCCATTTGTTGACCAGGATGAAGTCGCCCACCAGCAGGGTCGGGATCATCGAACCGGAGGGAATCTTGAACGGCTCGACGAGGAAGGAGCGCAGCACGAAGACGATCAGGATGACCGGAAAGAAGCTCGCGCCGTACTCCACCCACCACGGGGCGGGTTCGCCGGGCGCGCGCCGCTTGCGCGCGAAGAATCGGTCCGCCGCCCACAGCAGGGCGGTGGCCACGAGCAGCAGGAACAGGATCAGGGCAAAGTTCACGCGGACGGTCCGGGTCGGATATCGAGGAGGAGACGGTTCGACGGCATCGGGCCAGGCTGCACGGTGCGGGCAGGAATCACTTGCCGTCTTCCACGCGCAACACGGCGAGGAAGGCTTCCTGCGGGATCTCGACGTTGCCGACCTGCTTCATCCGCTTCTTGCCTTCCTTCTGTTTCTCCAGCAGCTTCTTCTTGCGCGAGATGTCGCCGCCATAGCACTTGGCGAGCACGTTCTTGCGCAGCGCCTTGATGGTTTCGCGCGCGATGATGTGCGAGCCGATCGCCGCCTGCACCGCCACATCGAACATCTGGCGCGGGATCAGGCCACGCAGCTTGGAGGCCAGTTCGCGGCCACGGTACTGCGCGCTGGCGCGGTGCACGATGACCGACAGCGCATCGACCTTCTCGCCGCCCACCATCACATCCAGCTTCACCAGGTCGGCGCTGCGGTATTCCTTGAACTCGTAGTCGAGCGAGGCGTAGCCGCGCGATACCGACTTGAGCTTGTCGAAGAAGTCCATCACCACTTCGTTCATCGGCAGGTCATAGATCAGCTGCACCTGGCGGCCGTGGTAGCGCATGTCCACCTGCACGCCGCGCTTCAGGTTGCACAGCGTGATCACCGGGCCGACATAGTCCTGCGGCAGGAAGATGGTGGCGGTGATGATGGGCTCGCGGATCTCCTGATACTTGCCCACTTCCGGTAGCTTGGCCGGGTTCTCGACGTGGATGATCTCGCCGCTGTTGAGCACCACCTCATACACCACTGTCGGCGCAGTGGTGATGAGGTCCATGTCGAACTCGCGCTCCAGACGCTCCTGCACGATGTCCATGTGCAGCAGGCCGAGGAAGCCGCAGCGGAAGCCGAAGCCCAGCGCCTGCGAGACTTCCGGTTCGAACTGCAGCGAGGCGTCGTTCAGGCGCAGCTTCTCCAGCGAGTCGCGCAGCTGGTCGT
>JAUVWV010000310.1 GCA_030603925.1 Thauera sp. | reverse complement strand
TGGCGGGTGATGCCGGAGTTCATCGCCAAGCACCCGCGCTACGAGAAAGTCGGCCTGAAGGACCTGTGCGCGCAGATCCACAGCTTCTACAAGGCGCACGACGTGGCGCGCCTGACCCCCGAGATGTATTTGTCGGACATGGTGCCGGCAATGAAGCCGGCGGACGCCTTCGCCAAGATGGCGCACCGCGAAATCGAACGCGTGGCGATCGACGAACTGGAAGGCCGGGTCACCGCGATGCTGGTCACCCCCTATCCGCCGGGCATCCCGCTGCTGATCCCGGGCGAGCGCTTCAACGCCACGATCTGCCGCTACCTGCAGTTCGCGCGCGACTTCAACGCGGCCTTCCCCGGTTTCGAGACCGACATCCACGGCCTGGTGCGGGCCGAGGAGGGCGGTGAGGTGAAGTACTACGTGGATTGCGTGCGCCAGGACTGAGTCGCGGCACGCGCCGCATGTCCGGAAAAGGGCCGCCGCGGGCGGCCCTTTGACTTACTGCGGGCTGCGGATGCGGCGGTAGGTGACGAAGTCGAAATCGAACTCGTTGTCCGCATCGGCCAGGCGCGACTCGCGCGCGAGTTCCTCGAACTGCTGGCGGTCGAAGGCGGGAAAATGCGCATCGCCCTCCACATCGGCCCACACCTCGGTGAGCATCATGGTGTCGACCTGGTCAATCAGCTGGCGGTAGAGCTCTGCGCCGCCGATCACGAACACCTTTTCGGCCCCGTTTGCGGCGGCCAGCGCGGCGGCCGGGCTGGTGTAAGCCTCCGCGCCCTGCGCTTGCCAACCCGCATCGCGGGTCAGCACCATGTTGCGCCGACCCGGCAGCGGACGGCCGAGCGACACCCAGGTCTTGCGTCCCATCAGGATGGGGTGGCCGGTGGTGGCCGCCTTGAAGTGGGCAAGATCCGCCTTCAGGCGCCAGGGCAGCGCGTTCTCGCGCCCGATCACGCCGTTACGCGCCACCGCGGCGATCAGGACCAGTTCCGGCCGTGCGTTCATACCGCCACCTCGGCCTTGATGTGCGGGTGCGGGTCGTAGCCTTCCAGGGTGAAGTCCTCGAAGCGGAAGGCGAAGAGGTCCTTTACTTCCGGGTTCAGGCGCATGGTCGGCAGCGGGCGCGGCTCGCGGGTGAGCTGCAGGCGGGCCTGTTCCAGGTGGTTTGAATACAGGTGGCAGTCGCCACCGGTCCACACGAAATCGCCCGGTTCGTAGCCGCACACCTGGGCCATCATCATCGTCAGCAGGGCGTAAGAGGCAATGTTGAACGGCACGCCGAGGAAGATGTCGGCGCTGCGCTGGTACAACTGGCAGGACAGCCGGCCGTCGGCCACGTAGAACTGGAACAGTGCATGGCAGGGCGGCAGTGCCATGTTGTTCACCTCGCCCGGATTCCAGGCCGAAACCAGATGGCGGCGCGAATCGGGGTTGCGCTTGAGACCGTCCACCAGCTGGGCAATCTGGTCTACGGTGCGCCCGTCGGCGGTTTCCCAGCGGCGCCACTGCTTGCCATACACCGGTCCCAGGTCGCCGTTCTCGTCGGCCCAGTCGTCCCAGATGGACACGCCGTTGTCCTTCAGATAGCGGATGTTGGTGTCACCCTGCAGGAACCACAGCAGTTCATGGATGATCGAGCGGGTGTGCAGCTTCTTGGTGGTCAGCAGCGGGAAACCATCGGCAAGCTTGAAACGCATCTGCCAGCCGAACACCGACAGCGTGCCGGTGCCGGTGCGATCGGTCTTGCGGTGGCCGTGCTCCAGCACATGCCGCATGAGTTCTTGATACTGGCGCATGAATCGTGTCCTGATCGATGAAGTCCCGATTCTAGCGCGGACTGCCTATGCTAATCTGCGGGGATCGAAATGCGGCCTCGCGCACCAGCCGGACCATGGTCCCGGCATGGTCGGGCGCCGGGGTGCAAGCCGGAGTGCTCACGGATGGAAGAAGGAAATCACTCAGCTGGCGGGTTCTCCTGCGGATCGGCAGTATCACCCGGCGCCCGTGCGCCTGCTGCCATGACGTCCACCGCCGGCCAGGCGATCGGCAGCCTGCAGGCCCTTGCCGCATCGCTGCGCGGCCTCTCCGTGCCCGACCGCCTGCCGCCTGCCGCCCGCCTGTCCCTGATCGCGCAACTCGACGACGACGCGCGCGAGACGCTGGTCCGGGTGCTCGACAATCCGGCCGATCTGCCGAGCCGCGGTCTGGCCGGCTGGCCGCGCCTGGCGGACGAGGCCTGCGGCGTGTTCGGCTCATTGATGGAAACCTATGCGCTCCTGCTGCAGCACGAGGGCGTCCCGCGTGACGTGCTTGAGCCCGGCTGCGTGCGACTGGCTGCGGCGGCCGCTCAGCGGGTCAAATGGGAACTGCTGTCCTGCGGCCCGCGGCATCCCGATCTGTGGCCCTTGCTTGGCGCCGTGCGGCGAAGCGAATGGGCAACGCCGGCGGTGGCGACAGAATACCTGCGCGCCGTCGCCTACTCGGCCTGCGGTATCGACCAGGTCACCCCCGCCGCGGTGAGCGAGGTCGACCGGCTGATCGATCTCGTGCTGCCACACCTGGAACTGCAATCCGCACCTGGCGCGGATGCCCCTAGCGTCGCGGTGCCGCCCGACGGCCTGCCGCCGCGCCGTCTGCTTGGCAGTGAACAGCCCGCCGCCGGAACGCTCTATTTCACCCCTGGCCCGGCCGCCCGTATCCTCACCGGCCTGAGCGCGCAACTCTCCCAGGGCGTCGTGCCCGCCGGCTTCGGCGGACGCCGGGGCGGCGCACCCTTGCTGCAGGCGCTGCAGACCCTGTTGCGCCACTGGTCGGGTGCGCCCCCGATGCGCCGTTACCGGCGTCACCTGCTCAACGGACGTCTTGCCGTGGTGCGCGGCTTCGAAGAACTGAAGGAGCTGGTGCAGGGCGGCCAGTCGCCGACCGACGCCGAGTGGCTGATGCATGACGCAAGCCGGGGCGGTGTGGGCGCGATCGTCCCGGCGCGCGCGGATGACACGGTGCAGATGGGTGACCTGGTTGGCCTGCGTTCGACGGAAGGCGATGCCTGGCATCTGGGGATCGTTCGCCGCAAGCGTGCAGCAGGCGACGACAGGCTGGTCGGCATCGAAACCGTGTCGCAATGCCCCGAGATCGTCTCGGTCGATGACGGACGCGCCGCGTCCGATGCCTTGCTGTGCGACCCCCTGCTCAAGGGCGAGGCGGTGCGTATCCTGATCTCGCCCGACGCCCTGATGTCGGGCGTTCCACTGTTCGTTACCGCGAACGGCACCATACAGAAGCTGAAGCCGCTCGATGCGTCGACCGGCGGACGCGACTTCGAACTGCGCGTGTATCAGGTTCTCTGAAGCCACTCGTCATTGGGCGTGCGGCGGGGTCGATCGCCGTGCCTAGCGAGCCTCCACAGGTCGTGCCGCGCCCGGGTTCTCAACGCAGGCTCGACCGTCGGCAATGAATTTTCAACGGCGCTGTTGACAGTGTTTTTTTCGTCTCTATAATTCGCCCCTCTTCGCGCTGCACAGCGCACTGCGGCAAGCGCCGCGGGGGCTGTGAAGTGAGCGTGGAAGCGGTTCTTCGGCAGATTGGCGG
>JAUVWV010000249.1 GCA_030603925.1 Thauera sp. | reverse complement strand
CCGGCGATGGCGTTCTTCTTCACGTAGCCCACGCCGTTCTCGGTCTTGCCCTTGGTGCGGGCGCGAAACGGCGCGCACGCCCGGGCAGCGATGTCCCAGTGCCGGCAAAACGCCTCGAAGCGGCTGTTGAGCCGAACCTGGCGCGTGTGCGCGTCGTGCTTGTCGACCAGCGCCGTGGCGTTGTGGACGAGGAGCGTCTGCGGTCGTCCGCCGAAGTGGGCGAACGCAGCGTCGATGCCAGCGAACCAGGCGCTTTGGCGCGCGTGGCGGAATGCGCAGGCAAACCCCCGGCGCGAGTAGCCCAGCGTGGCCACAAACAGAAACACCCGCACCGACTCACCGCCGATCAGCACGCGCGTCTGCCCGAAGTCGATCTGCATCTGCTCGCCGGGCGCGGTCTCGAAGCGGATCGTCGCACGGCGGCTCGCTTCGAGTTCCTGGCGGAATCCTCGGCACGCGCGCTCGACCGTGCGCAGGCTCGTCTCGATGCCCAGCTCTTTGCTCAACTGCTGGCGCACCACGTCGCAGTTGCCCCGGTGCTGCAGAAAGCGCTCCCGCAGCCATGTTTCATGACCGCCGAGCACACTGGCACGTTGCGGCTGCTGGTAGGGCACCGGCCCGCCCGCATTCAGATACCGCTTCGCTGTGTTGCGCGCGATGCCCAGCGTCCTGGCAATCCGTTTCGCACCCCACCCCGATTGCCCCAACCGAACGATCGTCGTGACCGCTTCCGGCTCCAACATCTCCTGCCCTCCGCAACCTACACGGCGTACAGGATCTACCTCGATGTGCTTCGTTTCCAACGATGGCCTCCTTGCGAACGAGGGGGTTCATTCCTCGTGTCGCTAGGGGGTCAATTTACGGTGTCGCCTGACATTCGGAGCAAACCGGCTTCGGCCGTTGAGCCGATACGTACCATCTGCGCAGCACCGGATCACACGCCGGACGCCCGCTCGATCCGCCCGAAACCCACTGTTTTCGCGGCATTCAGGGCAAAAGACAGCCCAAAATCACTACTATATGTAGTGTTTCATTTTTCCATCCGATACAAACAAAATATGTAATATATTGATTTTATTGAATAATATTTTTTTGATCTTATCCCGTTTCCGCGCTATTCTTCAGTCCGAACCCGGATCCACCGTCAGACCCACCCACGGATGAAGAAAAACACCATGAGCGAGACCACCAGCGCAGCCATCCACAGCGCCGCCAAGCCCAGTGCCGCCAATCTGCCGATGCAGGAAATCTCCGGCGAAGTGCTCGTCGAGAAGTACGCCAAGGGCGACGAACGATCCATTGCCGAAGTGCGCCAGCGCGTCGCCCGCGCACTGGCCGCGGTCGAAACCGAGGACAAGCGCGCCCATTGGGAAGCCAAGTTCCTCGAAGCGCAGGAGAAAGGCTTCGTCCCCGCCGGCCGCATCAACAGTGCCGCCGGCACCACGCTGGCCGCCACGCTGATCAACTGCTTCGTCCAGCCGGTGGGCGACTCGGTCACCGAAGCGGTCGACGGCCGCCCCGGCATCTACACCGCGCTGGCCCAGGCCGCCGAAACCATGCGCCGCGGCGGCGGCGTCGGCTACGACTTCTCGTCGATCCGCCCGAAGGGCGCGCTGGTCAAGGGCACGGCCTCCAACGCCTCGGGGCCGGTGTCCTACATGCGGGTGTTCGACCGCTCGTGCGAGACCGTCGAATCGGCCGGCGCGCGCCGCGGCGCGCAGATGGGCGTGCTGCGCTGCGACCATCCGGACATCGAGGAATTCATCCACGCCAAGGACCACGGCGACCTCACCAACTTCAACATCTCGGTCGGCGTCACCGATCCCTTCATGCAGGCGGTCGAAGCCGACGACGACGTCGAGTTGGCGCACAAGGCCGAACCCACCGCCGAACTCAAGGAAGCCGGCGCCTACCAGCGCGACGACGGCCTGTGGGTCTATCGCAAGGTGCGCGCCCGCGCGCTGTGGGACCAGATCATGCGGTCCACCTACGACCACGCCGAGCCGGGCATCCTGTTCCTGGACCGCATGAACCAGGACAACAACCTCTAATACTGCGAGACCATCGAGGCCACCAACCCCTGCGCCGAACAGCCGCTGCCGCCCTACGGCTGCTGCTGCCTGGGCTCGATCAACCTGACGCCCTTCGTCAAGAACCCGTTCAGCGACAAGGCCGAATTCGACGTATGTTCCAGCTCAACGCTCTCATATCGCTACCTCATCGACATCGTCCGCGCCTCCTGGGCGCAAAGGGCGATTTTGCCCGCATACTTCCCCCGTGCAAGCCGTTCTTTGGCGCCTCATCGCCGGCAATCGCCGATAATGGCCGCTCGCATCACGGAGCCCCCCCATGCATTCAGCACAGGAACTCGCCAGCCAGATCGAAGCCCTCACCTCGCTGCCGACCGTCTATGAGCGTGTCCGCGAACAATTGGAGTCGCCCACCGGGTCGGTGTTCGAAGTCTCGCGCCTGGTGTCGGCCGACCCGGCGCTCACCGCGCGCCTGTTGCGACTGGTCAACAGCGCGATGTACGGCTACCGCGGCAAGGTCGACAACGTGGCGCAGGCCGTTCAGATCCTCGGCCTGCAACAGGTACACGACCTGGTGCTGGCGATGTCGCTGCATGCGGTCTTCGCCGGCATCCGCCCGGCCCGGCTGGACATGAAGCGCTTCTGGCGCGACAGCGTGCTGTGCGCCCTGGCATCGCGCACGATCACGCGACGCAGCGGGCGCCCCGGCCTGGAAAGGATGCTCGTCATCGGCCTGCTGGCCGACATCGGCCATCTGGTCATGTTCCAGACCACCCCGCTGCTCGCCGACACCGCCCGGCAGAGCGCGGTGCAGACGGGCGAGGCCCTGCATCTGGCCGAGCGCCGCATCGTCGGCTGCGACTTCGCCGAAGTGGGCGCGGCGCTGATGGACCAATGGCGGGTTCCGGGCGCCTTTGCCGGCGCCATCGGCACCCAGACCCTGCCGAAGCTGGGCGGCGAACACGCGGGCGACGCCGCCACGCTGAACCTGGCGCGCGCCATCGTCGAAGCCGACACGCTGGGCGAATCGAGCGCGCAGACGGCAGGGCGCGTCGATCCCGCGGTATGGAAACTGCTCGACATCGCCCCCGACGCAATCGCCCCGATCCGCGAGGAAGCCGAGCTCGATCTCGCCGCCTGGCTGGCGCTGTTCTTCCCGCCCCGGCCACACTGACAAGCGGCCCCGCCCGCGCCCCGACCGGGCAGCGCGGGCGGCTTCCAGCTACATCACAGCGCCATCAGCACCGACTTGATCTCGGTGTACTGGTCGAATACCGCGCGCCCCATCTCGCGGCCGATGCCCGACTGCTTGAAGCCGCCGAACGGCATCGAGTTGTCCAGCACCGTGTGGCAGTTCACCCACACCGTGCCGGCCTTGATCCGCGGAATCAGCCGATGCACCCGCGTCAGGTCGTTCGACCAGATGCTCGCCGCCAGGCCGTAGGGCGTGTCGTTGGCGCGGCGCGCGACCTCGTCCAGATCGTCGTACGGCATCGCCACCACCACCGGGCCGAAGATTTCCTCGCGCACCACCCGCATGTCGTCGCGCGCATCGACCAGCACCGTCGGCTTGACGAAGTAGCCGCCGCCTTCGCCCGCTTCGCCGCCGACCGCGGCACGCGCGCCTTCTTCGAAGCCGCTGCGGATGTAGCCCATCACCCGTTCCTGCTGCACCGCCGACACCAGCGGGCCGAGCTGGGTGTCGGGGTCGAGGCCGGCGCCGACCTTCATGCCGGCGGCGATGTTGGACAGGCCTTCGACCACCTGGTCGAACTTCTTCTTGTGCACGAACAGGCGCGAGCCGGCGGTGCAGACCTGGCCGGAGTTGAAGAAGATGCCGTGTGCGGCACCGGCGGCCACCGCGTCGACGTCGGCGTCGTCGAGCACGATCATCGGGCTCTTGCCGCCCAGCTCCAGCGAGATGCGCGTCATGTTGTCGAGCGCGGCCTTGCCGACCAGCTTGCCGATTTCGGTGGAGCCGGTGAAGGCGAGCTTGTCGATGCCCGGGTGCGAGGATAGCGCCGCGCCGGCGGTGTGGCCCAGGCCGGTGACGACGTTGAACACGCCGGCCGGGTAGCCGGCTTCCTGCACCAGTTCGGCCAGGCGCAGCGCGCTCAGCGGCGTTTCCTCGGCCGGCTTGAGCACCATCGTGCAGCCGCTGGCCAGCGCCGGCCCCATCTTCCACGCCGCCATCAGCAGCGGGAAGTTCCACGGGATGATGGCGCCGACCACGCCCACCGGCTCGCGCCGGGTGAAGCCCCAGAATTCGCGCTCGCGGATGATCGGCACCGAGGGCTGCATGGTCTCGCCGCCGAGCTTGGTCGCCCAGCCGGCCATGTAGCGCAGCGAGTCGACCACCAGCGCGACGTCGGCGAAGCGCGCCACCGTCACCGGCTTGCCGTTGTCCAGCGCTTCCAGTTCGGCCAGTTCCTGGGCGTTGGCTTCGACCAGGTCGGCCAGCTTCATCAGCAGGCGCTCGCGATCGACCGGGCGCATCGCCGCCCAGTCGCCGCCTTCGAAGGCCTGGCGCGCGGCGGCCACCGCACGGTCGATGTCGGCCTGGCCGCCGGCCGGCACCTTGGCGAAGGACTGGCCGGTGGCCGGGTCGAACACGTCCAGCGTGGCGCCGTCGCTGGCCTCCACCCAGGCCCCGCCGATCAGCAGGCGCTTGGGCTGGGCAAGGAAACGGCGGGTGGCGTCGGTGATCGGGGCCTTCAATGTGCTTGCATAGTCCTGCATTGCTTGTCTCCTGCTTCGAATTCATGCCACGGGATGCGCGCCGGCGGCGACAGGCTTGCGCCCGCCGCCGCCCGCCACATTCGCCTCCTCGGCCGCATCCTTACTTTTTCGGCCGCACTGCGTCGGCGGTGCCGAGGATGAAGGCTTTGATCCTTTCCACCTGTTCAGTGCTCAGCTTGCCGCTGAAGTCGGGCATGCCGCGATCAACATATGGGCCGTTGAACACGAACTGGTCGAGGT
>JAUVWV010000305.1 GCA_030603925.1 Thauera sp. | reverse complement strand
TCGGCCTCGCCGACAGCCCGCCGCTGATCTTCCTCGCCGCGCGTTTCCTCACCGCCGGCGCGCTGCTCCTCCCCGGGGCGGCGCTCCGCGGCGAGCGGCGCGGCCTCACCCTGCGCGACCGCGCCAACCACGCCCTGCACGGCCTGCTCGCTCTCGCGCGCTACCTCGGCCTGAGCTGGACCGGCATGGGCACGCTGTCCTCCGGGCTGACCACCATCATCATCAGCGCCAACCCCATCCTGGTCGCACTGTTCTCCGCCGCATTGCTCGGCGAGCGCCTCGGCCCCCGCAAGCTTGCCGGGCTGGCGCTGGGCTTTGCCGGCGTAGTGCTGATCGCGCGCAACCGCCTGGCTGGCGGCAGCGATCCCGCCGAGGGGCTGCTGCTGGTCACCGGCGCACTGTTCACCCTGGCGCTGGGCACCGTGCTGTACAAGCGCCTGCGCGTATCGACAGGCCTGGCGGCCAACACCGGGCTGCAGACCTTCCTCGCCGGCGCGCTGCTGCTGCCGCTGGCGCTGGCCACCGAAAACCCGGCCGAGATCCAGCTCAGCGCCGGCTTCCTCGCCGCCTTCGCGTGGATGGTGGCGGTGGTGTCGATCGGCGCCTACCTGCTGTGGTTCGCCCTGCTCGAACGCGGCAGCGCCAGTGCCGCGAGCGCCTGGCTGTTCCTCGCCCCGCCGCTGGGCCTGGCCGCTGGCGAGCTGATGCTGGGCGAGCAGGTCGGCGCGGCCGACTACCTCGGCATCCTGCCCGTGGTGCTGGGCATCGCGCTGGTCACCCGCGCACGCTGAACGGACGGGCCGGCCGCTCAGCGAGCCTCGACCACGGTCACCTCGCCGTCGGCGTCGGTGATCTCCGCACGCAGCAGGCGGCCGTCTTCGCTGTAGTGGTAGCGGTGGGCCAGTTCGACTTCGTCATAGACCCGCTTCTCGAAGCCCAGCAGGGTGCCGGCGGCATCGAACTCGCCGCGAAAGTAGGTGTTGCGGTTGGCGATCTCTGCTGCGCCGAGCTCGGCGGTGAGGCGGAAGGGCAGCTTCACGCCGCTGTAGGTGTTGAAGTAGCGGATGGTGACGGGGCTGCTCATCAAAGGGTCTCCGGTTGCACGGCCGCAGTCAGTGCCGGGGCGATCTGCGCCACCCAGCGCTGCAGGCGTTCATCGGTGAGCAGGCTCTGCGAGCGCTGGTCGATGATCAGACCGACGAAGCGGCCGTCGACCAGCGCCGGGCTGTGCTCGAACTGGTAGCCGTCCTGCGGCCATTGGCCGACCACGTCCGCGCCACCCGCGACTGCCCAGCGGTAGAGGTGAATCAGCGAATGGGCGAAACGGTCGGGGTATTTCTCCTGGTCGCCGAGGCCGAACAGGGCAATGCGCTTGCCGGCGAGGCTGCGCCCGGCGACCTGTGGCATGAACTCGTGCCAGCTCGGTTCCGCGATGCGGGTGTTGAGGCCCGGCAACTCGTCGATGCCGTAGGCCGGCGTGCCGAGGATCAGGGCGTCGTACTGCAGCAGCTCGTCGGCGCTGCAGCGGTTGATGTTCACCGGCTTGGCCGCCGCCTCGCCGAGCAGCTTTGCGAGCTTCTTGGCGATCAGCCGGGTGGTGCCGGAATCGGTACCGAAGAAGATGCCGATCTGAGTCATGAGGACTGCCTCCCGTCGCGCGTGGCCGCAACGGCCCGCTCCGGCAACACGCGGAAGCAGTTCGCATGCCATGCCGCGCATCCACGGTGCTGCGTGCTTCGCCGCGCCCGGCCGACGCGTCCGCACGTCGCGGACGCGACAATCGCCCGCCACGCGGCGCCTGTGCGACAGTGCCTCCCCGGCAGGCACAGGCCAGTCCCGCGGCCTGCCCCCCCGCCAGCGCATTCCTTGCGCTACGGCTCTAGCGGTCCCGCCATCGGCTGCGGCTTCACCCGCAGCGCGCTGATCACCCCGGTCACCAGCAGCGCGATGCCGCCCATCACCAGCGGCGGCGGCCAGGTGCCACGCAGGATGAAGGCATAGGCCAGCGCGGCGAGGGTCTCGAACACGATCAACTGGCCGACCAGCGCAGTGGGCAGGCGCTGGCTGGCCTGGTTCCAGCACAGCGTGCCGAGCCAGGAGGCCAGCAGGCCGATGGCGAACATCAGGCCGATGAAGAAGGCCGGACGCGGACCGAAGGGCATCTCGAAGTCCGCCCCGCCCGCCGCCATCCCACCCCACAGCACGATGTAGCCGGCCAGGGCCAGGGGCAGCGTCGCCACCCCCTGCGCGGTGGCCCAGGCGCGCGGACTGCGGTCCGGGTGGGCGCGCAGCCAGTCGGCGTTGCGCAAGGGATACCAGGTCCAGCAGGCCACCGCGCCCACCGCAAGCAGCGCTCCGAGGGCATAGCGTCCCACGTCGGCGCCGGCAGCGGCGCGCAACTCGGCGAACTCGGACTGGTTCACGCAGGCGATCCCGGCGGCGATCAGCAGCAGCGAAGGCGCCAGGCGTCCCCACGGCAGGCGGCCGTCGCGCCGGTGGTCGCGCAGGTTGGCGCACACCGCGATGACCACCGGCAGCGTACCGATGATCATCGTCGGCAAGGGACCGCCGGCACGCTGGATGGCGCTGGCAAGGAAGAGGTAGTACAGCAGGTTGCCGATGGCGCCGAGCTTGAGCGCCTCGATCCAGTCCGCGCGGCTCAGGCGCGCCAGCGCACGGCGATCCGCCCAGGCCAGCGGCAGGGCGATCAGGCCGAAGGCAAGGTAGCGGCCGACCGTCTGCACCGTGGCCGGGTAGTCCGGCAGCAACAGGGGGCCGACGAACACCAGGCCCCAGGTCAGTCCGGCGGCCAGCGCATAGAGGGTTCCGATCCACATGATCGCGCCAGTTTGGCAGCAACGCAGTCCGTCGTCTTGTACCGGATTGCGCCACCGGCGGTCGGCGGGTTGCGGCACTGGCTGTAGGAGCGGGCTTGCCCGCGATTACGGCCTGCGGGAGAACGACCACCGTTATCGCGGGCAAGCCCGCTCCTACCCGAAAGGTGCCGCCTCAACAGCTCCGCAGCTGGCGCTGGTAGCGTGCCGGGGTCACCCCGTAGCGCCGCGCGAAGGCGCGGGTCAGGTGGGCCTGGTCGGTCAGACCGGTGGCTGCGGCCACCTCGGCGGGTGGCGTGCCGGCGGCGAGCTGGCGCTTCGCTTCGGCCAGGCGCAGCGCCATCAGCATCTGCTGCGGGGTGACGTGGTACTGCGCGCGGAAGCTGCGCAGGAAGTGCCACGGGCTCAAGCCGGCGAGCGCCGCCAGTTCGTCCAGCGTGATGCGCCCGCCCAGTTGCGCGCGCAGGTAGTCGAGCACCGGCGCGAAGCGCGGTGCGGCGCCGTCGCGCGCGGCTCGTCCGATGCTGGCCTGCGGGCGGAAGGCGGCGAGCAGCTCGGCCAGCAGGCTGTCGAAGGCCAGCGGTTCGCGCGCTATCCACAGCGCGTCGAGCAGCGCGGTGACGCGCCGCGCGGCGGCCGCATCCTCGCGCACCGCGTCGCGGAACCACCAGCCGCGCTCGCCGCTGATGCCTTCGACCACCTCCGCATCGAGGTAGAGCATGCGGTAGCGCCAGCCGCCGGCGGTCTCGGCACGGCCGGTGTGCAGTTCGTCGGGATTCATCTGCACCAGCGAACCGGCGGGCGCAAGCAGCTCGGCGCCGCGGTAGCGGAAGCGCTCCGCGC
>JAUVWV010000367.1 GCA_030603925.1 Thauera sp. | reverse complement strand
GTGGTCGAGCCGTCGGTGGCTGAGACAGTCGAGATCCTCAAGGGACTGAAGACCCGTTTCGAGGAGCACCACGGCATCAAGTACTCTGCCTCCGCCCTGACCAGCGCGGCTGAGTTGTCGGCCAAGTACATCAACGACCGCCACCTGCCGGACAAGGCCATCGACGTGATCGACGAGGCCGGTGCCGCACAGCGCATCCTGCCGAAGTCGAAGCAGAAGAAGACCATCGGCAAGAACGAGATCGAGGAGATCGTCGCAAAGATCGCGCGCATCCCGCCGCGCACTGTGTCCAATGACGACAAGGCCGCGCTGAAGACGCTCGACCGCGACCTGAAGAACGTGGTGTTCGGCCAGGACGCCGCCATCGAGGCGCTCGCCAAGGCGATCAAGATGTCGCGCTCCGGCCTCGGCAACCCGGCCAAGCCGATCGGCTCCTTCCTGTTTTCCGGCCCGACTGGCGTCGGCAAGACCGAAGTCGCGCGCCAACTCGCCTATACGCTGGGCATCGAACTGGTGCGTTTCGACATGTCGGAATACATGGAACGCCATGCGGTGAGCCGGCTGATCGGCGCGCCCCCGGGCTACGTGGGCTTCGACCAGGGCGGCCTGCTCACCGAGCAGATCACCAAGAAGCCGCATTGCGTGCTGCTGCTCGACGAGATCGAGAAGGCGCATCCGGACATCTACAACATCCTGCTGCAGGTGATGGACCATGGCACGCTGACCGACAACAACGGCCGGCAGGCCGATTTCCGCAACGTGATCCTCATCATGACCACCAATGCGGGCGCCGAGCAGATGCAGAAATCGGTGATCGGCTTCTCCGCCAAACGCGAGGTCGGTGACGAAATGGAGGAAATCAAGCGCATGTTCTCGCCGGAGTTCCGCAACCGGCTGGATGCGATGATCTCCTTCAAGGCGCTGGACAACGAGATCATCCTGCGGGTGGTGGACAAGTTCCTCATCGAACTGGAAGCGCAACTGCACGAGAAGAAGGTCGAGGCGCACTTCACCGACGAACTGAAGGCCTGGCTGGCCGAGAACGGCTTCGATCCGCTGATGGGCGCGCGCCCCATGGCCCGCCTGATCCAGGACACCATCCGTGCCGCGCTGGCCGACGAACTGCTGTTCGGCCGCCTGGCCGGCGGCGGCAAGGTCACCATCGACCTCGACGAGGCGCGCAAGGTGAAGCTGGTGTTCATGGAAGAGGAAGCGGCCACCGTCTGAAGACGGCGCGCTGCGGCGGCAGGGCGGCCCTCCTGGGCCGCCTTTCTTTTTGCCCCGCCGCCTGGTTTATCATCGGCGCATCCCTCAATCGCCCCAGGAGATGCCATGACCATTCAGACCGCCGATTTGTGCGACGCCAACGAAGGACGCATCCAGGTCGTCGCCCCCATGTTCCGCAGCTTCGGCGGACGCACCGCCTTCGGCGGCCCGATCGCCACCCTGAAAGTCTTCGAGGACAACACCCTGGTGCGCAGCGCGCTGGAAGGAGCGGGCGAGGGGCGCGTGCTGGTTGTCGACGGTGGTGGTTCGCTGCGCTGCGCCCTGGTCGGCGACCAGCTCGCCCTGCTGGGCGTGAACAACGGCTGGGCCGGGGTCATCGTGTACGGTTGCATTCGCGACGCGAAGGCCATCGGCCAGATGGACATCGGCGCCTTCGCGCTGGCCACCCATCCACTGAAGAGCGTCAAGCGCGGGGTCGGCGAGCGCGACATCCCGGTCAGCTTCGGGGGCGTCAGCTTCGTGCCGGGCCAGTACGTCTATGCGGATGAGGACGGTGTGATCGTGTCCGCCACCGCCCTGCTCTGAGCCACCGGCCGAACCCGGGGTGGTGTACAGGCGCAGCGCCTTGCGCGGTGCACCACCTTTACATTTCACAGAATCACTTTTCGTCTCGCACTGTGAAATACAAACTGCAAGTAATTGATCTTACGGAGTAACTTTTTTTCTTATATCTTATATAAGACCTATTGTTGCAGAGCCAGATTCTTCCTATACTGTGCCTCATTCGATGCCCTGCCGGACACCCTGCCCGGGCCTCGAGACGGAGAGAACGCACCCGGTCGACGACCGCGGACACCGACTCCCACCCCCATCCCTCGTCAGCCAGTAAGGAATAGACATGACTCTGACCCGCGAACAGCAAATCGCCGCCCTGGAAAAAGACTGGGCTGAAAACCCCCGCTGGAAGGGCGTCAAGCGCGGTTACACCGCCGCCGACGTGGTCCGCCTGCGCGGCAGCCTGCAGCCCGAGTACACCCTGGCCCAGCGCGGCGCCAAGGTGCTGTGGGAGAAGGTCAACGGCGGCGCCAAGAAGGGTTATGTGAACGCCTTCGGCGCGATCACCGCCGGTCAGGCCATGCAGCAGGCCAAGGCCGGCCTGGAAGCCGTGTATCTGTC
>JAUVWV010000335.1 GCA_030603925.1 Thauera sp. | reverse complement strand
CTCTACCACTGAGCTACATGGGCACTGCCAAAACGCCTACTACTCTCACAACCTGGAGCGGGTGAAGGGAATCGAACCCTCGTCGTAAGCTTGGAAGGCTTCTGCTCTACCATTGAGCTACACCCGCACACAACGCAGACGACCCGCACTCACCACATGCACCAGACTTCCCGCCAACCCGGAAGACCCGGCGCACTACAGCTACTTGGTGGAGGGGGAAGGATTCGAACCTTCGAAGGCTGAGCCGGCAGATTTACAGTCTGCTCCCGTTGACCGCTTGGGTACCCCTCCGAGCGAGAAGCGCCGCACTATAGAGGGTATCGAGGACCGTGTCAAACATTTTTGCGCATCGACCGACTGCGCAGGGGCAGCCGGGTGCTCTGCTTGACGGTCTGCACGACAAAGCTGGACTTCAGGTTTGCGACCCCTTCCTGTTTTAGCAGACGATCGAGCAGGAAGCGCGAGAAATGCTCGAGATCCTCGGCCACCACCTGCAGCAGGTAGTCCATTTCGCCGGTCATCGCAAAGCAGCCGAGCACCTCCGGCCAGCTATCGACCGCCGCATGGAAATCGTGGATGTGCTGATCGACCCGCTTGTCCAGGCTTACCGTGACGTAGGCCTGCAGCCCGAGCCCCAGGCGCGCCGGGTCGAGCAGCGCGGCGTACTGGCGGATCACGCCGGACTCCTCGAGCAGGCGCAACCGCCTCAGGCAGGGCGAGGGCGACAGGGCGACCTGCTGGGCCAGCTCCGCATTGGTGATGCGCGCATCCTGCTGCAGCAGTTCCAGGATGCGCAGATCGGTTCGATCGAGCTCATGCATGGGTCACTCCGGAAAGTTTGGCAGAAACTGCCAACTCATCGCGCAATGATCGGGCAGATCGCAACATTCTGCCAGCCGCGCCACTCTATGCTTCAGACAGGCATGCCGCGCTGGACGTGCCGCATAACAACTTCCGGAGACACCTGCCGATGACCACCCCCGCCACCCCGCTGTGGGACAACCCTCTGGGCACCGACGGCTTCGAATTCATCGAATACACCGCGCCCGATCCGGCCGCGCTCGATGCACTGTTCCGCCAGCTCGGCTTCCTGCCGGTCGCGCGCCACCGCTCGAAGAACGTCACCCTGTACCGCCAGGGCGCGGTCAACTTCATCCTCAACGCCGAGCCGGCGAGCTTCGCGCAGGCCTTTGCGCGCGTGCACGGCCCCTCGGTCTGCGCCATCGCGCTGCGTGTGCGCGATGCGCGCGCCGCCTTCGATCGTGCGCTCGAACTGGGCGCCGAAGCCCACCCCGGAGCAGCCGGGCCGATGGAACTGAACATTCCGGCGATCAAGGGCATCGGCGGCAGCCTGATCTATCTGGTCGACCGCTACCAGGACGTGTCGATCTACGACATCGATTTCAACTGGCTCGCCGACACGCCGCGCCAGCCCGCGGGGCACGGCCTGCTCGAGGTCGACCACCTGACGCACAACGTACATCGCGGGCGCATGGATGTATGGTCGGATTTCTACCGCCGCATCTTCAACTTCCGCGAACTGAAGTACTTCGACATCGAAGGCCGCCTCACCGGCCTGCGCTCGCGCGCCATGGTGAGCCCCTGCGGCAAGATCCGCATCCCGATCAACGAGTCGGCCGACGACCGCAGCCAGATCGAGGAATTCCTCCATGCCTATCACGGCGAAGGCATCCAGCACATCGCGCTGAGCAGCGCCGACATCCATGCCACGGTGGAGGGCCTGAGGGCGGACGGGATGCGCTTCCTCGACACGCCGGACACCTACTACGAGCAGATCGACGCACGCCTGCCCGGACACGGCGAGGATGTGGAGCGCCTGCGGCGCAACCGCATCCTGATCGACGGCGCACCGACGCCCGAGGGCGGACGGCTGCTGCAGATCTTCACCGAGACGGTGATCGGGCCGATCTTCTTCGAAATCATCCAGCGCAAGGGCGACGAGGGTTTCGGCGAAGGCAACTTCAAGGCGCTGTTCGACTCCATCGAGCTCGACCAGGTGCGCCGCGGCGTGCTGCAGGACCGCGCCGCCTGAACCCTGCCGCGAGGCCGGCCGCGGTACGCCGGCTGCCCGCGGCAGCCGCCCTGGGGCGATAATGGCGCCCTGCAACCGCTCGCCCTCCGGAGCCCCATCACATGAACGCCCCCCAGACCATTGCCCGCCGCCCGCTGCCGCAGGACTTCATCGACAGCCTTGCCGCCCGCTTCGGCAAGCGCTTTTCCACCGCCGAGGCGATCTGCGCGCACCACGGCCACGACGAATCCCACTTCCCCGACGCCCTGCCCGACGCGGTGGTCTTCCCGCACAGCACCGAGGAGGTCGCCGCCCTGGTGGCGCTTTGCCGCGAACATGGCGTACCGCTGATTCCCTACGGCGTGGGCAGTTCGTTGGAAGGGCACATCCTCGCCATCCGCGGCGGCATCAGCGTCGATTTTTCCGAGATGAACAAGGTGCTGGCGGTACACGCCGAGGACATGGACGCCGTCGTCCAGCCCGGCGTCACGCGCAAGCAGCTGAATGCCGAACTGCACGGCAGCGGGCTGTTCTTCCCCATCGACCCGGGCGCCGACGCCTCGCTCGGCGGCATGGCCGCGACGCGCGCCTCCGGCACCAACGCAGTGCGCTACGGCACCATGCGCGAGAACGTGCTGGGCATGACCGCGGTGCTCGCCGACGGGCGGGTGATCCGCACCGGCGGGCGGGCGCGCAAGTCCTCCAGCGGCTACGACCTCACCAAGCTGCTGGTCGGCTCGGAAGGCACGCTGGGCCTGATCACCGAACTGACCGTGCGCCTGCATCCGCTGCCGGAAGCGGTCTCGGCGGCGATCTGCACCTTCCCCGACGTGGACGCCGCGGTGCGCACGGTGATCCAGACCATCCAGCTCGGTGTGCCGGTGGCGCGCATCGAACTGCTCGACAGCCTCACCGTGACCGCCATCAACCGCTACAGCAAGACCACGCTGCGCGAGGCGCCGATGCTGTTCTTCGAGTTCCACGGTTCGCCCGCCGGCGTCG
>JAUVWV010000170.1 GCA_030603925.1 Thauera sp. | reverse complement strand
GTGCATGAGGCCGCCGGCTCCTACAGCGCCGCGGACGATGCGCTGAAGGCGCGCTCCGCGCTGCCGGTGTATGAGCGCCAGCTCTACCCCGAGCAGGTCATGGGTGAAGCGCCGCGCGCACGCGGTGACACCCTGTGGGAGAACGACGGGGTGCGCCTTTGGCTGCGCCCCGATCAGGATGCCCGCATCGGCATCCTGTCCTTCAAGTCCAAGATGCATGCCATCGGCGACGAGGTGCTCGACGGCCTGATCGAGGCCGTGGCGCGCGCCGAGCGCGATCTGGACGGCGTGGTGCTGTGGCACGAGGCGCCCTTTGCCGTGGGCGCCAACCTGCAGCAGGTGGCCGCGGCCTGCCAGGCCGGCCAGTTCGACCTGCTGGAAAAGACGGTGGCCAAGTTCCAGCAGGCCTCGATGACCCTCAAGCACGCCCAGGTGCCGGTGGTTGCGGCGGTGCAGGGCATGGCGCTGGGCGGCGGCTGCGAGTTCGCCATGCATGCGGCGCACCGCGTGATGGCGCTGGAGAGCTACATCGGCCTGGTGGAAGTGGGCGTCGGCCTGATCCCGGCCGGCGGCGGCAGCAAGGAGTTCGCCCTGCAGGCGCATCGCCTGGCGCAGCGCGCGGCGGGCGGCGACGTCTTCCCCTACGTGCAGACTGCCTTCCAGACCATTGCCATGGCCACGGTGGCCAAGAGCGCGCTGGAGGCCGTGCAGCTCGGTTTTGCCAAAGCGGGGGACGACGTGCTGTTCAACGCTCACGAACTGCTCTACGTGGCGATCCGCCGCGCGCGCGCGCTGGCCGAGGCCGGCTGGCGAGCGCCGCTGGTCGAGCGCCAGGTCGTGGTGGCCGGGCGCAACGGCGTGGCCACCTGCGAGATGATGCTGGTGAACATGATGGAAGGCGGCTTCATCTCGGCGCACGACTACCGCGTCGCGAAGGCCGCTGCCATTGCGCTGTGCGGCGGCGAGGTGGACACCAATGCGCGGGTCTCCGAGCAGTGGATCCTCGAGGTCGAGCGCGCACAGTTCGTCGAGTTGCTGAAGAACGAGAAGACCCAGCAGCGCATCGTGCACATGCTGGAAACCGGCAAGCCGCTGCGCAACTGAGCGCATTGTCGTGCCGTAGGAGCGGCCTTGGCCGCGATGCGACGGTTCCCGCGGGCCAACGAGGCCGTATCGCGGGCAAGACCGCTCCTACCAACGCGCCAACCGAACATCAGGAGACATTGAGAATGAGCAAGCAGATTCAGGACGCCTACATCGTCGCCGCCACCCGCACCCCGGTGTCCAAGCGCAACGGCATGTTCCGCCACGTTCGCCCGGACGACATGCTGGCCCACGTGCTGCGCGCGGTGGTGGGCAAGGTGCCGGGGCTGGACGCCGCCGAGATCGGCGACGTGGTGGTCGGCTGCGCCATGCCGGAAGCCGAGCAGGGCATGAACGTGGCGCGCATCGGCCTGTTGCTGGCCGGCCTGCCGGACCGCGTGCCGGGCATCACCATCAACCGCTTCTGCGCCTCCGGGCTGCAGGCGGTGGCCGATGCCGCCAACCGCATCCGCCTTGGCGAGGCGGACGTGATGATCGCCGCCGGCACCGAGTCGATGAGCGCGATGCCGCAGATCATGGGCAACAAGGTCAGCCTCAACCCGGCGATCTTTGAGCGCGCCGAGAACGTCGCCATCGCCTACGGCATGGGCCTGACGGCCGAGAAGGTGGCGGCCAAGTGGCAGGTCAGCCGCGAGGATCAGGACGCCTTCGCGCTGGAATCGCACCGCCGTGCCTGCGCGGCGATTGCCGACGGGCGCTTCGGCGACGAGATCACCCCTTACACCGTGCACGCCCACCTGCCCGGCGAAGGCGGCACGGTGCGCGTGGTCGAACGCGTCTGCGAGCACGACGAGGGGCCGCGTGCCGACGCCACGCCGGAGAGCCTCGCCAAGCTGCGCCCGGTGTTCGCCGCGCGCGGTTCGGTGACCGCCGGCAACAGCTCGCAGATGTCCGACGGCGCCGGCGCGGTGCTGCTGATGTCGGATGCCGCGCTGAAGCGCTACAACGCTACGCCGATCGCGCGTTTCGCCTCCTTCGCGGTGGCCGGCGTGCCGCCCGAGGTGATGGGCATCGGTCCGGTGGAGGCCATCCCGCGCGCGCTCGCCGCGGCCGGCGTGCAGCTCGGCGACATCGGCTGGAGTGAGCTCAACGAAGCCTTTGCCGCGCAAGCGCTGGCGGTGATGCGCCAGCTCGACATGGACCCGGCGCGGGTGAACCCGCTCGGCGGCGCGATTGCGCTCGGCCACCCGCTGGGTGCCACCGGGGCGATCCGCAGCGCCACGCTGATGGCCGCCATGCAGCGCGACCCGGGCCTGCGCTACGGCATGATCAGCATGTGCATCGGCACCGGCATGGGCGCGGCCGGGGTGTTCGAGCGCGTCTGAGCCGTCCGTGCGTCCGAAACTGCTCGACAGGGTGCCGCCGCGTTTCCGGGCGGCACTGCTGCGCCTGGGCTTCAATTTCTATCCGTCCTACCGTGCCACCGGCGGCAGGGTGATCCACGTCTCGCGCGACCTCACCACTATCCGCGTGATGCTGCGCCACTCCTGGCGCACGGTGAATCCGGCCGGCGCCCTGTTCGGCGGTGCGCTGTATGCCGCCGCCGACCCGATGTTCGCCATGCTGCTGGCGCTGCAGCTGGGCGACGACGTCATCGTGTGGGACAAGGCCGGGCAGATCCGCTACCGCCGCCCCGGGCGCAGCCACCTGTTCGCCGACTTCCACGTCGACGCCGCCACCGTGCAGGCCGTGCGCCGCGATCTGGCCGAGCACGGCGAGACCGAGCGCACCTTCCGCGTCGAATTGCGCGACCGCCACGGCCTGGCCCACGTCGAGCTGGAGAAGACCGTCTATTGCGCCACCAAGGCGCACTATCAGGCCAAGCTCGCGCGCAACGCTGCCTGAGCACTTTCCAACCGCCTTGCACTGTGCATGCGCGTCCGGCGGAATGGCCCGCCAGGCCTGGGATCCGTTCCCTCGAGGCGTCTCGCGCCGACAGGGGTATCCCCTGAAATCGGTGCCGTGCGTGTGCCAGCAGGTCCCTTGTCTTTTATAATCCGCAGGTTTGTTCGTGCAGGGACGGCGTCCTGCAGCAGGCCCAGGTGGCCGCTGCCGGACGCTTTGGGTCGCCATTTGGGGGGCGGCCGTCCTTCCATTTCCACCAGTGATTGGGCTAGACGGATGATAAAAATCAAACGCGGACTGGACTTGCCCATCACCGGCGCACCCGCGCAGCGTATCGAGGCAGCCCGCCCGGTACGCAGCGTGGCGGTCATCGGCTTCGACTACCACGGTATGAAGCCCACGATGGCGGTGCAGGTCGGTGATCGGGTCAAACTCGGCCAGGTGTTGTTTTCCGACAAGAAGACGCCTGGCGTTCAATACACCGCACCGGGCGCCGGCGTGGTCAGCGCGATCCACCGCGGCGAGCAGCGCGTGCTGCAGTCGGTGGTGATCGACCTCGAGGGCGAGGATGCGGCCGACAGCGCGATCGATTTCGCACGCTACGGCGACGCCGAACTCGACAGCCTCACCGACGAGAAGGTGCGCGAGAACCTGATCGCCTCCGGCCTGTGGACCGCATTGCGCACCCGCCCCTTCGGCAAGGTGCCGGCGGTGGATGCCAAGCCGAACTCGATCTTCGTCACCGCGATGGACACCCATCCGCTGGCCGCCGATCCGCTGGTGGTGCTGGCCGAGCACGGCGAGGACTTCGTCCGCGGCCTGAAGGTGCTGGCGCGCATCGCCCGCGTGGTGGTCTGTCACGCCGACGGCACCCAAGTGCCCGGCGCCGGTCTGGCCAACGTGAGCAGCGAGACCTTCGCCGGTCCGCACCCTGCCGGTCTGCCCGGCACCCACATCCACTTCGTCGATCCGGTCAACGCGCACAAGAGCGTGTGGTACCTCAACTACCAGGACGTGATCGCCGTCGGCAAGCTGTTCTCCACCGGCCGTCTGTGGGTCGAGCGCGTGGTTGCGCTGGCCGGGCCGATGGTGGACAAGCCGCGCCTGTTGCGCGCCCGCCTGGGCGCCAGCCTGGACGAGATGGCGGCCGGCGAGATCAAGGTCGGCAGGAAGGTGCGCGTGATCTCCGGTTCGGTGTTCGGCGGGCGCACCTCGCGCGGCGCCTGTGCCTACCTGGGACGCTACCACCTGCAGGTGAGCTGCCTGGAGGAAGGCACCGAGCGTGAGATGCTGCACTACCTGCGCGCCGGCGCGGAGAAGCACTCGGTGATGAACCTGTACATCTCCAAGCTCTCGCCGGGCAAGCTGTTCAACTTCACCACCACCACCAACGGCAGCCCGCGTGCCATGGTGCCGATCGGCAATTACGAGGAAGTGATGCCGCTCGACATTCTGCCCACCCAGCTGCTGCGTGCGCTGATCGTCGGCGACACCGACACTGCGCAGAAGCTCGGCGCGCTGGAACTGGACGAGGAAGACCTGGCGCTGTGCACCTATGTGTGTGCCGGCAAGTACGAGTACGGTCCCATCCTGCGTGAGAACCTCACGCGCATCGAGAAGGAGGGTTGAGCATGGGTCTGCGCTCCTGGCTCGACAGCATCGAGCATCACTTCGAAAAGGGCGGCAAGTACGAGAAGTTCTACGCCCTCTACGAAGCCGTCGATACCGGCCTGTACAAGCCGGCATCGGTTACCCGCACCACTGCCCACGTACGCGACGGTCTCGACCTCAAGCGCATGATGATCACGGTGTGGTTGTGCACCTTCCCGGCCATGCTCTTCGGCATGTGGAACGTGGGCTATCACGCCAACACCATCCTCGCCGCCAGTGCCGAACTGATGGCTGCGCAGGACGGCTGGCGCATCGCCCTGCTGGGCATGTTCACCGGCTTCAATCCGGGCAGCCTGTGGGACAACTTCCTGCACGGCGCGGCCTACTTCCTGCCGATCTACCTGGTCACCTTCATCGTCGGCGGCTTCTGGGAGGTGCTGTTCGCCTCCATCCGCAAGCATGAGGTGAACGAGGGCTTCTTCGTCACCTCGGTGCTGTTCGCGCTGATCTGCCCGCCCGACATGCCCTTGTGGCAAGTGGCGCTGGGCATCAGCTTCGGCGTGGTGGTGGGCAAGGAAGTGTTCGGCGGCACCGGCAAGAACTTCCTCAACCCGGCGCTCACCGGCCGTGCCTTCCTGTACTTTGCCTATCCGGCGCAGATGTCGGGCGATTCGGTGTGGACCGCGGTGGATGGCTACACCAGCGCCACCATGCTGTCGCTGGGCGCCTCCGGCGGCATGGAGGCCATCCTCGGCGAAGGCATCACCTGGATGGACGCCTTCCTCGGTACCGTGCATGGCTCGATCGGCGAGACCAGTACCCTGGCCATCCTGATCGGCGGCGCGGTGCTGCTGATCATGAAGATCGCCTCGTGGCGCATCGTCGGCGGCGTGATGGCCGGGATGATCGCGATGAGCCTGATCTTCAACGCCATCGGTTCGGACACCAACCCGATGTTCGGCATGCCCTGGTACTGGCACCTGGTGATCGGCGGCTTCACCTTCGGCATGATCTTCATGGCCACCGACCCGGTGTCGGCCTCGATGACCGATACCGGCAAGTGGATCTTCGGCGCGCTGATCGGCGTGATGACTGTGCTGATCCGCGTGGTGAACCCGGCCTTCCCGGAAGGCATCATGCTGGCCATCCTGTTCGGCAATCTTTGTGCGCCGCTGATCGACCACTTCGTGGTGGCGGCCAACATCAAGCGGAGGCTCGCGCGCGATGTCCAATAAGGAATCCACATCCCGTACCCTGATGGTGGCGCTGGCGGTCAGTCTGGTCAGCTCCATCTTCGTGGCAGGGGCGGCGGTTTCGCTCAAACCGCTGCAAACCGAGAACCGCCTGCTCGACAAGCAGCGCAGCATCGCGTCGATCGCCGGCATGGGTGGGCGCGAGCTGTCGGCCGCGCAGGTACGCCAGCTGTTCGGTACCTCCATCCAGGCCCGCTTGGTGAACCTGGAAACCGGTGAGTTCAGCGACCAGTTCGACGCCGAGACCTTCGATCCGCTGAAGGCGGCCAAGGACCCGCAGATGTCGGCCCGCCTGTCCAAGGGCGAGGACCTGGCCTCGATCAAGCGGCGCGAGCGTTTCACCACGGTGTATGTCATCGAGGACGCGGACGGCGGCATCGAGACTCTGGTGCTGCCGATCCGCGGCTACGGCCTGTGGTCCACCCTGCACGGCTTCCTGGCGGTGAAGGGCGACCTCAACACCGTGGTCGGCCTCGGCTTCCACACCCATGCGGAAACGCCGGGTCTGGGCGGCGAGGTGGACAACCCGCGCTGGCGCGGCCAATGGGTGGGCAAGCGCCTGTTTGACGACAGCGGCGCGCTCACCGTGCAGGTCGTCAAGGGTACGGTCGATCCGCAGAGCGTGATGGCCGACTACCAGGTCGACGGCCTGGCCGGCGCCACCCTGACCAGCAACGGGGTGAACAACCTGCTGCATTTCTGGCTCGGTGAGCAGGGCTTCGGCCCCTTCCTCGCCAAGCTGCGTTCCAAGGAGGCGTGATCATGGCCAAGCTCACTCCCAAAGAAGTTCTGCTCAACCCGCTGTTCAACAACAACCCGATTGCGCTGCAGATGCTGGGCATCTGTTCCGCGCTGGCGGTGACCACCAACCTCAACACCGCGTTGGTGATGTCCATTGCGCTGACCCTGGTGTGCGGGTTCTCCAGCCTGTTCGTCTCGCTGATCCGCAGCCAGATCCCCAGCTCGATCCGCATGATCGTGCAGGTGGTGATCATCGCCTCGCTGGTGATCGTGGTGGACCAGACCCTGAAGGCCTTCGCCTACAGCCTGTCCAAGCAGCTCTCGGTGTTCGTCGGTCTGATCATCACCAACTGCATCGTGATGGGACGCGCCGAAGGTTTTGCCATGCAGAACCCGCCGGTGCTGTCCTTCCTCGACGGCATCGGCAACGGCCTGGGCTACAGCGCGGTGCTGATCTCGGTCGGCGTGGTGCGCGAGTTGTTCGGTGCCGGCAAGCTGTTCGGCGTCAGCATTCTGCCGCTGGTCACCGAAGGCGGCTGGTACCAGCCCAACGGCCTGCTGCTGCTGCCGCCGTCCGCCTTCTTCCTGATCGGCTTCCTGATCTGGGGTCTGCGTGAGTGGAAGCGCGGCCAGGTCGAGAAGACCCAGTTCAAGATGGCCCCGCAGATCACCAAGGAGGCCTTCTGATGGAACACTATCTGAGTCTTTTCGTCCGTGCCGTGTTCGTCGAGAACATGGCGCTGGCCTTCTTCCTGGGGATGTGTACCTTCATCGCCATCTCCAAGAAGGTCGAAACGGCGATCGGCCTGGGGGTCGCCGTGGTGGTGGTGCAGACCCTCACCGTGCCGCTCAACAACCTCGTCTACCACACCTTCCTCGCCGACGGCGCGCT